>DASPYR010000025.1:0-5108 GCA_035636675.1 Rugosimonospora sp. | reverse complement strand
TAGAATGCACGCGCGCTCGGCTGCCGGAGTATGTTCAAAAAGCTGCTCATCGCCAATCGCGGGGAGATCGCGGTTCGCATTCTGCGCGCCTGCCGCGACTTGAGGATCACCGGCGTCGCCGTTTACAGCGACGTGGATCGCGCCGCCCTGCATGTGCGCATGGCCGACGAAGCTTACCCCATCGGGCCCGCCCCTTCGCGCGAGAGTTATTTGCGCGTCGATAAGCTCATGGATATCGCGCGGCGCGCGGAATGCGACGCGCTTCATCCGGGTTATGGTTTTCTGGCGGAGAATCCGGAACTGCCGCGCGCCTGCGCCGAGGCGGGCATCACCTTTGTGGGCCCGACGCCTGCGGCGATGGAGCGACTTGGTTCAAAGACGGCTGCGCGTGAACTCGCTTATCGGGCGGGCGTGCCGATGGTTCCAGGGGTTCGCGAGCCAATCCTACAACTCGAGACAGCGCGCCGCATTGCGGGCGAAATCGGCTACCCCATATTGCTGAAAGCCGTTGCCGGAGGAGGCGGCAAAGGCATGCGCATGGTGGCGGGCGCGAATGAACTGGCCGCCGCCTGGCGCGATGCGGCTTCCGAGGCGCTCAACGCCTTTGGTGATGAGCGCGTTTACATTGAGAAATATCTGGAACGGCCCCGGCACATCGAGATGCAAATCTTCGGCGATTCCTACGGGAACGTCATTTATCTCGGGGAGCGGGAATGCTCCGTGCAGCGGCGACATCAGAAGGTGATCGAAGAAGCGCCATCGCCGTTTATGACACCGGAGTTGCGCCGCGATATGGGCGAGGCAGCGCTTCGCCTGGCACGAGAAGCAGGATATACAAACGCGGGTACGGCCGAGTTTCTGGTGGATGCCAACCGCAACTTTTATTTCCTTGAAGTGAACACGCGGTTGCAGGTGGAGCATCCGGTCACCGAAGCCGTCACCGGGCTCGATCTGGTCAAGCTGCAACTGGGTGTGGCTGCGGGCGAACGATTGGCCATCACGCAGCAAGATGTGAGCTTGCGCGGGCACGCCATGGAATGCCGCATCTACGCGGAGGATCCGGAGAATCATTTCTTTCCTTCACCGGGGCAAATCCTCTCCTGGCGCGAGCCGCATGGGCCGGGGATTCGTCTGGATGAGGGCGTCTATTCCGGCTGGACCGTGCCCGGCGACTACGATCCGCTGCTCGCAAAATTGATTGCCTGGGGAGCCGACCGCGCGGAAACATTGGCCCGTCTGACCAGGGCTCTCGATGAAATGGAGATTGTGGGAATCCGAACCAATACCGCTCTTTTCCGAAGAATTCTCACCGAAGCCGATTTCCAGAACGGTGCAGTTCACACCCGCTGGCTCCATGAACGCCTAGCCTCTCTTTTGGCTCCTCGCGAAAAAGACGCCGACTCCCGGGGCGAAGCGCTGGAAATAAGGGTTGCGATGATCGCCGCCGCTCTCTGGCACGCCGCCCAAGCCAAATTTGCGAGCGAACAGCCAGCGCAGCCCGCCTCCCGGTGGCGCGACGATGGAAGACGCGAGCAAATCTCGCGCATTCCCGACCGCTGACAATGAATTCCGCCCGCCTGCGAATTTTGCCCGACGCTTGGAATTTCCACCCAGCAGTATGAGGCATGTGAAATGAAGTTAGAGGTGCGCATCGGAACGCTGGCTCGACAGGTCGAAATCCAGCGCACGGGCCCGAATCAATTTATCGTGGGCGGCGAGGACAGCGCCCAAATTGATGCCACGAAGGTGGCCCCGAATACCTACTCAATCCTGGTGAATGGACGCGCATTCGAGGCAACCGTGATACCGGCGGCGGAAGGAGTGTTGGTGCGCTGCGGCGGCCGCGAATTCCACGCCACAATTTTCGATCCTCGCGCGTGGCGAGGCGGTCGGGGCGCGTTATTCGGAGCGGAAGGAAAACAGCAGGTCATCGCGCCAATGCCAGGGAAGGTGATTCGCATTCTCGTGAGCCCCGGTGAAGCCGTTGAGGCTGATCAAGGCCTGGTCGTAGTGGAGGCCATGAAGATGCAGAATGAAATCCGGTCGCCGAAGGCCGGGACGATTGAGCGCATATTCATTCGCGAGGGGCAAGCGGTCGCGGCAGGCGAAGCCCTGGTTACCATCGATTGAGGCGCGACCGAACTTCTTATTCAGGGCGGGTTCAGGGCTGCGAATGAGCGGGCGTGCTTGCCGCAGGCGGAGCCAGAGCGCTGCTGCCGAACTTGGGAATGGCGGGTAATTTTCCGTTCGATTCGATTACCTGCTGGGCGAGGTAATTGGTGACTTTAGCTCCGTCGCGCGCCTCAGCCATATACGCGGCTCGCAAGAGCTGCTCTTTGCGGTTCCGCAAGGTATCTCGAATGGACTGCTGCACCTGAGAATTAGAGAGTTCGCGCTGACCCGGCGCCTCTTTGGCCATCAATTTCAGAATATGGTAGCCGTCCTTAAGCGGCATGATGGGGCTGACCTCGCCCACCTTGAGGCCGACCACCGCCCGTTTCAACGCGGGGTCGCTCTGATTCAACGAAGACTCGGGAACATAGCCCAGATCGCCCCCTGAAGAGGCCGTGGCCGGATCTTCGGAATAGTCCATGGCCAACTGCGTAAAATCGGCGCCAGTGGCGAGTTGCTGCAGGAGCGCCGCGGATTTGCGGCGAGCTTCCACGTCCGTCGTGGCGTCGTCGTTCTTGCGATTGTGCAGCTGCGGATCTTTGTGCGGGGTGACCAGGATTTGCGCGACGCGATATTGCGTTTCGGCGACATTAAACTGGGCGCGATTCTGATTGTAGAAATCAGAAATATCCTGATCGGTAATGGAGATTTTCGCCACTACTGCGCGATTCAGCAGTTTTTGAACGGAAAGCTGGCGGCGAATATCGTCTTTTAGGTCGTCCGGGGCCACGCCGCGATCTTTAAGCTGCCGTTGGAATTCATCGTCTGTATAAGGACTCTTGAATTCCGTGAATTTATCTTCGACTTCGCCGTCGGTGGCTTCCAGGCCTAGCTTTCTGGCGCGCTGGATAAGAATGTCGTTATTAATGAGCTCGTCCAAAACGTTGAGAGTGAGGGACAGCGCCTCTTCCTGAGACGGAGTAGGCGCCTGCGGGTTCAGGCGGCTTTTGTAATATTTTTCGGCTTCGGCGCGATGGATTTGCTCACCGTTGACGATCGCCCAAACGTCGGGCCCGGATGGCGCCACATCGCGTTTGCAACCGATGGCGCAGAGCGCCGAAAGTACCAGCGTAGCGGCGAATAGTTTTCTTACCACGTGACGACCTGGCCTGAAAGGTTGTTACGGCGAATCAAGCAGCCTTCTTCACGCGACCCGAACGCAGGCAAGCAGTGCAGACGCGTATCCGCTTGCGCGCCCCGTTCACCAGTGCGCGGACGCGACGCAGATTGGGGTTCCAGCGGCGACGCCGCGTATTGTTGGCGTGGCTGATCACGTTTCCGTAATGCGGGCCTTTCCCGCAAATCTGACATCGTTGTGCCATGAGCTCCCGCTATGATTTGGAGGAGGCATTTTAGCAGAGATTTTCCAGCCGGACAAAAGCGGATTGCGACAACAGAGAATCGTCGCGTGCGTTGGCGTGGTTAACGAACTGCGTGACGCCGCGAGGGTATTGGAGTTAGACTTCGCTGGCGATCTCACCCTGCCCGCCGCGGTAGGCGGCACGTGAAACGCTGGAGCGGGGCGCAAATAAATTTCACAAGCGGGCATTCACGTATCGACGGATTTCGATGTTTCCGTTTTCGGAGGATGACATGCGAAAGCTTGGTTTGATAGTGGTGGTATTGGCGATCGGCGTGGGAATCGGTTTTTGGGTTTCCAACCGACGGGCGGCAGTTGAGGGACAGGCGAAACCTGGAGCCGGATTCGCCGCCATTCCGGGAAGTCTCGGGTCGGAGGATCTCACCGGACCATATGAAGTGGTGAAGGGCTGGCCAAAAGACATCAGCACTTTGCCCGGAAACGAAAAGTGGACTTATGGCGCGGGGGAGAGCGTCTTCGCGGAAAGTCCCAATCGCATTTACATGCTCTTCCGCGGCGAACTGCCGAAGATGGCGCCGCCTAAAGCGGCCTTGCTGCCTCAACTCGGGCCCAGCATCAGCTTCCCGGTAGCCGGCTTCTGGCGCGACGCCACCGTGGCTTCTCTTCCGGGCACCGGCGGCACGGACAACAACATGGCGGAGTGGATGACCGCTTGGGAAGGCAAAGCGCCCGACATCGGCATCAAGGGCCCGCCATATCGTAAGCTCGGCGTGGACGCGAACTGGGAGAATTGCCTCGTCGTCGTAGACGGCAACGGCAACATCATCGAGACCTGGAAGCAGTGGGACAGCAAATTCCGCCGTCCGCATTCGGTCTACATTAGCCCCTACGATCCGGATAGGAATGTCTGGGTGGTAGACGACAACATGCAGGTCATCTACAGGTTCACTCACGACGGCAAACAGCTTTTGCAGACCATCGGCACGCCGGAGAAGGAGGGCGCGGACGCCACGCACTTCAATCGGCCCACCTACCTTGACTGGCTTCCCGACGGCACCTTCTTCGTCTCCGATGGCTATACCGGTACGCGCGTAGCCAAATTCGATAAGAACGGGAAGTTCCTGATGGATTGGGGCATCAAGGGCGGCCCGCGAGGCGGTGGCGAGAACGAACCGGTGGAGACGCGCCCCGGCTACTTCAGCAACGTCCACGGCATCGCCATAGATCAGAAGACCCGCCAGGTTTTCGTCAACGACCGAAATAATCACCGCATCCAGGTGTTCGACGAGAATGGCAAATACCTTCGCGAATGGAAGATTGACGCCAGCCCATCGAGCCTGCACCTGCTCTACATCGGGTCCGGCAATTCCATCTGGACCTTTGACCGCACCACCAACAAGATGGTCGAGTGGGACCTGCAAGGGCACCTGCTTTACTCTTGGGGATCTATGGGAGCTTTCCCCGGCGGTCTCTGGGGCGTGCACGGGGTCAGCGTGGACCAGGACGGGAATTTGTACGTGGCTGAGGTGGACGCCGGCCGCGTGCAGAAATTCACTCCCAAGCCGGGAGCCAATCCCGCGTTCATGCTCGCCAAACCCATCTACTCCGCCTGGAA
>DASPYR010000024.1:0-19261 GCA_035636675.1 Rugosimonospora sp. | reverse complement strand
CATACTCGAGCTTCGCGAAGAGATCCATTCCCTTCATTGCCAACTGCACATGTGGAGTGGGTCGTAGGGTATTTCGGAGCAGTTCCAAACGCGTGGCGAGAGGCGACGCCGGGATCTGATCGAGATGTTTCCCTCCTCCTTTTGCGAGGCCGTAGTCGTCCCTCCGCTCAGGCTCCCCCACGATCGTCTGTCGTACCGGCAATCTACAGGTGGTGTCCATCTTACCCCCTCGGAAATTAGTGTGCATCGCGGAGGCGCGTCATTGAAAATGTCTCACCTAGATTGACAGGGAGGGTATCCGGGAATAACCTGATTCACAGGGACAGTATTTACTCAGCTAAATCAACTCTTTCCATTGGGAAGCGTCATGCTGAACCATCTATCTGTGTTCAACCATTGGCACCATAGGACGATCACGACCCGTACGCGGCGAGCGTAGTTATCGTCGGTAGAATTGGCAGGGGTAAAGGTGCACGAGACCATTAGACCACTGGCCTTTAGAGGAAACGGTGTTAGACTGTTTCAGAAACTGACACATCGACTGTAGTGCATGCGTAAGTCATTGAGGGGACGTAGTTCAGTTGGTTAGAACGCTGCCCTGTCACGGCAGAGGTCGCGGGTTCGAGTCCCGTCGTCCCCGCCATTCTTTCCTTTCAGGTCGCCACACCACCTATCGAAACCGGCTCCTCGCGTGCCGCGCGATTTTATCGAAGCGATAACTGAATTCTTGGGCCGAGTACAGCCTCTTATCACTCAGCGTTTTTTCGTGAACTCAACGTACACAACCGTTGTAAAATCCGGAAACTGAGCAAGATCGTAACCCGGAGCAGGACCGGTTTCGCCCAGAGCTTGCTTGACCTGCTCCAGGGATTTGCCCTGTGCGACCATCTTCTTCACTTGTTCCCGCCTCGCCTCCACACGCGCAAGCCTCTGCTGCACATCGGCTTTCGTTTGCAAGTCGCCATGTCCAGGGACGTAAGTGTCAGCATTCAGTGCGAGGAGCCCTTTTACGGTCTGAACCCAGCCTTCGGCCGACCCATTCTTCTGCTCCTTGATCATCGTGTAGGCTTGAGGCGACCGGACGTTGCCGCAGCAGCTGGTGGCAATCACATCTCCGGTAAAGACGATCTTCTGCTCGGGGAGGTACACCTGCAAATCACCACTCGTGTGCGCCGGCGCAAAATGGAGCACATTGAGTCTTACGCCATTGATCGTGAGCGATTCGCTCTTCGTCAAGGTTTTGTTTGGCAGATGATCCTGCGGAGAAGGGTTACGGGAATTTGCCGTCGCTTGTATGTCCTTCTTACAGTCTTCGTGGGCGATTATGGTCAAGCCCTGCGGGAAAGCCGCCAGACCATTAACGTGGTCGGCGTCGCTGTGCGTCAGAATCACGGTCGTGACCGGCTTGGGCGTGAGCTTGGCAATCTCGGCTAACATTTGCTTTCCCGAAGCCGGAGCTATCGTCGCGTCCACAACAATGACGCCGTCCCGGCCAATAATGAAGCCCGCATTCCCGCCACCGCCCGCGTCCGCCCAATAAACGCCGTCGCTTACCGACTTTACGGAAATCGCCGGGCCCTCCTGAGCGTTAGCCACAGCGGCGAATGCGCTTAAGCCCATGATCAACGCAAATCCAACGGTCAGGTTCCGGTGACATTTCATATGTGCTCCTTTGCCGCCCGTCCAACCCATTCGCATCCGGCATGCCAGCCACTGAGCGGAAAAGTTGTTAGCCACCTACCGCTGCGATCTTGGGCATTCAGTTGGCGTAACCCGAGGTTGCGCCAGCCTATACTTTGGCCAGCCACCGATGTCAAGGCCTTTTCAAGCTGTATTTGGCGCATTTTCACTTGGTTCACGCCTTCCTTGATTCATTCATAAGCAGGCGCTTGCGCGTGGCATCCGAAGGGTTATTGCTTGAATCTACAAATGCGTCCCAACCGACGGTAGGCCATCGGCGATTTCTAATGCTAGTCTGTCAGGGATCGGGTCCGGCCTCCTTTTGAAGAACTTAAATCGAGAAGAGAAGGATACTTCATGCTCACTAAAACAAAGGCTTTAAGCTGCGCTTGCGCAACTTTGTGTGCAGCTTTGCTGATGGCCATCGCTTTGCCGCAGCGAGCTGCAGCCGATGCTGACGATCCGCCGGGCCGCGTGGCCCGCCTAAGCTACCTGCACGGGTCGGTTTCTTTCCAGCCGGCCGGCGAATCCGATTGGGCCACGGCCACCATCAATCGCCCCCTGAGCACGGGGGACAAGCTCTGGGCCGATGCAGATTCGCGCGCCGAATTGCACATCGGTTCGGCTGCGATCCGTCTGAACAACAACACTGGTTTCTCCTTTCTGAACTTGGACGACCGCACGGTGCAGATTCAGCTCTCCGCAGGCACGCTGAGTATCCGCGTGCGACGCCTGGGCAAAGAGGAAGTCTTCGAAGTGGATACTCCCAACCAGGCATTTTCGATTTTGCGGCCCGGTGAATATCGGCTCGAGGCCAGCGAAGATGGGAACAGCACGATTGTGGAGGTGCGGGAGGGTAAGGGCGAAGCAAGCGGCAACGGCCGTACCTACACCATCGAGTCGCGCGAGCGAGCTTCGCTGAGCGGCACCGATAGCCTCTCTGCCGATATCGACAAGATGGATAAACACGAACGCGACGCGTTCGACAATTGGTGCGAGGAACGCGATCGCCGCGGGGAACACTCGCGTTCGGTTCGCTACGTCTCGCCGGAAATGGTCGGCTACGAAGATCTGGACGAGAACGGCGTCTGGCGCTATGACCCCGAATATGGAGAGGTTTGGGTGCCTACGGCAGTAGCTGTCGGCTGGGCGCCCTACCACTATGGCCACTGGGCCTGGATCGCGCCGTGGGGCTGGACCTGGGTGGACGATGCGCCATGGGGCTATGCGCCCTTTCATTATGGACGCTGGGCCTATGGCCGAGGAGCGTGGTTTTGGGTTCCCGGGCCTGTGGACGCGGCCCCCGTGTATGCTCCTGCACTGGTCGCGTTTGTGGGCGGCCCGAACTTCGCTGTCGGAATTGCGGTGGGCGGCGGCGCGGCAGTTGGCTGGTTCCCGCTGGGCCCGCGAGAAGTGTACGTCCCCGCATATCGCACGTCACCAGACTACGTAACCCGCGTGAACATTTCAAACACGAACGTGAGCCGCACGACAGTGACGAATGTCTACAACACCACGGTAGTCAACAACACCACGGTCGTCAATAACGTCACCTATGTGAATCGGACGGCGCCCGGCGCGGTGACTGCGATTCCCACCACTGCATTCACGAGCGCTCAGCCGGTAGCTACCGCCGCCGTCACAGTGAACCAAAGCCAGATTGCCAGGGCATCTGTCAGCACACAAGCTGCGGTGACTCCCACACAAAGCAGTGTTCTTGGACCTGCCGAACACAAACCAGGCAGAGTCGTGCCGCCGGGACTGGCCGACCGGCCTGTAGTCGCGAAGACTACGCCGCCGCCACCTCCGGTATCGTTTGAGCGGCAGGAGTCCGCGCTGAAGGCGCACCCAGGCCGCCCTCTGGAGCGGAACGAAGTCGAGACGTTACGCCCCGCGAACGTCTCGCATCCGCTCGTCAAACAAACCTCGCCGAACCCAGCACAGACGCCAAATCCGAATCGCGGTGCAGGCCAGGTAGCAGGAAACCCAGGAACTCCTAACCGTCAGCCCGAAAGCCCAGCTAATGTTCGCGGCAATGGAGTCGGCAATGGGCCGGCAAACAATCCTTCTGCTGGCGCACCAGCGCGTAATGATCGCCCCGGTTCAGAGCGACCCGGTAATCGCCCGGCAGTGAGCGAAGCCCCCAATGCACAGCCGAACTTTCGGCCGGGACAGCAAAATCGGCCAGAACAGCCCGTGAGCACGCCGAGCCCAGCGCCAGGCGTGCCGTCTAACGAGCGGCCCTCGAACGCGCAGCCGAGCTACCGGCAGCCATCTCCGGGCGACCGGCCGAACCCTGGCTCGCCGTCCACCGAGCGGCCTGCGATAAGCAACGAGTCTCCAAACAGACCCACAACCGCCCCATCGAACGAGCGGCCGTCAATCAATAGCCAGCCGCAGAGCGCGCCGGCTCCGCAGCCGTCCAACGAGCGGCCTACGAGAAATAACGAGCCTCCAAACAGACCTACAACCGCCCCATCGAACGAGCGACCGTCAATCAATAGCCAGCCGCAGAGCGCGCCCAGCGCTCAGCCAAACGATCGGCGAGTCGAGCAGCCATCGAACGCGCCTGTCAGCCGTCCCGCAAACGTGCCGGTTCCGCAAAACCGGAATGTGGCGCCTCCTGCACAACCATCAGGCAACGTCCGTGCGGCTCCCGAGAATAAGGGACGTGCGCCAAATCCTGCTCCGGCCAAGTCCGACAATAATTCATCCAGTAAGAAGGACGAGAAAAAGAACTAGTTACCAGGGCCAACGACAGCTGGAAAAAAATCGGTCTCTCAGGATTCCATTCCTGAGAGGCCGATCTCATTTCTGGATTAGGAAGGTGTCGTCTTCGTAGAACTGAACGACGTGTGCCTGTTGATCGTTATCGCGCCAGGCGGCGAGGGTATCATTCACTTCGGCTAGTTCTGCGGGACCGGTTTGCAGCCGCTCAAAGTCGCTCATGAGTTTTCCCCCAAGATCGCATCCATCGCGCAGTAATCAACGCAGGCAGCGTAACTCTATCAGCGGCTTTTCGAAAATCCCTACAGGGAATCCTTGAGATCTGCGCCCTTTCTTATCTTACTGGAGCCCGGGCGCAATTCTAGTGACCGCCGTTTTACGTTGCCACCGCTCACGGCGAAATCCTGCCGGTCAAAATGACCGGGACATACGACCATCAATCCTACGGCCTCGAGAAGTAATGAAGTAAGATCACTCTGCGGAACTTGCTCTTTTCGAGGGGCGGCGTGCCGCTGGAGATGCTGGCGGCATTTTGATACCCTCGAAGGGCGGTTACCGCGCGCTAGGGCGGTTGTACGTTGTAACCGCACCGGGAAGATTCTGTTCGTCGGGCACAATTCCGGTGCCGGGCGGGATAGCAGTCGGGAGGTGTGAGAACGGCATCTCAGTTTGCGAATGGACCTTTCAGCGCGCGAGCACTACTTTAGGCGTAAGGGCCGACGTGCGGAGGCATGGCAGCGCGAATTCTCCGCTTTAGCGCTTCCTCCCAACGAGGATATCGGCGAGAAATATGTGGCCTATGTAGCGATAGCCAGACTGGCAGCGACATTCAGATAGATTTACCGACCGACAATTTGATTGGGCGCCGGTGATATGTTCGAATTCTTGTTCAAGTATCCCGCTTCGGCGTTTTCCAGAGGCGAATTAGTTCTGCTGGCCAACTGGCCGAGGTGGATACTGGGTATTCTGCTTCTGGCGACGAGCGCGGGTTTCGCCGTATTGCTCCGAGCCAAACTTCCCAAAACCATTCCTGCTCTCCGAAGTTGGCGCATGGCTGTCCTGTGGTTTCTGCAAACCGCCCTCGCTGCTCTCTTGCTCACGCTTCTGTGGCAGCCGGCTCTGATGGTTGCCGAGCTGAAGCCGCAGCAAAACATCATCGCCGTAGTTGTCGATGACTCCAGAAGCATGGGAATTACGGAAAACGGCAGCACCCGGCAGGCGGAAGCCGTCAAAGCGCTCCAGGGCGGCGTGCTCTCCAGTTTGCAGAAGCGGTTCCAGACGCGGCTCTATCGTATGGACAGCAAGTTGAACCGCATCGACGGCCCGGATGAACTCCACGCAGCGGCGCCGGTAACGCGTATAGGCGATAGTCTAAAACAGCTGGCGGATGAAACCACAGACCTGCCCATTGGAGCTGTGGTACTGCTGAGCGACGGCTCCGATAATTCCGGCGGAATTGATCTGGATACCATCTCCGCGCTGCGCGGCCGGCACATTCCCGTGCACACAGTTGGATTCGGCCGCGAGCAATACCAAGACGTGGAGATCAATGATGTCAGCCTGCCCACTCGCGCCCTGGCGGACTCACGGCTGGCTGCAAGCGTCAGTTTCCACCAGCGGGGATATGCCGGACGCAAAGCCATGCTCGCTGTGCGCGACGGCGCGAAGGTGCTAACAACCCGCGAGATAACCTTCGGTCCCGACGGCAATATTCAAACCGAGAGCCTGCTGTTCAATGCCGGCGCGGCGGGAGCCAAGCCTCTTTCCTTTTCCATCGACCCTCTTCCCGGCGAGGAAAACCGCGCCAACAACGCGCTCACCCGGCTCGTGGACGTCAGGTCGGAAAAGCGGCGCATCCTTTATATAGAGGGTGAACCGCGCTGGGAGTACAAGTTCATACGCCGCGCGGAAGACAACGATCGCATCGTGCAAATCTCTTCCATGATGCGCACCAGCGAAAATAAAATCTATCGGCAAGGAATCGCGGATCCCAAGGAGCTCGCGGAGGGATTTCCGAACAAGGTCGAGGACCTCTTTCCCTATCAAGGCATTATCATCGGCTCGGTCGAGGCGAATTACTTCACGCCGGAACAGCAGGAGTTGATCAAGGAGTTCGTCGACCGTCGCGGCGGCGGGCTGCTGCTGCTCGGGGGACGTTACGCGCTGGCAGACGGAGCTTGGGGCGTATCGTCAATGGCGGACCTGCTGCCGGTCGTGCTTCCAAATCGCAAGGGCACCTTCCATCGTGATCAACCCACCGTGGAGCTTACGCCGGCAGGAGCGGAAAGCATTATTTGCCGCCTGCTGGAAGATCCGGCGAAAAACATTGATCGCTGGAAGAAGCTGCCTCCCCTGATGGACTACGAGGAAATCGGGACACCAAAGCCTGGCGCCGCAGTGCTGGTCGAAACAAAAGTTGGCAGCCGCAACCTGCCGCTTTTGGCCACGGAAAATTATGGGCGCGGGCGCACGGCAATCATGGCCACTTCTTCCACGTGGCACTGGCGCATGCTGCTGCCGGTCGAAGACAAATCGCAGGAAGAACTCTGGCAGCAACTGCTGCGCTGGCTGGTCTCGGATTCGCCGGGGCGCGTGTACTCCTCCCTTCCCAATCCCATGCTGTTTGATGATGGCCACGTGCGCGTATCCGCCGACGTTCGCGACAAGAAATACATGCCGCTGGGCGATGCGCGCGTGGAGGCCCATTTCCTCGGTCCGCAAAACACGGCCTCGCTCGTGGAGATGACCCCTGATCCAAACTCCCCGGGCATTTTCAACGCCGAATGGGCCGCGGAGAAACCGGGCACTTACACCGTCGAGATATCGGCGAAGCGCGGCGATGAAGACGTGGGCCGCGATACCCTGATGTTCCAGCGCATCGATGGCGTGGCGGAGAACTTCCATACCGAGCAGAATCGGGAACTGCTCGAAAAGCTCTCTTCGCAAACCGGAGGACGCTATTGGCAGCCGCAGGAGCTCGCCAAGCTCGCCAACGAAATTCCCTATTCCGAGGCCGGCATCACGATTCGCGAGGCCAAGGACCTTTGGAATATGCCGGTGATCTTTATTTTGATTCTGCTGCTGCCGTCATCGGAATGGCTTCTGCGCCGGAAGTGGGGGCTCGTGTGAACACGCGCTTGCGGGTCGGCTTGGGCTTGCTTTGCATGTTCCTGTCGGGCCTGAGCGCTCGTGCAGCCACGTACTACGTCACCATCGCCGGACTGGGCGGCGAGCGCGATTACGAGCAGCGCTTCGAGGGTTTGGCCAGCGATCTGGATAAGCTGCTCAAGGATTCCGGCGGCACCCTTCGCGTCTATACCCTCTCAGGAAAAGATGCCACACGCGCCCACATCAACGAAATTTTTGCCACGCTGGCGCGCGAGGCTAAAGCCGAAGACGATCTGGTGGTCGTTCTCATCGGCCACGGCTCTTTCGATGGCGCCGAGTATAAATTCAATCTGCCCGGTCCGGACATTTCTGGAACCGAGCTGGCGAGTCTGTGTGACAAGATCGCCGCTAAGCGGCAGCTGATCGTCAACACGACCAGCGCCAGTGGAGGTTCCGTGCCGGCCCTCAAGAAATCAGGCCGGGCGATCATCACGGCAACGAAGAGCGGCACGGAAAAGAATGCCACGGTCTTCGCACGGTATTGGATCGAGGCGCTCCGCGATCCAGCGACCGATGTGGATAAAAATGAAGCCATCAGCGCGCTCGAAGCGTTTCAATACGCGGAACGCAAAACAGCGGAGTTCTACGAGTCCCAGAAGCGGCTGGCCACCGAGCATCCTCAATTCGAGGACACCGGCAAAGCCGATCCGGTGCGGGCGCCCGCAGCGGAGAGCAATGAAGGGCTGCTCCTCTCGACCTTCACCCTGGTGCGCATCGGCGAAGCTCAGAGAGCAGCGGCCGATCCCGCCAAGCGCGACTTGCTGGCCAAGAGAGAAGCGCTCGAACAAAAGATCGACAAACTAAAATACGAAAAAGCGGCCATGCCCGAAGACGAATACAAAAACCAGCTTACGGCCGCTCTGGTGGAACTGGCCCGCGTACAGCAGGAGCTCGAGAAGTGAACAGAAAGGCCCGAGCCTCGGTTTTGGCTGCGGCGCTGGCGGCTGCCCTCAGCGGCGCGAGCTTCGCCCGCGCGGCCACGCCCGAAGAATGCCAGGCCCTGCGCAAGCATGGGCATAATGATCAGGCGAACACATGCTTTGAGTCGCTGACCCAGGCCCGCGAACCTGCCATTCGCGCCGAAGCTTTCTGGGGCCTGGATATGTATCAGGAGGCGAACAACGAATTTCGCACTGCGGTCGCGCAGTCGCCGGCAAACGCGAACTACCGGGTCCGCTGGGGACGACTGCTGCACGAGCGCTTTAATAATAAGGACGCCGCCGATCTCTTCCAGGAGGCCATCCAGCGCGATCCCAAAAACGCGCAGGCCTATCTTGGACTGGCTCTGGTGAGCGCCGACGGCTTCGACAACAAAGCCGTCGAAGAGGCGAAAAAAGCGATCGAACTCGATCCCAAGCTCGTCGAAGCACACGAGTTGATGGCCAACCTGACGCTGGAGGATTCCGATACCAAAGCCGCCGCGGCGGAAGCTGACGAGGCACTGAAGATTTCGGCCGAAGCCCTGGACGCCATGGCCATTCACGCCGCCATCGAAGTGCTCGCGGACCGCTCTCCGGATAGCTGGCTGGCGAAAGTGCGGCAGGTGAATCCGACGTACGGCGGAGCCTACGCCCTCGTGGCACACCATCTGGTACTCAACATGCGGTTCAACGATAGCGTGGCCTACTACCGTAAGGCGATCGAAGCCGATCCCCGGTTGTGGTCGGCGCGCTCGGAATTGGGCATCCAGCTGATGCGCTTCGGGCAGGAGGACGAACCTCTTCGACAATTGGAGTTGTGCTACGACAACGGTTATAGGGACGCGGCCACGGTAAACAGTCTCCGCCTGCTGGACAGTTACAAGAACTTTCTTACCTTCAAAGATGACACCACTATCATCAAGCTGCACAAAAAAGAAGCGGAGCTGCTGCTGCCGTACGTCCGCGCCGAGGTGAAGCGCTCCATTGCCACGTACGAAAAGAAATACAAGATGAAGCTTCCCGGGCCGGTGCAAGTGGAGCTCTATCCGGATCATGAAGACTTCGCTGTGCGCACGCTGGGAATGCCGGGCCTGGGCGCGTTGGGTGTCACCTTCGGCGAAGTGGTGGCGCTGGATAGCCCCTCCGGCCGCCCGCCCGGCACCTATCACTGGGGCCAAACCTTATGGCATGAAATGAGTCACGTCTTCATTCTCACCGCTACGAATTCTCGTGTGCCCCGTTGGTTTACCGAGGGGCTCGCGGTACACGAGGAAACGAACGTCTCGCCCGAATGGGGCGACCGCGTCTCGCCGGAAATTCTGATTGCCATTCGCGATAAGAAATTGCTGCCGGTCGCCGACCTCGATCGCGGTTTTATCCGGCCCGAATATCCGAGCCAGGTGATCGTCTCCTATTTCCAGGCCGGGCGCATTCTGGATTACATCAAAGACCGCTGGGGCGACGACAAGATTCTGGACATGGTGCACTCCTATGCCCAGCTCAAGACCACGCCCGAGGCCATACAGCAGAATCTCGGAATGTCTCCGGAAGAGTTCGACAAGCAGTTTCTGGAGTGGCTGTACAAGGACCTCGGCAAGACCGCCGCTTCCTTCGACGAATGGCGCAATCGTCTCAAAGAGCTGGCCGAAGCCGCCAAGAATAAAAACTGGGACGAAGTGCTGCAGAAAGGCGACGCCGTGCGCCAGATGTATCCCGATTACGTAGAAGGTGCCAATCCCTACGAGTTTCTCGCCGAAGCGCATTTGGCCAAAGGAGACAAGAAAGCGGCTGCCCAAGTGCTCACCGAATATGAAAAGATTGGCGGGCGCAGCCCGGAGGTGCTAAAAGAACTCGCTTCGCTGGAGCAGGAAATCGGGGATCCCAAAGAGGGTGCCGCGGCCCTGGAGCGCATCAACTATATTTATCCCATGGACGAAGAGCTGCACCGCAAGCTTTGCGACTTGTGGTTTGATCAGAACAATCCGGCTGCCGACGTACGCGAGTGCAATGCCGTTCTGGCCATGCACCCCTTGGATCAGGCCTCGGCGCAATTCGACGTAGCTCGCGCTTACTTCGCTGCGGGCGAACAGGATCAAGCGCGCAATCATCTGCTTTCGTCGCTGGAGGCCGCGCCCGGTTATCGCCCGGCTCAGAAATTGCTCTTACAGCTCGAGGACTCCCAGAAAGGAAAATGAACAGTGGCCACGCTCGCTGAACTGAATCTGGACTCGGTAGAACTGAAAAGGCGCGTCGAACGTTTTCAATCCGTGCGTGACAATATTCTCGCTCAGGTTCGGCAAGTCATCGTCGGCCAGGAAGAAGTGCTGGATCAGATTCTCACCGCCTTGTTCGTCGGCGGCCATTGTCTCATCACTGGGCTTCCCGGCACGGCCAAGACCCTCATGGTTCGCACCATCGCCCAGACGCTCGGTCTGGTCTTCCGTCGCATCCAATTTACGCCGGACTTGATGCCCTCCGATATCACCGGGACGGACATCATTGAAGAGGACCCCACTACGGGTCATCGGCGATGGACCTTCGTTCCCGGTCCGATCTTTGGAAATATCGTGCTGGCCGACGAGATCAACCGCACGCCGCCCAAGACTCAGGCCGCCCTGCTGGAAGCCATGCAGGAGCTTTCCTGCACGGTTCGAGGGAATCACTACCAGCTGCCTTCTCCCTTTTTCGTGCTGGCCACGCAGAACCCCATCGAGCTCGAAGGCACTTATCCGCTGCCGGAAGCGCAACTCGACCGCTTCCTGTTTAATACCGTGCTGGATTATCTGAGCGCCGAACACGAAATTAAGGTGGTGGACCTCACCACGGCCACACGCGTGGCGCACGTGGAGGCGGTCACCAATGCGGAAGAGATTCTGGATTTCCAGCAACTGGTGCGCATGGTGCCCATCGCCGATACGCTGGCGCGCTACGTGGTGGACTTGGTTCGCGCGACACGGCACCACAGCGGTCAGGCGCCCGATTTTGTCGTGAAATACGTCAACTACGGAGCCAGCGTGCGCGCCGCGCAATTCATCGTGCTGGCGGCAAAGGCGCGTGCCCTGGCGCGCCGCCGCTATCACGTGACCTACGATGACATCACGTCGCTGGCCATCCCTGTTCTGCGCCATCGTATCTTGCTGAACTTCCACGCGGAATCCGATCGCGTCGATTCGGACCAGATCCTGCATCGATTGCTCGAGTCGTTCCCGCCGCCATCGGGAGCCTGACGTGCAGCGATATCTCGATCCAGCAGTTCTAGCGGGAATTTCGGGCCTGGATTTGGTGGCCAAAACGGTCGTCGACGGATTCGTCGCCGGCCTGCATCGCTCGCCCGATTTCGGTTTCAGCCAGGAGTTCGCCGAATATCGCGCTTACAGCCCCGGCGACGACCTGCGTCACGTCGATTGGAACGTCTTTGCGCGAACTGAACGCGCCTACCTGAAACGCTACCGCGGCGAAACGAACACGCTGCTGACCGTTCTCCTCGATGCCAGCAGCTCCATGAACTATTCGTCGCACAAGATTACCAAAATGGATTACGCGCGCTTCGTTGCGGCCTCGCTCTTTTACCTCACGACGCAGACTCAACGCGACGCCGCCGGACTGATCGTTTTTGACGATGAAGTGCGCACCTATATCCGCGCTTCCACCCGCCAGGGTCAGCTTTACCGCTTGCTGAGCGGCCTGGAAAATGCCGAGCCCCGCGCGCGCACCAATTACGCGAAACCCCTGCTCCACTTCCAGAATTTCTTGCGCAAGCGCGGCATGGTGGTGGTGATCTCGGATTTCTTCGAGTCCCCGGAGACCATCGTCCGCACCATCGAGCCGCTGCGCTACCACGGAAACGAAGTTGTACTCTTCCACGTGCTCGACCCCCAGGAACTGAAGCCTGAGCTCGACGAGCCGGTCTTGCTGATTGATATGGAGACTCAGGAGAGCCTGGAAGTGACGCCCGAGTACGGTCGCGAAGAATATCGCACCAAGGTGCAGTCTCACATCACGCAATTGAAGGACCGCACGCGCGCCGCGGGCATGGATTATCACCTGCTCGTTACGGACCGTCCACTCGACGGAGCGTTGCGGGAGTACCTGACGCTTCGTCAAAGGAGACGTTGATGGGTTTTCTGGCGCCGTGGTTTCTTGCCGGTGCGGCGGCGGTGGGATTGCCAATCTACCTTCATCTCCTGCGGCGCCACAGAACCACCCCTCTTCCCTTCAGCTCGTTGATGTTCTTTGAGCGGCGCACACAAAGCTCCATCAAGCACCGCCGCTTGCGCTATCTGCTTCTGCTCGCATTCCGGCTGACGGTGATTCTGCTGCTGGCGCTGGCCTTTGCGAATCCCTTCATCGAGCGCTCCGCTGCGAGCATGAGCGGTGAGAAGCTGGACTTGCTCGTCATCGACAATTCTTTCAGCATGCGCGCGGGAACGCACTTGGCGGATGCCAAGCGTGACGCTCTGGCCTTCCTCGAAACGCGCAAGCCTTCCGAGCGCGCACAGATAATGGCGCTGGGCTCTCAAGTCCACGTGCTGACCGAGTCGACGCAGGATTCCGGCGTGCTTCGCTCCGCCGTGAACAGCATTCAGCCCGGAGATACGCGAGCGAGCTTTGGCGAACTCGCGGGCACCCTGCGTTCCATGGCCGAGACGGTGCATACGCCCATCGAGTTGCACCTGTTCAGCGACATGCAGCGAAGCGCCATGCCCGCGAGTTTCGCGGAAATGGCGCTCCCCGCAAATGTCTCCCTGGTGCCGCACCCGCAAGCCAGAGGCCCCGAACCGAATTGGACGGTGGAAAGCGTCAGCGCTCCGGGCGAAGTGTTCGATCCCAAGAAATCGCGCGTGCAGGCGGTGATCTCCGGCTATCACACGCCGGCGGCGAAAAGGACCGTTTCGCTGGTGGTAAACGGAAAGACCATCGCCACGCAAACGGCGGACGTTCCGGCCGAAGGGCGGGCCAGCGTGGAGTTTTCTTCTCTCGACGTTCCCTACGGCCTTACGCGTTGCGAGGTGCGCATTGACTCCGCGGATTCCCTGCCCGCCGATGATGCCAGTCTCTTTGCGGTGAAGCGCTCCGACCCTCGCAAAGTGCTTTTTGTCTACGAATCGAACGACACGCGCTCGCCGCTTTACTTTCGCGCCGCGCTGACCTCCGCCGCTGAATCTGCCTTCAATCTGGAGACGGTAACCGTGGACCGCGTGGCAAGCGTGCAGCCCGCCGGCCACGACTTCGTTGTCCTCTCCGACGTGGCGTCGCTGCCCGCCTCATTTGAGAATGCGCTCACGAACTACGTCAAAGCCGGCGGCAGCGTGTTCATAGCGGCGGGCACTTCCGCGGCGCGCCATCCGCGCATCCCCATCTTCGGCGATACGATCACCGATTCCCGCTACTACTCCCGTGAAGGCGCGCGCTTCCTAACCGTGGGAGAGATGGACCCCTCATATCCGTCCGTCCAGAAAGCCAACCGCTGGACCGGCGTGAAATTCTATTTCGCCGTGCGCGTAGCCGGAACGGATGCGCGCGTGGCCGCCCGCTTGACCGACCAGACGCCCTTGCTGCTGGAAAAAAAGATAGGGGAAGGCCGGGCGCTGTTGTTCGCTTCGGGCCTGGACAACTTCACCAACGATTTCCCCCTGCACCCGGTTTTTATTCCTTTTGTCGATCAGACGGCCCGCTACCTTTCGGGAATGGAAACGCGCGCCGGGTCGCGAATCGTGGATTCTTTCCTTGAACTCCGCACGG
Source organism: Rugosimonospora sp. (assembly GCA_035636675.1). Lineage (GTDB taxonomy): Bacteria > Acidobacteriota > Terriglobia > Acidiferrales > UBA7541 > Palsa-189. Next base: position 5,024 of record DASPYR010000024.1, on the reverse strand, counting down.
CCAAGGAGCAGTCTGTAGGAGTGGAAGTCATCGATCCGGATGGCAAGCGGCCGCTTTCTCTTAAAGAGGCCACCGCCGCGCAATCGTTCCAGCTCACCCGGGCGGGTTTTTATCGACTCCGCCTGGCCAGCGGGCGGGAGGATCTGGTCGGGGTGAATGCGGACCGGCGCGAATCCGACCTCGACGTGATCCCCAAGGACGTCCTGGCACTTTGGATGGGAAACGCGGGCAATGCGGCTCAGGAGGCCTCCAGCGGCACTGTGGCGCAAGACCAGAAAAAGCCCTACAGCCTCTGGTGGTATGCCGTGCTCCTATTGTTACTGGCGGCCATTGCGGAATCCCTGCTTTCGAGTCAATATTTGACGATGTCGCGGGAGCAGCCATGAATACTCGGGACTACCTGGACTCCTATATCAAGCTATTGCAGAGGCGCTTGCGCATTGGCGCCGTGCTGCGGGGAACCGCGATCTTTACGTCCGCTGCGCTCGCCTTGACGGTCATTCTCGTCCTGGTTGCCAATCACTTCGCCTTCGCCTCATGGACTTTGACGGGCTCGCGCGTCGTGCTGCTGCTCTCGCTCGCTTTGGCGATTGGGTTTGGCTTGGCCCTTCCATTGTATGGACTCAATCCGCGCCGCGCCGCCGGTAAGGCTGAAAGCGTCTTTCCGCAGTTCGAGCAACGGCTGGTGACTTATGCCGAGCGGGATGCGGCGAAGAAAGAGCCATTCATCGACCTGCTGGCCGCCGACACTCTGGGCATTTCGCACAGCGCTGAGGCAAAGCAACTCGTTCCAGACACGACGCTGCTGGCATCGCTGGCGATTGGTTTGGCTACCCTGGGAGTGCTGGTGTGGCTGGTGCTTGCCGGGCCTGGCTACCTCGGCCATGGTGCCGCACTGATATGGACCGGCGCCGGGCACGTCGCCGGCCCTCTCTATGAATTGCGGGTGTCGCCGGGGGACGCCGCAGTTCGACGCAATTCCGACCAGCTGATTACCGCCCAATTGGCCGGCCTGCAGACGAATAATGCGCGTCTCTACGCGCGCTTCCAGAGCACCTCAAAATGGGAGCAGGTAGCCATGCAGCCGCAGCCGGGAGGCTCGGGATTCCAATTCCTGTTCGCGGGTTTGCCCGAGGGCGTCGAATATTACGTCGAGGCAGGCCCGCTGCTATCGCGACATTTCAATCTGAAGGTGGTTGATCTGCCCACGGTAAAGCAAATTCGCGTGACCTACCGCTTTCCCTCCTGGACGGGGCTGAAGAACCAGGTCGAAGAACACGGTGGCGATCTGCGCGCCGTGGAAGGCACCGACGCCGACCTGGAAATCCTCATGGATCGACCGATGCGCAGCGGCAGCCTCATCCTTGACGATAAGCAAGTCAAGTTGGGGGGCGGCGACGGCAATGTGTACAAGGGCACAGTGCACATCGATAAGGATGGGCAGTATCACGTGGCCGCCAACGAACAGGGCGAGACTCTGCGCGTCTCCGACGACTTCTTTATCGAGGCCCGCAAGGCAAATCCGCCGGAAGTTCGCCTCCTCAAGCCCGGCGGCGATTACCGCGCCAGCCCCATCGAGGAGGTTACCGTCACGGTGAATGCCGACGGCGAGTTTGGTCTCCACGATGTCGCCGTGCATTATTCCGTCAATGGCGGCGACGAAAAAACCGTCAGCATGCTGAAGGAAAGTGGCGCCAAACAGGTGGACAACTCTACGGTCCTGTCGCTCGAGGATTTCAAGCTCGTGCCCGGCGATGTGGTCAGCGTCTACGCGACCGCCAAGGATGCCCGCTCCGAATCACGCACCGATATGTACTTCATCCAGGCTGATCCCTTCGAGCGCCAATTCTCGCAATCGCAACAGGCAGGCGGCGGAATGGGCGGTGGAGGAAGCTTCGGCCAAGGCGATCAGACCGACATTTCGCAGCGCGAAAAGGAGATCATCGCCGCAACCTTCAAGCAGAAGGGTGATAACGACAAGAAACCCTCGAAACAGGAATCCGCGGAAAATGGCAAATTCCTCTCCGGGGTGCAGGCCAAGCTCCGCGATCAAGCCCTCTCGCTGGCCGGCCGCCTGCAACGGCGGGAGCTGAGCGACGCGAATCAGGAGTTCAGCGATTTTGAGAAGGACATGACCGCGGCCGCAGCAGCCATGGCTCCCGCCGCGGAAAAGTTGCAGCAGCAGAAGTGGAGCGACGCGCTGCCCGAGGAACAGAAGGCGCTGCAGCACCTGCTTCGCGCCGAAGCCACCTTCCGGGAGATTCAGGTGGCATTCGGAGCGAGAGGAGGCGGGGGCGGGGCTGGCGCAGCGGGCCGCGATCTCTCCAGCCTCTTCGACCTCGAACTGGATACGGAGAAGAACCAGTACGAGACCGGCCAAACAGCCAATTCCGCAAACCAGCGCGCGCAGGAAATTGATGAAGCGCTGCAAAAGCTGGAACAGTTGGCTCGTCGTCAGGAAGAACTGGCGCAGCAGCAACGCAACAATCAGAGCTTTCAGCAGCGCTGGCAGGAAGAGATGCTGCGGCGCGAGGTCGAAGAACTGCAGCGGCAGTTGGAACAACTCCGCAACCGGCAACAGCAGCAGGGCAATCAGCAGGCCAATCAGCAGGGCGGGCAGCAGCAAAGCGGCCAGCAAGGCGGACAATCGCAGAGTGGCCGCGCCGGCGCAAATGGCCAGCAGGGAGCGAATGGCGCGCCGAACGGCCAGGCATCCGCTGATAACCGCATGCAGGAAGCTCTCGATCGATTGCGCCAGGCTCAGGAGGATATGGCCCGCGCGGCTTCGCAGGGTCAGCAAAATGATGCCGCGGCGCGCCGTGCCGCCGAGCGCTTGCAGGAAGCTTCCAACCTGCTGAGCGGGCTCCAGCAGCGAGAAGCGTCCCAGCAGATGGACGCGATGGCCCGCGAAGCGGACCGGCTTCAAAAAGAGGAGCAGGATCAGGAAGCGCGCATGCGGCAGATGTTTGCCCACGGCAATACGGCGGATGGCCTAAATCAGAGCGGCGAGCAATCCAAGCTCGCTGACGATCGTCAACAGACCGCCGACGCGCTCGGCCGGCTCGAAAAGCAGATGCAGGAGGCCGCTCGGGGCCTCGGCGGCACGCAGCCGAATTCCGCCGGCAAATTGCGCGAAGCCCTCGGCGGCATGGAGCAGGATGATCTGCAGAACCGCATGAAGAAGAGTGCGGACTGGATTCGCCGCGGAATCGATCCCACCCAAAATGGCAGGGATACAACCATCCCCAATGGCATGCAGCGCCTGGATGATCAATTGCATCAGGCGCAACAAGCCTTCAACCGCCAGCAGCAAAATCCGCAGGAAGCCCTCAATCAAATCGAGCGGCTTCGCAACCAAATGGAAGCCCTGGCGCGCGGCATGAGCAATGCCGCCGGCCGCAACGGGCAGCCGGGCCAGCAGGGGCAACCCGGGCAGCGGCAAGCAGATCAGCTTGGCAGAAATCCGAACGGCCAACCCGGTCAGGTTGGTCAGCCCGGTCAGCCGGGACAAGGCAACAGCCAGACAGCCGGAGGCAACAGTTCGCCAGGCTCACCGAATGGCGGCCCGAACGGAGGGCCAATTGGCGGCCCGCGCGGAGGTACCTGGGCCGGCGGCTACGGTCCAATCAATCGCCAGTGGTACGGCGGCGATACCGGAGGTTATTGGCCGCAGGGACGCGAAACGCAGCCCGTGCCGTCTACGCCGGAGGAAATTCAACGCGCTTACCAGGAAGCCATGCGCGAGTTGAACGCGCTGCGCCAGAACTTCCAGGGACAGCCGGCTCCGTTGGCTGACCTGCAGGAATTGATTCGCGAGATGCAGCGCCTCGATCCCAGCCGCTTCCCGGGAAATCCGGCCATGCTCGAGGAGCTGCATGATCAGGTGCTCACCAGCGTGGATAAGCTCGAACTGCGGCTGCGCCGGCAAGAGGACGACAGCGAGGCCGGGCAGATTCGCAGCGGCGATTCGCAGCCGGTTCCGGCGGGATATCAAGACTCAGTGGCGGATTACTTCCGTCGCCTGAGCAAGAATCCCAGCAACAATCCCTAGCCGCGCAGCGATCTCGCGGCGATATTCGTACGCAGCCCACGCATCCCGCGTGCCCGTGGGATGCGCCGGGACTCGGAGCGTAAGATTCCCTTCTGAGCCGCCCCTCTAAGCTTTTACTTCCGATGCGATAGCCTCGCCCACTTCCTTCGTCCGCGCTTTGCCGCCGATATCAGCGGTGCGCGGACCGGCCCCCGCTAAAACTTTGTCGATGGCGCGCTCGATCGTGCTGGAAGCAGAAGATTCGCCCAGATGCTGCAACATCATGGCGCCGGACCAGATTTGGCCGATGGGATTGGCCACGCCCTTGCCCGCAATGTCCGGCGCGGAGCCATGCACCGGCTCGAACATGGAGGGGAATTTTCGTTCGGGATTGAGGTTACCCGAGGGCGCGATTCCGATCGAGCCGACCACGGCAGGACCCAAATCGGAAAGGATATCGCCAAAAAGATTGGAACCCACCACCACGTCAAACCAGTCCGGATGCCGCACAAAATGGGCGCTCAGAATATCAATATGAAACTGGTCGGTACGGATGTCCGGATATTCTTTCGCAACGGCGGCGAACCGTTCATCCCAAAAAGGCATGGTGTAGATGATGCCGTTTGACTTCGTCGCTGAAGTGACGTGGCGCCGCCGTGTCTTGGCCATCTCGAATGCATAACGAATAATGCGGTCACAACCGCGGCGCGTGAAGACGGACTGCTGCACCGCAAATTCATCTTCCGTGCCGGAATAGAGCCGCCCGCCGATATTGGAGTACTCGCCTTCATTATTTTCGCGCACCACGCAGAAATCGATCTGGCCGGGAGCAAAATTCTTTACCGCGGGCTCGATGCCCGGAAGCAGGCGCACCGGCCGGACGTTTGCGTACTGCTGGAACTGGCGGCGAATCGGAATCAGCAGGCCCCACAACGAGACGTGATCGGCCACGCTCGGGTGGCCTACCGCGCCCAGAAAAATCGCATCGAAGGGC
>DASPYR010000023.1:0-38448 GCA_035636675.1 Rugosimonospora sp. | reverse complement strand
TGGGCCAGGAGTTCTTCATGCGTGCCGCGTTCCACGATGCGGCCATCGCGCAGAACAATAATCTGATCGGCATTGCGGACCGTGGAAACACGATGGGAGATCAGCAGCGTGGTCCGCTGCTTCATCAATTCTTTGAGTCCTCCGAGGATGCGCTCCTCGATATCGGTATCAACGCTAGAGAGAGCATCGTCGAGGATCAGGACTCGCGGGTCGCGCACCAGAGCCCGGGCCAGAGCCGTTCGCTGCTTTTGGCCGCCGGAAAGTGTGATTCCTCTTTCCCCGACCAGGGTGGCGTATCCCATGGGGAAGCCGGCGATCTCGGAGGCTATGCTGGCTGTTTCGGCGGCCTTAAAGACAGCCTCATCGGCACAGTCTTCCGTACCGAAAGCGATGTTCTCCCGCAGAGGTTCGCTGAAAAGATAAGTGTCCTGCGGCACAAAACCGATGGAGCGGCGCAAGGTGGCGAGCGGCCATTCTTGGATGGGGCGCCCGTCGATCAGCAAGCTGCCGCGAGGCGCTTCCCAGAGTCTGGCGACCAACGCGGCCAAGGTGCTCTTGCCGCTTCCGGTAGGGCCGACGATGGCCAAAGTCGAACCGGCTGGGATACGCAGGTTTATATCATGCAACACAGGCGTGCCAGCCGGTCTGCCATTTTCTTTCCCTGGGGCTGCTTCGCGCCCAGTGGGATAGGTGAAATCGAGATGTCGAAATTCAATCTCGCCTCGCATGGGCGCTTCGGATTCCTTGGCGTGCGGGGGCACGGCGGAATTGTCGATGGAAGGCTTGGCGTCCAAAATGTAATTCAGCCGCCCCATGGAAGCGGCGCCGCGCTGAAAAATGTTGGTGACAAAGCCGAGTGCAACCATGGGGAAGACCAACTGAACCATAAAGGTGTAAAAAGCCACCAACTCGCCCAGTGAGATCTGCTCGAAAATCACCTGCCGGCCGCCGAACCACATCACCAGGACGAAGGACATGCCGATGAGCGCCGTCAACGCCGGCATGAACAAGCTCCAAGTGGCGATCAGCTTGAGATTGCGCGTTACGTATTCGCGATTCGGCGCGTCAAAGGCGCGCATCTCCGCATCTTCCTGGGCGTAGGCTCGAATGACGCGCACGCCGGCCAGATTTTCCTGCGCTTTGGCGGAAAGCGTGGCAAGGGCGGCTTGAATGACTTCGTACAGCGAATGGATGGTCCTGCCGAAATAACGCACGGCCACGACGACTATGGGCACGGGAATCAGCACCCAAAGGCTGAGCGCCGGCGAGAGGAGGAACATCAAGACCACCGCGAGCACCATGGTAACTAGCGTCTGGGAGCTGTACATGATTCCCGGACCCAGGACCATGCGCACGGCGTTCAGATCGTTGGTAGCGCGCGACATCAGCTCACCGGTGCGATTGCGCACGTAAAATTCGGGCTCCATTTGCAGTAGCCGATCCAGAAGGTCATTGCGGAGATCGAATTCAATGTCGCGGGAGAGTCCAATCAGAATCCAGCGCGTCCAGAAGGAGAAGACGCCTTTCAGGGCGACAATGACCACCGCGGCCAGGCAGTAAATGATCAGGGTTCGCACGCTCGACGGCGCGTAGGCCGGAATCAGCAAATGCACCAGGCGCGGAGACATCTGACTCAGCCGCCCGAGCGGCTGAGCATTTCCAGAGAGGCAATCCATAATTACGCCAAAGGCCAGCGGCTGGAGCGTGCCGACAATGCCCATGGCCGCGAGAGTCACCATTCCGATGGCGACTTGTCCTTTGGACCGTGCGATGTAAGGAAGCAGTTTCTTGAGGTGCTTCCAACCGGGGATGGGTTTCGAGGCGGGAGGTTTCGGCGGCTCCGTAGCGAGTACCGTTGCACCCGGCGCCCCGCTCATTTGAACTCCAGGGTGAGGGCGGATCCGGGCCCACTGGCATTGCTACAACAGCATAGAGCGATTGCGAAAATCAAGAACACACCTCGAATCTTATCACCCTGGGTCACTGACTTTGGGCGCGTTTCGGCCGGTGGCGAAAAGGATAATTTCGACCACCCGGCCGGAGTCGCGTTCACAATAAACTTGCATTTCCTGAGGTACCCCGGGCCCGACGGCTTCAAAATCAAACTGGAGCAGTTCAAAATCTGCATCGTCACGCACTACGGGTTCGCTGGATCTTGGTTCACCGTAGAGTTCAACCACCTGATTGCGCGAATCGCCCAGACGCAAACCTTTACCGGTTATCCAGTCGTCGAGATTCAGAAATTCAAAGCGGCGGTTGTCGCAATTTCCGTCGCGAGGCACGAGCAGGGACACCGTGATCTCTTGAATCACGGATTGAGAATCGACCGCGAGGAGCAGGGAACGGCCGGTGCAGGTGTCGCGCCATTCTTTGTTCGCCGCGCTCGTTTTGCTCACCAGAAATTTTTGCTTATAGCGCTTGAATGCGTTCGTTAGGGAATCGCGGCCGGGACGAAGCCCTGCGAGCGTCAGCTCATTCATGGGTTTGGGCGCATTGTCGCGTTGCGCCGGAAAGGCGGACGCCGACAGAACAGCGGCCATCATCAGGCTAGTGCACTGCGAGAATTTCGTCCAACCGCGCCTCAAGATTCTCTTCTCCTTCGGACCATACGAAGTGACGTTCCAGCGGCAGCGCTTTTTCCACAGACGCGACCCAGTTCAGCAGGAGCTGAATGTTGGCTCTCGTTTTCTCATAGTACTCGTGCAGGTGTTCCTCGTGGGTCATCCAGGCCAAGAACTCCGCTTCCACGGGGTCAGAGGGTGCACTGCGGGCTCCGTAGGCTCCCAGCAGGCCGGCATGCCCGGTAAACAAGTGCTCGAAACCGGTGTCGGCGAGAAAATCGCCTGAGTCATCGGCAACGCCCTCATCGTACGCACGGCCGTTACAAATCAGGAGCACTCGCTCGGGGCCTTTTTGCCACACGCCCGTTTCCAGGTTGCGCTGCCACAGGTCCCAGTGGCCTTCCACTTCATAGCAGCAATCCGCGTTGTCGTGCTCGCGCGCCAGGGCAATTATGTCCGATCCACCGGCCAGCGTGCTGCGAAGGTCGTGCTCGGCTAAGGGAACTTCCGAGGGGCTCACGGCGCGAATGACGAGACCGGTGAATTCACGCCAAACAGAGGAAAGAGGAAATGTTTCGAGAAAGCGCTGGAAGCGATCGAGCGTGGTCTCGGCGGCGCGCTCACGGGTCCAGAAGCTCACGTAGGCATGATTGGCCATACGAGCCCATTATACCGATTCGGTTGCCTGAGAGGTTGAAGTCTCGCCGGTAGGCTATGCCTAAATGCGATTCGCAATGCGAAAGCGAGCGTAAGGTCATTCGCCGGTTTTCCTTGGAGGCGGAGGGGGAGAGTCGACATCCAGAAGCCCGCGGCGAAGAGCGTCGCCTACGCCAGAGAAAACTTCGGTGCAGGCAGCGCGCAGGCGCTCCTCCGCCGCTTTGGTGAGCCTTTGAACGTGCTGATCCGATTGCTGGCTGAGCTTTGCAACTGTGGTCAGCAGCCAGGAATTCGAGGCGGTCTCCAGCCTTCGCCTGTAATCCTCAAGGGCCTCATCGTTCATGCCCGCTACGCCCTCGGCTAGTTTCTGCTGCTGCGCTTCGGATTCAAGGTGCAGTTCTTCCCGGGCAGATACGATTTGCGCGAGCAATTCCTTCCTGGCGCCGCCCAGCTCATCCTGTACCTGCAGTTTCAAAGCGGCCCGGAACTCCGCAGAGAGCTGCTGCGAAACTGCTTCGGATTCTGTGCCGGCGCTGGCGGCTTGCGCTTCGAATTGCGTCTTGATCTGAGCGGAAAGGCTGTCGGCTCTCGCGCGAAAATCCGCCAGAGCCCCCTCGGTATCCTCCCGGGCTTGTTGCACGATGGAACCTGCGGAATCTGCGGCCATCTCCTCAGCTTGTTTACGCATCCGTTCCAGGCTTTCCCGGGCCGCTTCTTCCACCTGTCCCTGGGTGTGTTCTACGTAGCTGCGGCTGTAATGATCGAGCTCAGTGCCAAAAATTCCCGACATTTCGCCTGCTTTTTCTTTCAGGGTAGCGAGGGCGTTCTCCATACCCTTGTCGATTGCCGCTTGCATCTGCGTGTGCGCTTTCTTTCCGTACCATTCCGCCGTCTTGAACAGGGACTCGAAGGTGTGATGGGTGGTGTCGGTGGCCTTGGCGTCGATTTCAGAAATCCACTTTTCGGAGGCGGCGCGGCCTGATTCCTGAAAGTCACGAGTGAGGGCGCTGATCCGGTCCTTCACCTGTTCGCACGCGGACTGGATGGCCTGCTCGGAAGCCTTGGCCAGGCTTTGTTCGGGGTTCCGCAAAACCTCTTCGGCCGATGCAACTCTGGTTTCCAGGCGAGCGAGCACTTCTGTAGCATTTTTCAGGCCAACATTTAGTTCGTCCTGGAGCTGCGCTGCCAGCCGAGTCACCGTCTGCTGGCCACTGGCTTCGAGGGCTGGCAGCAGGCGTTCTGCCCAAGCGGTGATGGCGCCCTGGGCACGCCGCGCCATCTCCTCGCTTTGCGCCTCGAGCAAGGCACCAGCGCGCTGCTCGAGCGCCTGCTCCGCGGCCCGGGCGATTCCCTGGAGCTTGGCGGATTGACTCTCAATTTGATTCTCGATGGATTGCAACTTCCGGACGGATTCCTGAGCGCGCTCATTCCCCTGATCCAGCGACGCGCGCGAGGTATTGAGCCGGGCCTCGGAATCATTGGCTGCATCCACGAAGGCTCGGCTGATTTCATCAATCCGCAGAGCGAGGTCTTTCTCTAACTGTTTTCCGGCTGATTGCGCTTGGCGCGCCAGTCGCTCTGCAAGCTGCTGCTTGGCGGATTCGATCGAACTTTCGATCCCCTGATTCCAGTGATTGGTCGCTCCGGCGAGGTCCGCCTCGACCCGCGCTCTCCAGCCGGATTCCGCAGAGGCAAAGGCGGTGGCCGATTGTTCCTGCAGATGGCGGGAGCTGCTTTCGATTTCGGAAAGGCTGATCCGTGCCTGTTCAATCTGAGCCTGAAAGCGCTGTTCCAATTCCTGCACACCCGACATCACAGGCTGCAGGCGTTCTGCCCAGGCGGTGATGGCACCCTCGGCGCGCCGCGCCAACTCCTGGCTTTGCGCCTCGAGCAAGGCGCCAGCGCGCTGCTCGAGCGCCTGCTCGGCGGCCCGAGCGATCCCCTGGAGCTTGGCGGATTGATTCTCGATGGATTGAAATTTCCGCAGGGATTCCTGAGCGCGCTCATTTTCTTGATCCAGCGAAGCGTGCAAGCCATGGAGCCTGCTCTCGGTATCTTTGGCCGCCTCCATGAAGGCTTGGCCTATGCCGCCTAGCCGCAGAATGAGATCTTTCTCCACGTCTTCCGCGGCTGGATGCGCCGCGTGCGCCAGCCCTTCTGCAAGCTGCTGCTTGGCGGATTCGATCGAACTTTCGATCCGCTGATGCCAGCGATCCGCTGCCGCGGAGAGGTCCGCTTCGACTTGCGCTTTCCAATCGGATTGCGCCGAACGGAAAGCGGAGGCGGCTTGCTCCCGCAAGTGGCGCGAGGCGCTTTCAATTTCAGAAAGTCTGGCGCTTGCCTGTTCCACCTGAGCGCGAACGCGTTGTTCGAGTTCCTGAACGCCCGGGATTTGAGCTTGCGCGGCTTGTCTATCGACGCCGGGACTCTGAGGCGAGATCTGCGGCCGCAAATCTGCGGCCTGCTTCTGCAATCGTTCGAGGCTTTCCTGGATCTGTTCTTGGAGACGTTGCTCGAAGGCAGCGCTGCGTTTCTTTTCGAGCTCTTCCAATTGGGATGCCAACTGCTGCACGGCGCGCTTGGCGCTTTCTGCGATGCCGCGGTTAAAGTCCCTAAGGAAGGCATCGACCTGAAGCTGCTTCACTTGCTGAAAGGCCTTTTCGGCAGCCGGGCCGGCAGCCGCTTCGAGTGACTTTTCGGCGATGCCCCTAAGCTGGAGCTCGAGCGAGGCGATGAGCGGGCGGGCCTCGAGGGAGACGGCCTCGGCAGCGCTCTGGCGGAGGACCGCTTGTAGATTTTGTTTGGCCTCCTCGATCAGCTGCGCGATTTGAGGAGCCAGGCCTTCGATCGGCGGGGCTTCTTCTACTAAAGGCACCAGCGGCAGCGTGCGCACGTTCCCTTCTGCAGGTGCGGCGGCCGACGGCGGCGGCCAAGGGGTCTTCGCCGGAGGCGTAGAGGGTGTTGTGGAAACGGCCGGTGAAGGTACTGCTGCCAGGCCTTCCGGAAACGGAAACCAATCCTGCGGAGGAAAAGCAATGCCCCAGAAATTACCGCAAACTTCCAGTTCGAGGCCCACCTGAAATAACTCACGCACGGTACGAGGCCGCTGGATCCACATCACCCGGCCGCGTACGGTTCGCGCCGGGTGTCCGCTCTCCGGATGAGGGACCTCCAGAGTGACCCACATGTTCTTGAGAACGTAGTGCTTAGACTGGTAGCGACAGCCGTGGCAATTGATAATTAGTGTGGAAGTGCGCTCCTGAAAAGGGCGCCCCAGCGCATCGACGCCACTGACGGAGAGCGGAACCGCTTGCACGATACGCGTACTGCGGCGCTTCTGTGCTTCGGGATCGTTAGTTGGGACAGGCTCCCGCACCAGTCGCTCCCCAGAGCGAAGAACCAGCGTATCACTCGCAAACTGAGCAGGTCGAGAAATCCAGACACAGGAGTGCGAAAGATGCCAATAGCCGCTCCTGCCGGCATGGGAATGGAGGGACTTAAACGAGCGGGGTCCTAGAGATCGTGGCGTCCCTCCATGGCTTTAAGCATCGTGATTTCATCGGCATACTCGAGGTCTGAACCTACCGGTATGCCCACGCCGATACGCGTGACACGCACTCCCAAAGGTTTGATTAATTTTGAAACATAGACTGCGGTGGCTTCGCCTTCTGCGGTGGGATTGGTGGCGATAATGATCTCCTGCACCATCCCCGTTTTCAGCCGCTCGATCAGTCCTTTCAGCTTCAGCTGATCCGGGCCTATTCCTTCCAGCGGCGAGAGGGCTCCGCCCAGCACGTGATAAAGACCGCTATATTGGCGCGTTCGTTCAATGGCCATGATGTTGTGGGGTTCTTCGACGACGCAGATCACGCTGCGATTGCGCGTTGGGCTGGTACAGTAGAAGCAAGGATCGGTATCGGTGATATTGTTGCAGATGCTGCATTCACGAATCTTCAACTTGGCGTCGCGAATGGCCTCCGCAAGCGCCGTCGCTTCTTCCGGGCCAGCGCGCAGGAGATGAAAGGCAAGGCGTTGCGCTGTTTTTTGGCCGATCCCGGGCAGTCGTTTGAATTGATCGATAAGCCGAGCGATGGGTTCGGCGAAGTCAGGCATCACCGAAGCCCGGCAGGCGTCCGCAAGCAAACAGGGAGTATGCTTTCACGTGAAGCAGTCAGAATAATCCCGGGATCTTCAAACCTGAGATTCCTGGAAGCCCGCTAGCGAGACCCTTCATTTGGCTGGCCAGTTCCTCATCAACGCGGCGGCACGCTTCATTCACCGCGGCGCGAATGAGGTCCTGCAATAATTCCGGATCCTTGGCGGCAAAAACTTCCTGTTCGATGCGAACGTCGGTGACTTGTTTCTGGCCGTTCATCTTGACGACGACCATGCCGCCGCCTGCAGAGGCCTCCACGCTAACGCTGTCCACCTGTTTCTGCAGATTTTCCTGCATCTGCCGAAACTGGGAAAGGAGCTGTTGCAGTGCCTTGACTTCCATGGCTCACCCTTCATCCCGGCGTTTCACTTCGGAGATCCGACCGCCAAACCGCTCGAGCATCGCGCGCACGATCGGGTCTTGCTCGAACCGAGCGCGCAACTCGCGGCCGGTATCTCCGGCGCGAACTCTGCCAGCCAACACCGGTGAGGTCTCCAGTTTAACACAGACCCGCAATTGCTGGCCGAGTACACGGCTGGCGATGGTGCGCAATTTCTCTACACGATCACGGGACTGCAATAACTCTGCGAGCGCGCGTCGTTCGGTCGGAAAAAACAGGCGAACTTCTCCGGCCTCGAGCTCCCAGCGGGCTGCGCTTTCTACCAACTCGCCGAGAAACTGCGCTTGCGCAAAACTCTCCGCTTTGATCGCATCCACCTGGGCGGCTTCGAGGCCAGTAACGGAAGCAGGGGAGCTCGGACTTGTGGCCCGCTCCAGCGCCGGCGCCGCTGCCGAAGCAGCGCCGGTACTTGAATCGGCGGAGATGTTGAGGACGGACGGTGCAGCGGCAGGAGCCGGAATCGAAGCATTCAAACTATTTGATAGCGGCGCGGGCGGCGAAGCCGCGGATTTCGCCGGCACAACGGGGGCTGGTGCGCTGGCGTCCGCATTCCATTTCGGAGCGGATGGCTGAGCGGGAACATTGCCGGCCCGAACGTTGCCAGAAAGTTCGGCCAGAACCTCCTCGAGAGGAGCGAGCCGCGCCGCGTTGACGAGCCGAAGCAGTCCCATTTCCAGATGCAGGCGGGGATCCGGCTTGCGGCGGAGATCGTCCTCCGTCAGCAGCAAAATCTGGAAGAAGCGCGTTAGATCTTCCTCACTGAAGCCGGCTGCGGCGCGAGCGAGTCTGGGACGGTCTTCAGCGGGCGCGGCAATTAGATCCGAATCTGCTCCGCAAACGCGCGCGACGAGTATGTTTCTGAAATGAGAAATGGCTTCGCGGCAGAACTGCTGCAGATTTTGTCCTTCCCCGAGCAAGCGGTGCACCAGGCCGAGGGCGCGCTCAGTAGAGCGGTTCTCGATGGCCGCGACCAATTCGTCGAGCACTTCTGCCGCTACAATCCCGAACAATTCTCGAACTTGCGCTTCGCTAATTGCCGCGCCGCAATACGCGCGCGCCTGTTCGATCAACGAAAGCGCGTCGCGCAGGCTGCCATCCGCCGTGCGGGCCACCACGGCGATCGCGCCTGCTTCCACCGTCAGTCCTTCCTTGGACGCGATACTTTGCAGCGCCTCCACAATTTCAGTGAAGGAAAGCGCACGGAAATGGAAATGCTGCGAGCGGGAGCGGATCGTTTCCACCAAATCTTCGGGTTGCGTGGTGGCCATGATGAAGACCACTTTTTCCGGCGGCTCCTCGAGCGTCTTGAGCAGCGCGTTGGAAGCCTCGTCGGTGAGCATGTGCGCTTCGTCCAGAATAATGACCTTGTAGCGTCCGCCCACGGGCGCGTAGCGCACCATATCGCGCAACTCACGAACCTGGTCGATGCCTCGATTGGAGGCGGCATCGATTTCGAGTACGTCCAGCGAACTCCCGGATGCGATCTCACGGCACGAATCGCACTCATTGCAAGGTGACGGTGTGGGTCCATGAACGCAATTGAGAGCTTTCGCCAGAATGCGGGCGGTCGTGGTCTTGCCTACGCCTCGGGCGCCGGAAAAAATATAAGCATGCGCCACGTGGCCGCTTTGAATCGCATTTCGCAGAGTGCGCGTGACGTGCTGCTGTCCGACAACTTCCGCGAACGTTTGCGGACGCCACTTTCGCGCAATGACCTGATAGCTCATGGATTCCGTTACTGGGCCGGTTTCTGGAGCCGTCTGCTCTCAGCGATGGGAGGAACTTCGGATACTCTGCGGCACACGAAGCGGTCCCGCTACCGTTGCTCCCTTCCGGGCCTGGCGGGGTTCACGGGGAATCGTTGCACAAAGCCCGAAGTTCCACGCATCGGCAGGAATTTGTACCCGCTCCAGGCAGTCTAGCATAGCGATTGGGTCGGCGAAAGCAGGGTCGCTTTCGTTGGAGATGGAAGCGCGCAGTTTTCCCCCTGCAAATTGAGGGGCTGCTTGATTGCGGATTCTAAACCGCGGGGATTCCGTTGGCTGGCCGCACTCTACCCTCCCGCTTTAGGTAACGATACAGGCTGGTTCGCCCAATGCCCAGCATTTGTGCCGCGCGGACTCGGTTACCCGAACACAATTCGAGGACGCGTTCGATATGCTCGCGGCGGACGTCTTGCAGAGGGAGCGGCCGCCAGGATTTTGCCGGTGTTAGGGCTCGGTCCGGTTTTTGCAGCTGTTCCGGGAGATCATGCACGTCAATGAAATCATTCACTGCCACCAAGGATGCGCTGGAGATCACATTTTCGAGCTCCCTCACGTTTCCGGGCCAAGGGTGCTGCAGCAGCACCATCTGTGCGCGGCGTGTGAGGCCCTGAATCTGCTTTCCGTAAGCGGCGTTATATTTCTTGATCAGGAAAGTGATCAGAGCCGGAATATCTTCCAGGCGCTGGGCCAGGCTGGGAATGCGGATCTGGATCGTACTCAAGCGATAGAAGAGGTCTTCGCGAAACCTTCCGGCGGCCACTTCGCTGCGCAGGTCGCGGTTGGTGGCCGCGATCAGCCGCACCTCCACTCGACGTATTTCGGGCGAGCCCACGCGCTGGATTTCCCTGTTTTGGACGACGCGCAAAAGCTTTGCCTGCATGGCGAGAGAAGTCTCGCCGACTTCGTCGAGAAATACCGTTCCACCGTTGGCATATTCAAATAGGCCGGCCCGGGTCTCGGTGGCGCCGGTGAAAGCGCCGCGAAGGTGGCCAAATAACTGGCTCTCCAGCAGCGTATCGACGATCGCAGAGCAGTTGCAAACAGCAAATCGTTGATGGGCTACCGGGCTCAGCTGGTGGATGGCGTGGGCCACGAGCTCTTTTCCTGAACCCGTGGGGCCTACAAGAAGAACGTTCACGTAATGCTGCGAAATCTTGCGCGCCATCTCAAAGACGTCGACCATGGCCGGGCTGTGGCTGACGATTCCGTGAAATTCGAGATCGCTCACCAAACGCTGCTCCAGATCGTGAATTCTTCGCCGCCGATCGAACTGTTCGGCAAGATCGGCGATGGTCTTCTTCAGGCGCTGGCGGTCGAGCGGTTTAGGAAGATAGTCATAAGCACCGTGCTTGATGGCCTCAATAGCGGAGTCGATCGAGTAAAAACCCGTCATGAGAATCACGTAAACGCCGGGGTCCTGGTGCAGGGCTTGCTCGAGAAACGTCAGCCCGTCCATGCCCGGCATTTTCAAGTCACATAAGACGATACGCCCTTTGCCGCTACTGACGTATGCAAGAGCCTCCTGAGGGTCCGAGGTTCCAAAACAGCGGTAGCCGAAGTTAGACAGAGTTTCCCGCAGCATCTCCAGGATTGCGGGGTCATCATCGACGATACAGATATCGATAATTGCGGGAGATGAACTTTGAGCGGGGTCCGGCTGAGTGCTTACGCCCATGGAGGAGATTTGGGCAAAATACGTGCCAGAGGGAATCCACTAGGCCTGATCCCCAGGGGCTAAACGCTCACGCAGCGGGAAATGACGGGATTTAAGTCTCTAATGACGTGTAGCTTAGAAACCATTCACGTTATGGTGCACAACATAGAAACACGTCGTAGACGCAACAAAGGCGGCCTGGTGAAGTCCCGATATAGAGCAGGTTCGCGCCGAATTCGTTCCAAACGCGAACTCGCCTCAATTTATTCTTTCGGCTTTCCTTTCCAGCAAGGAGTTGAAAGCTCCTATTTCTATGAGAAGTTGCTCCTCGCTGGTGGTAACTGCATCGAGGATCTCCACGGTGGAGACTGTGACTTCCAGGCTGGCGAGTAGCTCACTTGTTTGGGCGAATTCGGTGTCCTGGGGTTCATCGAAACCGCCAAGCAGTTCGAGGACCTCGGAAAGCTCCTCCCGTGTCGAAGCGCGGTCGGATGTTGAGGGCGCGTATTCTGGCAGTTTCATGGTTTCACCTCTTCGCGCACACCTATAGGATGCTCGGGCGGGGTGTTTGGCTCACATCCGCCGTTCCGACGCGGCGGGAAGTCTCTCAGATGCAACTTGCTGTATCCAAAGCGCTCCGAGGGCTCCATGCTCTCGACGTAGTGGGCCTGAGGATGAGATCTCGCGAAGCTGTCCGCATGCACGGCGCGTATGAAGATAAGCGAGCAAGTTTGGACTGCGTCGCGTAGCAATAGTGTCTTTTGTCCCAATCCAGTAGAGTCGAGCGTGGAGTATTCGACGAAGAACCGGCCTTCGGCGTCCCAGCCAGAAACCTCCACAGGCAAACTAAGCAAATCCACTGTCTGCATCCGTCTATCTCCCGGCCTATCACAGGTGCAGGAGTGAGGCCAAAACAGGGCGGGAGCTTACTCTTTTATTTTGTGGTGATTCGACTATCCGCGGGACGCGCCAAGAAACGCCGATTGCTCTCGCTTAAGCACAGGTGTCCGCATTCGACCCACTCTCGTTCCTGCGCACAACGGATCAAAACGGCCAGTCGACAGGAATCAATGAACGGAACGTAGACCTGGAACGGATTCAATAACTCAGCTTGAACCTGGATATTGACTCCGCGAGTTGAGCGACCAGCACACGTGACTGCCGGGCAAACACAATCCGACGATCACTTCCGAGTCCCGCGACTATCCCGGGTGATGCCTCTTCACTCGTCGCCCGAGGTATCGATTGCTGTTCTCTGATCGGCTAACGCACCGACAGCTTCTTGCCGGACAGGAACCAACAGATATCCAATCACGAATTTCTGGGTCACGTCCGTGACGACCAATTCATAAGGCTCCCCGGTTTCTTTGTGAAAGAAACGCACCGGTTGGTGGACACTTTGATCCCGCAACCACAATGTTCGGCGGTCTTGGAGCAGCCATAACGAGCCACGATATCTCTGATACATGGGATTAGTTCCACTGATTTGCACGGAGATGCCGGGGACTAGCTCCTTGGTCTGCCCTTTAGTCAGTTCGAAATCGACCCGCTCTCGATCGAGCCGTTGGGAGAGAAGGTTGAGATCACGAGCATTCGTTGCTACTTGTCCGTGAACACCGGAGAGATCGCTGCCAGTTTCCTCTTGAACGGAAGTAACGGAAGTAATGTCCTGCTTGAGCTCGGCCTCGACTTGTGCGAGTTGCGAACGCTGAGCCGTCTGTTCGGATTCAACTTGGCGGAGGCGAGCATCAAGAACGGAATTGCGGGCCTCTAGCTCAGCGCTTAGTTGCTGATGCAATTGTTGGGTCAATGACTCAGCATACTTGCGAGTTTGCTCAAGGTTAACCCGGACCCTGCCTTGGAGGCTTTCAAGCTTCGTCACGCGTTGCCCCAAGCCCGCCCAACCGCCTGCCAGTTCACCAAGCTTGCCTTCGGCGGTGTCCACTCGTTGACCCAGCGCGGTTAGCGTGGTTTGGCTCCCGAATAGTTGGCTGACTTGGATGTTTTGCTTGCTCAAAGTGAAGTAGCCGTAATAAATCGACGCTCCTAGGACAGCGGCCAACGCCACGACAACTACCCAGACCGCCTTGGACTCCCTTCGGTAATCTGGCTCAGTAACCGGCCATTTGTTCTCAATGGGATTCAACATCGGGTTGGTAACGCCCATGCCACTCACCTCCTACTTGATTCCTGTGCCATAGCAATGGAAAGAGGGGCACGGACCCTGCCAAGTTTCCGCTGAGGAAGTAAGAGATTGATGGTCAAGAGATTAGTCAGTCCATGACTGATCTCTATGGGGCATGCGGTCGGTACTAGACCTGGCAGTTTTTGCGCGTTATCGGCATTTCCTCCTCCGCGGTTAGGAGAACCAGTACGTGAAGTTCACTCGGAAGTATCAGAAGTCTGTTCCTCAGACCTCACTGAGACCTGTTCACGCTCGATGGATTTTCCGTTTGTGGAGAAGCCGGGGATGGCGCGCAGGAGTTTCAGTTGGGTTCGCATAAATGTAAGGAGTGGCTCCGGGGCTTGGACTCGAACCAAGATTCTAGGCTCCAAAGGCCCATGTGCTACCAATTGCACCACCCCGGAGCAGTGACTTCTTTGGATCGCACCGAATACCCAAGCCTAACTTAACGGCGGCAAACTGGAAAGCCTCGGTAAGCTCCTGGCCGCGGGCGCGAACCGAAATACACCCGGGCACACCGACCCTTTCTGACCGGCTCTCATAAGCACATCTTGTAACGTTTTCGAGAAGCAGGAAATTCCTGCTGCGCCCAACCTTGTTCAATTAACCGCAGCAGATTTGTCTGTAGCCGCTGGTTTGTCCGGCAGTTCGTGTTCGTAATCTTTCTCGTTGGAACAAGTCACGTCTTCATACATGTCCTCTTTGGGGACGAGGCTCATGTTCCAAGTGTAGACCCACGGATGCGTGAGCACCGTTGGGTCTTCATCGGTAATTTCCACTGTCAGATGGTCAAAATCCGGACGGCGGATTCGTTCGGTCACATGCAGCGCATCGCTATGGAAGGTGCCGCTGCCTTCCCCGGCATTCTTACCAGATCCTAACCAAGACTTATCGGTAAGATCGATCGTGTCGATGACCAGGGTATCTCCATCCCATTTTGCAACCGAATTTCCCATCCAGGATGGGTCCGCATCGGGGTTATGCGGCCTTCCATCTGCTGGGATGATACGGAAGGCGGTGTCTCTCTCATAAAGGACGATCAACTCTCCAGGCAATTGCACCAACCTCGCCGGATGCGGCCCGCCCCAGATGCGCGGGACGCCGTAAGGCTCGCAATGCAACAGCGGATCCGTGTTCTCAGCGTCGTGCAATTGTCTGGCCTTCAAAGCCGCCCACGGCTGGTAAGGCAGCTCATCGGATGGATAGGTAGCAGGCCTAGATCGCGCACCACTGCCTTCCGGTTTTCCGACGGCAGGATCGGTTCCCAGCGCTCCGTATTTCTCAATCCACATTCCCGAGAGGTCCGGATGTCCGTCTGCTGTGCGCGGCGCCGGCTTGGAATGATCCTTCGGTAAAGAAGGAGGCGCGTATTTCTTGGTTCCCTGATCCTTATCTGCCTGAGCGGAAGCCCTCGTGGAACCCACGCCTGTGATCATCGCTGCGGCGATCAAATACCCGAGGAGATAACGATGTTTCATAGCATTCCTCCTTGTCACTACGGGTTGTCGTCACCCGCCTTCGGTCCGACCGGAATCACCCGGCCGTCAGGCAGCACGAAGTCTAGCCCGAACATCAGTTTCGAACCGTCCTTAGCGAGACGCCCATGAATCGTGACTTCTTTTCCAACCAGCGCCAGCATGTCGGTTCTGGAAACGCCGCTGCGGTGCAAATAGCTCGGAGGCAAGCCCTCTACTGACCAGCGCGCCGCATTGCCGCTCGCATCCTTCACCTCCACATACCAATACACGTGGGGATTATCCCACTCCACTTTTGTGAGGATCCCCTTCAACTCGGTAGGCTTACCCATCTGGAACTCTGAGTTCAGCGAGTGGTGCGCAAGGGCAGGTAGCGTTGTCAAAAGTAGTCCGCAAAAGACCACCACAAAACCCCAATATCTGCGTGTCATTCGGGTTTTCTCCTGTCCGGTTCTCCCTGGGCCGTACTCGTCGGGTAGAGCAGATGAAACACCACTGGTGCCCGAACATAGCATCGCCTTTGAGAATGTGTCAAGCCAGTCACACTAAGTGACATTTTTTAGCAAAGCGGGTCACTCCCGCCTGGTACGGCTCGCCGTCGAAGCCGTCAGTAGCCGCAGCCCAGGGTCAGGGGTTTGCGGGTTTTGGCGGAGCGGGTTTGGCGAATTTGGCCGCGTCGATGGATGCGTTCGGCTGCATTTGAGTCACCGTGAACACCGTCTGCCCGTCGAGCCAGCTCGTCGTCCACTTGTAGGGCATTTTGACTCCGGCGACGTCGCGATAATCGTCGTAGTCAATCTGCGTGGCAGAAAGGCCGACTTTGGTATCGGTATAACGCACCTGCCGTACCAGCAGCCCGGTCTTGCTATCGAAATATAGGTTGACCGGCGTGCGGCCCCCGTCCGCGGTGCCCTGGACGACCTCGACATCCTTGTCGTTAACGGTTATGGGGGTGCTGACGCGCCACTGCGCCAGGGCCTGCTTGATTGCGGTGGGAAAGCAGATGGTTGCATCCAACTTGGCGCCGATCAGATCGCCTTGGATCAGCGGAAGCAGCGGGATCGGTTTGTCGTCGGTGGGCATGGCTACCCACCCGTTGCGGCCATCGTATGCCGTGGTCCGGTCGCCGGCCTCGGTGTGCGTAATCGTGGTGAGTTGATTAGGCGCCTTGGCATAGAGTTCAAAGGGGTAAGCGAGCTCGGCGTAGGCCTGCGAAGTTCCCTTAATCGCAAAGCTCGTGAGCTTGGCCAATTGCTGCGCGCCGCCAAGAGCCTGTATATATTTGTCCAGAATTTGATCGGCGGAAGGTTCGGTGGAAGCCGGCGGAAGCAGTTGATCCGGTTCTATCGGATTGAACGTAGAGTTATACACGTCGGCAATCGTCGGGGTGACTCTCGGAGTGCGATCACCGCGATGGCAGGTATAACAGGTCACCTCGCGCTTTCCGCCGAAATTGGCCTGATTGATGGAATTCATCATCACGACCATCCTGCGGGCGGCCTGCTTGAGCGGTGTATTGTCGGCGTAATGCTCCCAGCTGCCGGCGCTGGCATCGCCATGGCAGGTCGTGCAGTTCGCCGTCAGCGAGACAGCAAAGAACCCCATGGTCTCGATGAATTCGCTGGCTGGAACTCCCCGCAGCACCTGGACGTCTTTGAAGGCCTCTTCGGACATTAGCGGTTTTTGGGCGGAGTCGGTCTGTCCGATTGCTGACACCACGCCGACGAGACACACGGCGAATATTCCGACTGCACTAAGGAAACCTGGCTTCGATCTCAATGACATATCGACTTTCCCCCTTCATTTCCATGCGCCGACGCTGCATGTGCTCGGCCAGCTTTGTCGGGAGCCGGAAATCGTTGCGGATTCGTTTATGACTTCCAGCAGCCCGCCTAGAAATTAGGCGCCGAGAATACAATGCTCAAGCTCAGTTTTCAATCGTCCCGCACAAATGGTCACGGCAATGCTCCTTGAAGATTCCTTTTCGATGGTCGCTTAGGAGCAACGTATAGGAGCAACGTACGCAAGCGGGGACCATCTTCCAACCGGCGCGGCAAAAGTGTATGCTACGGCCCGCCGAAGAGATCAAATTGGAGATTCGCTCGGAGTCCACAATTGCGAACTGGGACAGGTTCCCGAGACTCGCGATGGAGGTTGGTCTCATCTATGCGTGGCTTACGGATTTGTCTGAAAAGAATTACCGTTCTCATGGCGTTGACGTTAGCTGCTGTGCTGCTTACACATGCCCAGGCCGCGCCGCCGAGCATGGAAGGGAAGACGGCCGAGCAGTTTTATAAGAGCATCAAAGTGCTCAACGGAGTTCCGGCCGACCAGGTCATCGAGGCCATGCACCAGATCCGGGCCGCGCTTGGCGTGAATTGCGAATTCTGCCATGAGGACCCGGATCGCGCGGCAGACACCAAGGAAGCCAAAGAGACTGCCCGCCAGATGATGCGCATGGTGATGGACATCAACAAGAACAATTTTAAAGGGCAGCAAGAGGTCACCTGCTATACATGTCATCGTGGCCGTGCCGTGCCAATGACTACGGTGCCTTTGCCGGCGGTCGAAAAAGGAGAAGGGCCTGAGCCCCAAGGCCTGCCGCCAGCCGATCAGATACTGAGCAAATACGTGCAGGCGCTCGGTGGAGAGCAGGCCATTCGGAAGATCGCCAGCCGCATAATCACGGGAACTCAGTTCATCCCCACCGGCCCGGGCGGAACAGTGCCCGTACCAGCGATGATCGAACGCAGCCAGAAGGCGCCCAACCTGGTCGTGAACGTTTACCGCACGCCAACGTACACGATCGCCGATGGTTTCGATGGAAGCAAAGCCTGGTCTCAAGATTTGCGAGGCCGCGTCAGCGAGCCCGGCGCAACTGATCAAATGCGCGCCAAGCGAGATGCGGATCTTTATCTGCCGCTGGATTTGAAACAGACATACACGCAGATGCAGGTGCGCGGCGTCGAAAACGTGAACGGCCACGATGCCTACGTCGTGATCGCGCGTCCGCAGGGTGATCGCGTGGAGCGGCTTTATTTCGATGTGCAAACGGGCCTGCTCGTGCGGAAGTGGAGCTCATTGGCGACTCCTGTGGGCGAGGCCCCTTTTCAAGTGGATTATGACGACTACCGAGACACAGGAAGCGGAGTGAAATTCCCGTACCTGATCGTAATGAATCCTGCGAACGCGCGAGCCGAACCTTCTACCACGGCAACGATCCGCGTCGCCAAGGTGCAGGATAACGCGCCGCTCGATAGCTCGAAGTTCGCCAAACCGGAATCGAAAGCGGCTGCGGCAGCTCAGTAATTCCATACGCGGCGCACAGAATAGAAGGAAATCGGCAGCGAGACGATGTCCCTGCCAATTTCTTTTTTAGGTCCGTCGCTTTATAGGATCCCAGCGAACCACGCAGGTAAGCTCCCTCAGGCCTTTAATCTTCACTTGCGCTTTTAATAAGGTCGCCTGCACGAAAAGATTCCTTTTGACGGCAAGGCGGTCAGCGAATCGCTTTGCCGGAATGGGAAGGTATTTGCAAAAACGGGAATTTTGAGACGAGTTCATCCAAGCAAGCCAACCCCGGACTGTTTCACAGCGGCACCGGTGTTTTGATTCCGAACAGCACCACGCGTGGCGAGACTTCTCGCGGGGCTCCTGCCCCTGCAACTTGCTGATCTTTCGGACTCAACGAGTTCAACCGAGCTCGTTTTTTGGCCAGCCGCGTGCCTGTCTGATTCCCTGCGGCGGGGTGTGGGCAGGCAATCGAAACAGGGGGAATAACGATGCGCAGAACTAGTGCGTTACCGGCCGTGCGAAGGAAACTAGCAATTGCGGCCTTGATGGCCACGAGTGTCGTGTCTTCAGCTTACGCCAAAATGAGATGGATACTCTGAAGCCCCAACGGCACTGTTTGCGCAGGTGGTTCGCGCTGCGGACGCCGGGCTGTTTCCCGTGCGTCTTCCTGGCAGCCGTGCTCTTCTGTGCCATCGCTGCGGCACAATCCGACCCCCCCAGCGAGTATGAAGTGAAGGCAGCGTTTTTATTCAACTTCACCAAATTTGTGGAATGGCCGGACGGTTCGTTTAACGATCCTCACGCACCGATTGTGATTGGAATTATCGGCGACGATCCCTTTGGCGACAGCCTCGTGCGTATCGTCGCGGGACAGCAGGTGCAGGGCCGCAGCGTCGTCATCCGCAAAGCGCGTTTCGGCGAAGATCTGCGCCACTGTCACGTTCTCTTCATCAGCGCCTCCGAACGCCAGCGCAGCGCGCAGATCCTGGCCGGCCTTCGGGATGCCAGCGTCCTGACGGTCAGCGACATCGATGGGTTTGCCGAAGCCGGAGGCTCGATGCAATTCGTAATGCAGGAGAACCGGGTGCGCTTCCTAGTGAACCTGGATGCTGCAACGCAAAGCAAGCTGCGTGTAAGCGCAAAGCTGCTGGCTTTGGCGCAAGTGGTCAATCACGGCCAGGCGAGGTGAAACAGATGCTATCGTTCCGCGATTTGTCGATTCGCCGCAAGCTCACGCTGATCGTCATGACCACGACGTGCACCGCCATTTTGCTGGCTTGCGGGGCCTTTTTTGCTTTCGATATTCATACCTTGCGCCAATCCAGGATGCATGATCTCGAGACGCTGTCAGAAGTGCTGGGCTCGAACAGCACTGCGGCCTTGACTTTTAACGATCCGGCGGCGGCCCGCGAGGTTCTGCAATCGCTGTCAGCCAAAGAGCACATCATGGCAGCCGGTCTTTACCGCACGGATGGAGCGATTTTTGCCACTTACGTTCGGGATGCGGAGCGCGCGCCCTTCGTTTTTCCGGCGCCCGAATCGAGCGGAACGCGATTCGAGGCCAAGCGGCTTGTGGTCTTCCACACGATTCTCCTTGACGGTCATCGCCTTGGTACCGTGTTCCTGGCCTCCGATCTGGGGGAGTTTGATGAACTCCTGCGGCTGTATTCCGCTTTATTCGGGCTGATCGTGCTGAGCTTGTCCGTGGGCGCTTTCTTCTTGGCCGCGCGGATGCAGCGAGCCATTTCTGATCCCATTCTGCTGCTGGCGCAAACCACCAGGGAGGTGACCACGGCTAGAGATTACTCGGTTCGCGCAACCCGGGGGGCGAACGATGAAATCGGCGTACTGATCGATGGTTTCAACGGGATGCTCACGGAGATTCAGCGCCGCGACCGAGATTTGCAGCAGGCCCGCGACGAACTCGAGCTTCGCGTAGAACAGCGAACAGCCGAATTGCGGCAGGAAATATCCGTGCGTAAGGAGGCCGAAGCGGCCTTGCGCGAAAGCGAACAGCGAACGCGCCTGCTGCTCGACTCCACGGCGGAGGCCATCTACGGGCTCGATCTCCAGGCGCACTGCACCTTTTCCAATCGGGCCGCGCTGCGTCTGCTTGGTTACTCGGACGTCAGCGAGCTTCTGGGGCGGAACATGCATGATTTGACGCATCACACGCACTCAGACGGGTCTCATTATCCTGCGTCAGAGTGTCCGGTCAGCGAGACGCTGCACACCGGTGAGGCGCGTCACAGTGACGCGGAGATTACGTGGCGATCGGATGGAACCAGTTTTCCGGCGGAGTATTGGTCGTATCCCATCGAACGGAATGGCCAGATCGTCGGCGCAGTGGTTACCATCATTGATATCACCGCTCGCCGCACCGCCCAAAAGGCGATGCTGGCGGCCAAGGAGGCGGCCGAATCCGCCAATCGCGCCAAGAGCGAATTCCTGGCCAACATGAGTCACGAGATTCGTACGCCGATGAACGGAATCATTGGCATGACCGAGTTGGCGCTCGACACTCCGCTCAATCAAGAGCAAAAAGAGTACCTGCAGCTGGTACGTTCTTCGGCCGACAGCCTGCTGCGCGTAATCAACGATGTGCTGGATTTTTCAAAAATCGAGGCCGGGCGGCTGGATCTGGATCAAACCGACTTTGATTTGCCGGAAGTGGTCCACCAGACGCTGAAAACGCTCGCCGCGCGGGCGCACAAGAAGGGCCTTGAACTTTCCTCTCGAATTGCTCCCGATGTGCCGCAGATGCTCTCGGGAGATCCGGACCGAGTGCGGCAAATACTGGTGAACCTAGTGGGGAACGCAATCAAGTTCACCCATCAAGGGAGCATATTGGTGGATGTCGGCAGGGAGACGAGCAGCCCGGAAGCGGACCCCTTTCGGCTCCACTTTCTCGTGCGCGATACGGGAATTGGCATTCCCGTCGAGAAACAACAGGTTATCTTTGAAGCTTTTTCGCAAGTCGATGGCTCGACGACACGTCAGTACGGGGGCACGGGGTTAGGGCTGACCATCACCAAACGCCTCATCGAGATGATGGGTGGAAAAGTGTGGGTGGAAAGCCAACTCGGCGACGGCAGCACCTTTCATTTTAACTTGAAGCTCGCCCCGCCTCAAAAGACCGGGTCCGAACGGAATTTGCGGCGCACAGAACTGGAGAGCTTGCACGTTCTGATCGTGGATGATAACGAGACCAACCGCATGATCCTGGACGAAATGCTTAAGAACTGGCGCATGGTGCCCACTTTGGCGGATGGCGGAGAAGCCGCATTAATGGCTATGCGCTGGGCCCGCGATCAGGGAAACAGCTTCCCCCTCGTTCTCCTGGATGGGCATATGCCCGGCATGGATGGATTCGAAGTCGCCCGACGAATCAAAGCGGATCCCTCGCTGGCAGGCGTCACAATCATGATGCTGACTTCCGACCGTCAGGCTGGCGACGCAGCGCGGTGCCGCGAACTCGGGATTAAAGTCTATTTGGTGAAACCCATTGGGGAATCCGATTTGCTCGATGGGATCCTCAATGCTCTGGGAACACAAATTTTGGAGTCGGTTTCGACGGTCGTGCCCGATAAGGGCATCAAGGCCATGCGTCCCATGCGGCTGCTTCTGGCTGAAGACAATGCCGTCAACGCTCAACTTGCGCGAATACTCTTGCGTAAATGGGGGCACGAGGTCGTATTAACCACGAATGGCCGTGAAGCCCTCGATTTGCTCGAAGCAGCAGGCTTTAAGGGGTTTGATGCGGTATTGATGGACGTGCAGATGCCCGAGATGGACGGGATGGAGGCCACGGCGGCCATCCGTGCACGGGAAAGAACTCTGGGAACCCACCTGCCGATCATTGGCGTGACTGCGCATGCCATGAAAGGTGATCGCGAGCGCTGCCTCGAGGGCGGCATGGACGGATATGTAAGCAAGCCGATTCGTCCGGAGACTCTTTCCTCCGAATTGGCGCGGCTCGTTCCCGGCTCTGCCCCCCAAGAAACGGAAGAGTCTACGGCTCTCAATAGGGTTTCCACAACGACTGATGCAGGCTCCGGGGGTGCATTGGATCGCAGCGCTTTACTGGACCGCGTCGAGGGTGACTTGGGCTTGCTCGGCGAAATCATCCAGCTTTTCAAGGAGGATTCCGTTCGCCAGATCGTCGCTATTCGGGATGCCCTCGACAAGAAACAAGCGGATGCTCTGCGGCGTGCCGTTCATACCTTGAAAGGCACCTGCGGCAATCTGGGCGTCTCGGAGGCGGCCGCCAGTGCTCAGGAGTTAGAAAAACTCGCGGCCGCCGGAGACTTCTCCCGTGCGCACGAGAGTTTGCGAACACTGGAAGAGCAAATCCAGAGGGCGGGCAGGCTTCTCGACGACCTCAAACAGGAGTGCCTCCGATGAGGGTTTTGATCGCGGATGACGATCCCGTTTCCTGCCGTCTGCTGGATCACCTGCTGCGTAAATGGGATTACGAAGTTATTGCTGCGCGTAACGGGGTCGACGCTTGGGAAGTGCTGCAGGCGGATCATGCGCCCCGCATAGCTTTGCTCGATTGGATGATGCCTGGACTCGACGGCCTGGAGATTTGCCGCCGCGTGCGGGCGCGATCTGCGCAACCGTACGTCTACATCATGCTCCTTACCGCAAATGACAAAGTGGGGAATTTGGTGGAGGGGCTGGAATCAGGCGCAGACGATTACTTAACCAAGCCCTTCCATCCCCAGGAATTGAGGGCCCGCTTGCGTGTCGGTTTGCGCATGCTGGACCTGGAAAGCGGCCTGGTGGAGGCGCGAGAGAATCTGCGCTTCAAAGCCAGCCATGACGCGCTTACATCCATTTGGAATCGTGGCGCGATCATCGAGCTGCTCGAACGCGAACTGAGCCGTGCGCGAAGAGACGGCAGCTCCGTGGGCGTCCTGCTGGCGGACATCGATCATTTCAAGAGGGTCAACGACACCCGGGGACACCTGGTGGGTGACGAAGTCCTTGGCGCCGTGACGGGCCGGCTGAAGGGGGAAGTCCGTTCCTACGATTCGGTGGGGCGATACGGAGGAGAGGAGTTCTTGATTTTGCTGCCCGGTTGCGACAACCCAAAACTCACGGCAAAGGCTGAACAACTTGTAAAAATAGTGGAGCGCAGCTCGATTGAGACCTCCGCGGGCCCTGTGCCGGTCACGATCAGCATCGGTGGTATAGCCAGCGGCGACTGTCCGCACGCCGAATTGAAGAGCCTTCTGCGCGCCGCGGATACAGCCCTCTATCGGGCAAAAATTTCGGGGCGAAATCGCTCGGAGATCGCCCAGCTATCTGATTTGGACGTTGTCACCGCAGGCATCGGCGCAACGGCGCTGGCGCCCGAAACGGTGGAATCCCCTACTTCAAGTAAGTAGCCAGCCAGTCCTGAAAAGTTTTGTACCAGAGCCGGCTATTCTGCGGCTTGCTGATCCAGTGGCCTTCCTCGGGGAAGATGAGCAGCTTGGAAGGCACGTTTTGGCGCTGCAGCTCCGTGAAGAACTGCAAAGACTGCGTGTAGGGAACGCGATAATCCATTTCCCCGGCGATGACTAAAGTCGGAGTCTTGAACTTGCCGAGCGCAGCGGCGTAGGTGCTGGGGGACCATTTGCGGTAGCTTTCAGGATTCGACCAGGGCGTTCCCGCCAGGTCGTGCTCCACGAACCAGAGCTCCTCGGTTCCACCATACATGCCCACATTATCGTAAGGGCCGGCATGGCTGATGAGCGCCTTGAAGCGCCCGGTGTGCGTAGCGAACCAGTCCATCATGTAGCCGCCGTATGAGCCTCCTGCGGCGGCGCTGCGGCTGGCGTCTATAAATGGGTAATGGGCGAGCGCGTAGTCCGTGCCCTTCATCAGATCGTCGTAGACCTTTCCGCCCCAATCGTCCCTGATGTCGTCAACGAACTTTTGCCCATAGCCCGTCGAGCCGCGAGGATTGATCATCACAGCGACATAACCTGGGGAAGCGAAGAGCTCTTCATTCCAGCGGTAGCCCCAGTCGTCGGTCCACGCTCCCTGCGGGCCCCCGTGCACAAGCAGAAGCAGGGGATACTTCTTCGAGGCGTCAAAACCAGGCGGGCGGATGAGCAATCCCTCGACACGCGCGCCATCCGCTCCCTCGAACCAGAACGGCTCGGGTGGGCTCATCTCCACTTTAGAGAGCAGTCCGGCATTGTGATGGGTGAGTTGGCGGGCTTGCGCTCCGTCAGTACTGGCGGCGAAGACTTCGGCAGGCATGGTCAGACTCGAGCGGGCGAAAGCGAGCGCCTTCCCATCGGCGCTCACGCTGATTTCGGAATTGTAGCTGGCCGGTGTGATCGGACGGGGCGCGCCGACCGGGACATCGACCGCATAGACAGGCTGTTCGGCCTGATCTTCAGCGACAAAATAGATTCGGCGGCCATCGGCCGACCAGAGCGGTTCCTGCACACTACGATCGAAATTTTCCGTGAGATTGGAGACCTTCTGTGTCGCGCGATCGTAAAGCATCAGGCGCCAGCGATCGCTTTCATAACCGGCTACAAATTGCGCGTGATAGGCGATGGAATGTCCATCGGGCGAATAGACAGGACGGCCGTCGAAGCCAGGATTGGTAGTGATTCTCCGAGGCTCGCCGCCGGTAAGCGATACGGTGAAAAGATCGCCGTTGGTGCTGGTGGCCTCAGGCCGGGCCGTAACGGCCGTGAAGCAAATCTCCTTGGAATCGGGAGAAAAGGCGATATCCGCGGCGTCACCTCTCTCGTCTGGCGGCACGTCATAATCCGCGCCAGAAATAAGATCGCGTGGCGCTCCTCCCGAAGCGGCGATCACGAATACATGACTGCGCTTGCCATCACTCCAATGATTCCAGTGACGAAACAGAAGATGGTCATAGCTGCGCGCTTTTACTGGATTCTTCTCTCGCGCTTCATCGCGCTGATGGTTGCAGGCATCGTCGTGACAATCCGGATACACCGCCGAGGTGAATGCGATCCACTGGCCATCGGGCGACCATTGTTCATTTTCCGCTCCCGTTGAAAGCGCCGTGAGGGGATCTCCTTCGCCAGCGCTCAACGAGAGCAAGTAAATCTGCTCCGTGCCCATGCGGCTGGATACAAATGCCAGCCGCTTGCTATCGGGCGACCAGCGGGGCCGCGAATCCGAGCCGCCACGGGTTAATTGCCTCGGCTCAGAAGCCCCACTCGTGCTCACGATCCAGATATTTCGCGTTAGGCGGTTGGCGGCAAGGTCCGGTTTCGCGACGGTATAGGCGACCCAGAGCCCATCGGGCGAAATCATCGGCTCGCTGATTCTTTCCACGGAGATGAGGTCGTCAAAAGTAAGAGGGCGTTTTTGCTGCGCGCAAAGAGGAGCGATGGTCAGCATTGAACAGGCAAACAAAAAGCAGGTTCTCAGCAGATGTCTCATTTTGACCTCACTGCACGTTACGCCGCTGCTCGTCCAAACGGCGGCTATCTTCTGTTTTCAAGGGTGTTTTCAAGGGCATTTTCACGGGCGTTTCCGCGCGAGGTGAGCGGTCTCAGCGTATCGCTCAATAAATCCGGCTGGGCGGTATTTCTCACCAGATGTGGATAGCGCTCGCCGCCATGATATTGGACATTATAGGTGAGCACAAACCCGCCGTTATCGGCTGTAATGACGATCGGCTTGGTTGTGCCCTTGGTTTCGGCAATGGCCTCATGGAGCGCGCCGGGCGTGAATCCGCGGGCGTTAACGGAAAGAAGGCGCATCCCCGGAGCGAGCCCTGCATCCGCCGCCGGCATTCCGGGTATAACGTCCGCCAATCGTCCATTTTCTTCTCCGCCGGTAATTTGAACGACGATGCCGAGCGAAAAGCTGAGATCTAGCGCCTCGCCGACGCTCTCGCGCACGCGGGTGACCGCGTTCTCCTCATCGTTATAGATCAGCTGCCAGCCACCGCGCTCAATTCCTCCGAGAGGAGGGTGCGGATTGATTTCGTAGACGCGAGAGTTGAAAAAACCACGCCAATCGTAGGGGAGGGTTGCATTGAGAGCGGCGACGATATCATCGAGAGTGTAGGGCACAACTTTGGGACTCGAGGCGGGAGGTCCATAAAATCGCCGGCAGAAATCATCGAGGGATTTCTCTCCGTGCGATTGCTGACGAATCAGGATGTCTGCATCGAGCCAGATGAGCCAGTCTTCATCGTAGAAATCAACGCTGCGTCTCCACGCCTGCCAGTTGCGAGAGGCATTATAAAGTAGCTGCGCGGCGACGGCCGTGTCTTCCAGTGAGCGCCAGGAGCGTCCGGGCCAATCGAGATAGGCAGCGACGCGGGCCAGCGCCTCCCGGTAATCATCTTGCGTCCGCAATCCGGAGCGGGCGGACAGGGTTTCGCCGATGTATTGCGTCAGCCCTTCATAAATCCATAAGAGATCGTCTTTCATGGGCTGCTGGAAATCGGGCGTTGCCAGGCCGGCGGGCCGGCGATATTTGCCGTTCCAGGAGTGCGTGAATTCATGGGCTAGCAGGGAATTCGAGTTTTCCTCTTGATCGCTGTTGATGAACGTTCGCTCGGCCATCCGCTCGTCGCTCGATTGGTGATGCTCGAGGCCATTGGGGTAAAAATAGTTGGTCAGCGAAACGAGAAAATCGTAGTGATCGTAATGACGGGCGCCGAAAAGAGCACCGGCCTCGCGCACCAGGCGGCTATAGGCCGCAATCTCTTCATCGGATATGGCCAGCGCAGCGACGCTATCGGCCGCAATATTCAAGCGGTGCGGAGGCTGAACCTCGGGTGCGAGAGCTATGGACCGGAAATTCTGTCCGGCAAGCACCGGCGAATCCACCAGCGCGTTCAGGGAAACCGGCGCAAACAGAATCTCATCGGCATCCTGCTTCGCTACGGTCAAAGAGCTGGCGAATTTCCAGCCTTGGGGAAGGCGCAGGCTAGCTTGATAGGTGAGCGAATCGGTGGGTACTCCAGAGGGATAGAGCACAAGCAGATTCCATTCCAGCACGCTCAGCATTTGATCCGCCGAAGGGCCGGCGGAGAAACCTTCGCCGCCGGCCGGCGACAAATAATCGTAGCTGGCTTCGAGGACACTCGCCCCGCTGGGCACCTCGATGTGAAACATATACATATCGAGATCATCGCGGCGCCAGGGGAGGGTCTTGCCGTTGGCCGTGAGCTTCAAACCGACGAGGTCCGCAATGGGACCATCCGGCGCATGCTCCCCGGGTATCCACTTGGGGTAGAGCAGAGTTAATGGCCCCGGCTTAACAGGCATCTCCAAGCGCGCATGGAAGATGCGGCGGGGAGCTTCGCGTAGGTCGGCGGAGAGGCGAATGGTAGCGTTCTGTGCCCATGCAGACGGTACTAACGCCAGTGCCGCTAATAGCGGCAGGAAGGTTCTTCGCCTAGCTCTGCCCATACCGCCTCCTTCGCCGCAAGCTTTGCAGAAAGATGCCGTCGCAGCCGAAAAGGAAACCATTATCGCACCCGGTCTGAAGCGAGGGTTTCAAAACGGAAAGTATGGCAGAGGATGAGCCACCCCCTCCCCCTTTTTGTGTAAGTGTTCATTCTAAAGGGATTGTGAGCGGCTGGTTGGTAAGTGCGCATTCCAATGGCCTTAGCCCGGGAGGATTTGCACAAGTGCTGGTTTGTTGGGCTAAAGGCCGAAAGCGGCTCTGCTGAGGAACTGCAAGGGGCTAGGTTTGTGCGCGACAGACCCGGTGAGAGACCAAGTGATGACGTGGCGCGCTGGGGACGCTTCGCCACCATGGAAACGACGACAAAAGGAAACTGCCGATCCTTAGTCCGGCTCGGTGAACGCGCAAAAGCTCGACTTTTTGACGGGCGAAAAGCGCATCCTGCGGGTAGCCTTTTCGCCGCAGACCTCGACTTTTGCGCGCGGAGGCGGACTCGGGATGACCGCAGAGCTAGCCGATCGACGCAGGGAATTGCGCAGGAGAGCAAAAGCATGGGAGATGTTACCCTAAAGGTAAAAGGATGTCAACGGCTTATTTACTTGTTTACCATTCGAACTAGCATCCGGGGCGCGCGGCCTGCCAAAACGTTCGAATAAGATGGGAAGTATACTGCTTCGAACAAGGCGCCGTTCAGGGGGGCGCATTTGCTCCTGGCCGGAACGGCCTGCCCTGAGAGCTTCTCGCCGACGGTCGCGGCCCATGATACGAGGACCTAATAGATCGCGATTGGGATAATTTTCTGGGGCTATAATGACCGGCGCGTCGTGCTGGCAGGCTCGGTTTCCTATCCCAAAATGGAAGGAGAATTTCGGCATGGCACCAGCTAATTGGTTCCGCGGCTCGGCCTTGTTGGTCTTGGGCGCAATCCTGGGTGGTCTTTTCGTTTCGGCTTGGGAGCACCCCGCCGCGGTAGCGCAACAGAACAATCCGCAAGCCACTCCTCCGACGATGGCGGACGTGGCCCACCTGAAAGATATTACACCGCCATTTTCTCATCCGATGGTTGACGTAGCCATGTTCGCCGCCAATCTTTGGTTTGCGGGCGATAAGAAAAATTGGCCGCTGGCTAACTACTATCTGGGCGAGATGCGCAACCGCTTGGGATGGGAAGTGCGCCTGAATCCCTCTCCGAAGGGAGCCGACGGCAATCCCGTGGATATGAAAAATATCTTTGACGGCATTGACACGGGCAGCTTGACCAAGCTGAAGACCATTATCGCCATGAAAGACAGCAAGCGATTTGCCCCGGAGTACAAGAACTTGCTGGAGGACTGCTATTCGTGTCACAAAACCGCGGGCCGAGCGTATATACGCCCCATGGTTCCGACTGCGGGTTCGCAACCTATTGTGAACCTCGACCCCGCAGCCACGTGGCCGCAATAGCAACGAGACTGAGAGTCCAGGGGTGGGATGTAACTTGCACCAACAAGAGGGCGCTGAGCGTATGCTAAACCCAACAGGGGGATCTGGAATGGAAAGTCCGGCTACACCGCGACTTCTCAGGAGTTACCCGGCGGAAAGCGCCTGTGGGATCGATCGCCAGAACCACACCACCAGAATCGCATTGTAGGCAATGACAATGGCCAGGCTCACCAGAAATGTAGTTCGCCCCCTACCGAGGCCGGCGTATTGCCGCTTCCAGCGATAAGCACAGAAGGAGATCAGTAACACAGCGAGTATAGTGAGGATGACAACCATCACGCTTACCTCACTAGTAGGCCGTTGCGCCCGCATCAGCTTGGAAACCTGGCGCATTGCTCCGCCCAACAACCCGACACCATACGCGAGGATCAGCCACACGGCAGGAGCCACCATGCC
Source organism: Rugosimonospora sp. (assembly GCA_035636675.1). Classification (GTDB taxonomy): domain Bacteria; phylum Acidobacteriota; class Terriglobia; order Acidiferrales; family UBA7541; genus Palsa-189. The sequence goes on along the minus strand of DASPYR010000023.1, from coordinate 9,011 downwards.
GAGCATGTAGGCCCATTTATCTTGAAAATAGAACAGCATCAGGACAATCGCCAGATACATCAGCGACTCATAGAAGTGCAGAAGGAAAAACTCCGGTTCCATCGCGCTGAGGATGAGGAAAGAGAGCATCAGAGCGCTCGCAACGGTGGCAATTCCCCGATGAGCTGACATGAGGCACCTCGCGGCGCATACGATAGGCGCTCAAATGGGTGGAAATCAAGGAACAAATACAAGCGGCGTTCTGGCGGAAGCGAACTCTCCTGATTAGCGGTTCACGCAAAGTGAGTATGTGTTACGTGTATAATACCGGGCCGCATTGGGTTAGTGCGCGCGGCGTCGGCGCCCTTTGGCGTCTACGGATCGATTTTCCAGTCGATTGGGGTTTCAGTGCGGAGGCCTAATGGCTGATTATGCAGCTACCAAGTCGTTTGAAACAGGGACGACGAGCCGTGTCGCTCCTCGCGGCCGATTTACGGATGCGGTTTGGGCTTACACGATCTTACGTCTTTCCTTCGGGGCGAATGTCATGCTGCACGGCGTAAGCCGCCTTTTGGCGGGGCACGCCGCATTCCTGGCCTATTTGAGTCACTATTTCGAGAAAACTCCCGCCGTCCCAACGAGCCTGCTTCCCGCGTTCGCCTGGGTGCTGCCGCCGGTTGAGACCGGACTGGGTCTGCTGCTGTTCTTCGGTTTGTGGACGCGATTCGCGCTAATTGCGGGCGCGCTGGTTTTGACCGCGTTGGTTTTCGGTACGAATCTCGCGCAGGACTGGAATGTCGCTGGACTCCAATTGATCTACGCCTTCCTCTATTACTACTTGTTGGTTCATCGCGAGCGAAACGCAGTCTCCATTGATGGGATCCGGGGCCGATGAACCGCGGTTGCTACTCTGCGCATCAACGGAGCGGACGTAAATAAGCTCGGAGGGTGAAACACGACGTGAAATACGTTTACTTTTTTGGCCAGGGCAAGGCGGAAGGCACCGGCGATATGAAAGAGATTCTCGGCGGCAAGGGGGCCGGGCTCGCCGAGATGACCCGCATCGGTCTTCCTGTTCCCGCCGGCTTTACCATCAGCACGGAATGCTGTGATTACTACCTGAGCCACGATCACAAGCACCGGCCGCAGCTCCGCTCCGAAGTGGGGAAGAATCTGTCACGGCTCGAGCGCGCAGTTGGCAAGAAATTTGGCGATGCGCGGGACCCGCTGCTTCTGAGCGCGCGCTCCGGTTCGGCGCGTTCCATGCCGGGGATGATGGAAACGATTTTGAATCTGGGCCTGAACGATCAGACCGTGGAGGGCTTGGCCCGGCGAACTAATAATGCTCGCTTCGCGTGGGACGCCTATCGGCGCTTCGTGCAGATGTATGCCACGGTGGTCACCGGTCTGCCCAAAGAAGAACTGGAGGGGCGGCTGCGGGTGTTGAAAGAGCGGCTGAAAGCCAAAGACGACACGCAAGTGGCGGCGGAGAATTGGCAGAAGTTGGTCGCGGAATATAAAGACTATTTCAAAGCGAAGCGCGGCCAGCCTTTTCCCGAAGATCCCATGGAGCAACTGTGGGGCGCTATCGGGGCGGTTTTTGAATCCTGGATGGCTGAAAAAGCGGTCACTTATCGCCGCGTGGAACACATCACGGGCCTTTTGGGAACTGCCGTGAGTGTCGTGCAAATGGTCTTTGGCAATACCGGCGACAACTCCGGAACTGGAGTGTGCTTCACGCGAGATCCTTCTACCGGCGAAAAGAGTTTTTACGGCGATTTCCTTCCGAATGCGCAGGGTGAAGACGTCGTGGCGGGCATACGCACCCCCGTGCCGCTGCGGGAACTCGAGCGGCGGATGCCGAAAGTCTATAAACAACTGGAGCGCGCTCGGCAGGTGCTGGAGAAGCACTATCGCGATATGCAGGATATGGAGTTTACCGTCGAGGACGGGAAGCTTTATATGCTGCAAACGCGCGCCGGGAAGCGGGCCCCGGCCGCCGTGTTCCGCATCGCCGCCGATATGGTGCAGGAGGGCTTGATCAAGCGCGAGGAAGCTCTGGAGCGAATCCAGGCGCAGGATATCGACCGGCTGTTTTATCCGGTGATTGCGCCTTCGGTGCCGCGGCACGACTTGGTTCAGCGCAAAATCTGCACGGGCATCAACGCCGTCCCAGGAGCCGCCGTGGGCCGAGCCGTTTTCTTGGCGCACGAGGCTGAGGAATGGGCCAAGAGGGGCGAAAGAGTCGTGCTGGTTCGGCGGGAGACGAGTCCGGAAGACGTAGGGGGCATGGCCGTGGCGCAGGGCGTGCTCACCGCTACGGGCGGCAAGACCAGCCACGCGGCCGTTGTGGCGCGCGGCTGGGGCAAGTGCTGCATCGTCGGCTGCGAAAAGCTGTTTATTGACTATGCCGCCAAGCAGATGTCGTCGAACGGCCGCGTGATTCATCAAGGCGATTGGATCACCTTGGATGGCAGTGACGGCACGGTTTATGCAGGCCAGGTGCCGCTCGCTTCGCCAGAAATGCCCAAGCATTACCACACGATCCTCAAGTGGGCTGACGAAATTCGCAAACTGGGGGTTCGCGCCAATGCCGATACGGCGCAGGATGCGCGCAAGGCTCGCGAAATGGGCGCGACGGGAATCGGGCTCTGCCGCACCGAACATATGTTCTTCAAGGATTTTGAGCACCCCGAACGCAGCGCGGACCGGCAGCTTGCGATTCAAGAGATGATCATTGCCGACAGCCGCGAGGCGCGGCAGAGGGCGCTCGACCGGCTTCGGCCGTTTCAGCGCGGCGACTTCATCGGAATCTTCCGCGCGATGGACGGTTATCCGGTGACGATCAGGTTAATCGATCCGCCGCTGCACGAATTCGTGCCCCATGATGCGGAGAAGCAGAAAGAGCTGGCGCAGAAGATCGGCCTGCCGCCCGAGCTGGTGGCTCGCCGCGTGGAGCAGCTCAGCGAATCGAATCCCATGCTGGGCCACCGCGGCTGCCGGCTGCTGATCACCTACCCGGAAATTTTGGATATGCAAGTGGGGGCGATCATCGAGGCGGCATTGGAATGCCGCAAGGAGGGAATCAAGGTCATTCCGGAGATCATGCACGCGCTCACTCTGGATAAAAAAGAGCTAAAGATCCTCGTGGATGAGACGCGGCGCATCGCCGACAACCTTATCCAAAAGGCCGGCATAAAGCTCCATTATCTGGTGGGCACGATGATCGAATTGCCGCGAGCCGCGCTGCTTGCCGATGAACTCGCGGAGGAGGCTGAATTTTTCAGCTTTGGCACCAATGACCTTACGCAAACGGTAATGGGGCTTTCACGCGATGATGCCGGCCGCTTTCTGCCTGAGTATCTGGACGAAGAGAAAGCGGCCATTTTCAGCACCGACCCCTTTCAGACTCTCGACCTCGCCGGCGTCGGCATGATGGTGGAGTGGGCCATCCAGCGAGGCAGGCGTACCCGTCCGCACCTGGAGGTCGGAATTTGCGGCGAGCACGGCGGCGATACCGAGAGCGTGAAGTTCTGTTATCGCGTGGGGATGGACTACGTGAGCGCTTCGCCATTCCGCGTGCCGATTGCGCGGCTAGCCGCGGCACAGGCCATTATCGAGGATAAGAAGCGCGGCAAGCGCGCCAGCCGGTAGGCTGCCGCTATTCGCGGGCCTGCGGAGAGGCGCTGCACGAAAGAGTTTCTGCCCACGCGCGGACGGATTGCGCCAATTCATGCATTACCTCTGCATCGGTCTTCCCCGAACTCTTCAACAGGTGAAACGAATGGTCGGCTGTTCCGATTTCGTGCAAAGTTGCCCGGGGGCCGAGGTTCGCACAGATGGGGCGCAGTAGCTTCAAATCGGCGAATTGATCGCGTGTGCCTTGCAGGAAGAGCATGGGTGTCCTGACCTGAGCGAGATGTTCCGCGCGCTTTGTGCCCGGACGGCCGGGCGGATGCAGCGGAAAACCCAAAAAGACCAAGCCCTGGACTTTTTCCAATTCAGGCGCCAATTCGGAACGATGTTCCGCCGCGGCCTGCGAAGTCATGCGCCCTCCCATGGACTTGCCTCCCGCGAGCATTGGGAGATCAGGCGCGGTCTCGCCGGCCATACGCACTGCCGCTCGAACGACGGACTGGAGCACGGCTGGCGGGTCTGGGACGCGGCGCCGCTGCTCCATGTAAGGGAATTGATATCGGAACGTGGCCACCTGGGCGCCAGCCAGTTCATGGGCAAGCTTACCCAGAAACGGATGATTCATTCCGGCGCCGGCGCCATGCGCCAGTACCAGCGCCCAGCGCGCATCGGCAGGCCGCAACCATAACGCGGATACGTCGCCGATATGGGGCACGACAACTTTCAAATGGATATAGTACGCCGAGTACTTTACCCCAGAAAACTTTTCGCTCGAGGTGCTAAGAAAATCTATCTCCAGGCCAGGCTGTGGTACATTTCTCCTCGGCAAGGTTGCAGCCATACTTCCCTGGAGTCCTGACGCAATCATGATCATTTTTCGCAAGGAACGCATAGAAGGTGAGTTGGCCGCCCTCCGCAATGAGTGGCGAAAAGAAATGGAACGCTCCTTGAGGGCCGTGGGGGCAGAAACTGCCTCGCGTTTGAGACGCGATTCCGAGGCCATGGAAAAGGAAGTCGCTTCGCGGGTCGCCGGAATGGGCCAAGCCCTCACTGAAGAGACTTCCCAGGCAGAAAACACGCTTAACGTTCTACGTGACTCGCTGAATGAGCAAGACGAGCGCTCCCAGCGGGCGCTCTTGCGACTCGAGGATGCCGAACAGCGCATCAACGATCAAACGGCCAGGCTCGCACAAGCCACCGGCGAAATCGACCTCAAGCTCAGCGGGCTGCGCCAGTATCTCGACGAGCAAAACGACCGGCTGCACGAATCGTTGCGGCAGTTGCAGGCTGCCGATGAGCGTCTGAATGAGCAACTCTCGAAATTCGATCGGGTAACGCAAGCCGCAGAACAGAATCTCGAATCCCGCGCTGCTGCCATATTGGAAACCGCCAGCCAGGAAATGACGCGACGCGCCGAAGAGGCGATCATCGCATGGGGCGAACAAGTGCGCATCGCCCAGGAAGCAACAGGCCGCGAGATCGACCGGTTTTCAAGTGAGCTCAAAGGCGAGCTGAGCAGCCGCCTGGATCGCACCAACGAGACACTAAGAAATATCGACGCGGCCATTACAGCGGCTCAAGAATCACTGCGAAGCACGCAGGAAAACCTCGGCAGGATTTCGGAGCACGCCCTGGAAGGCGCCTCAGGGCGAATGCAGAACTTCATACAGGAGTTGATCGCCAATTCGGAGCGGCAGATGGAGGAATCTGGCCGGGCGGTTGCGGCCAAGTGGATCGCCCAGCTCGAGGATAAAGCTACGGACACGACCTATACTACCTTTGGCTCTCTCTTCAAGGTTTCGGAATGGTGCGAGAAGAAAGCCCAGATACGCATGCAGGCCGCGCTGGAAAAAGGGCTGAACGCGGCTTCCGATGACGTCAGAGAAAAAGCCGAGACTGAACTTCGAGAATTCTCGGCCAAGGTGGAGGCCGCGAGCGGGCAAATCTCGGCATTTATCGAAACGCAGCGCCAAGAGATCCGCGCCGCCATGGATGCGGAAGGGGAACAGCTCACATCGCGGCTGGGCGCCGCCTTTGCGGAGGATGTACAGGCGACGCTGAACAGAGCCGGCGAGAATCTGCGGAACGAGGCAAACTCCATTCTCGAGGCAGTTCGCGCGGAAACGCTGTCCCAGGAAAACAGATTGAGCGAGGTGATCTCTCAACTGGGCGATCAGGCCATCCAGGCTCACGAGATGCGGCTCGAGCAAGTTTCCCGTTTATCCCTGCAAGAAACGATCGGCAAATTCAGCCAGGAATCAAGTGAACTCCTGGAAACGATTGTTCGCGCGGCCGAGCAGCGCCTGCGTCACACCTGCAATGAAGTTTTTACGGATGCCGGCGAGGCGCTTCGGCAGAGATTACTGGAGCTTACTTTTGCTCGACCCGCCGCCAAAGCCGCGACGGATTCTGCCTAATCGCCGCGCTGCGCGGCTAGAAGCCTTAGTCCTCTGCTAACTTCATTCGGCGAAACGTCAGATTAACGCGAGTGCCACACGCTATCTTCGATTTTGGCACGCAGTGCTGGTATTTCTGTTGGAATCCAGCGGGCATCACGAGCAGACTTTCAGAAGTAAGGACGTAGGTCTGCACAGCGTGCTTGCTGGCAATCGGGCGGACTAAGAATGCGCGCGAAGCCCCCAGGCTAAGCGATGCGATGGGGTGCGCTGAATCCATCTCCGGCTCATCATCGGAATGCCAGGAGACGCTATCCTGAGCATTCGCGTACCGATTGAGCAGCACGCTATTGTAATCGCCGCCGTACTGCGCCTGAATCTTGCCTCTGATTGCTGCGATTTCCGCTGTCCAGCCGGCGGGCTCGAGCGTCCGGCCCGAAAACTTGTAGGCGTAGGGGCCTATCCAGACTTCCTCTCGGGGAACAGGGCGGCCCCGGAACTGACCGCGCGTCCAAGGCAAACATTGAACGGAAGCGAGCAGGGCTTCTGCTTCCAATGGCGTGAGAAATGACTTCAGGAAAATGGGGTTCATTTATGGACGCTTTGGCGTGCTTGCTTCATTTTGGTACACGTGTCTGCCAGGTTCAACGACTCTGACTCACAAACCGAGAATCCCCGACATTGTTTGCCGAAGGCCTTAGGTGATACTTTAGTGTCAATCGAGAGGTCAAAACAGAAATTCTGGAACAGGCAAACGGAATTTCGAGGTGAGATCTTATGTCCAAGACAGCGCTTTTGGCCGGCATCGCGATCGTGGTACTCGGCACATTTTTGTCTGCGCCACGTTTGATCAAGGCGGCAAATTCCTCTGGCATCGCCTTGACCGGGCAAGTGAGCTCGGAGAAGGAAGGGGCAATGGAAGGTGTGGTGGTCGGCGCCAAAAAAGACGGCTCCACGATCACCATAGACGTATTCACCGACGGTAGCGGCCGCTATAGCTTTCCGAGTTCGAAGCTGGGGCCGGGGCAGTATTCGCTTAAAATCCGCGCCGTCGGGTACGAGATGGATGGCCCCAAGACCGTGGAAGTGACGCCAGGGACCAGCGCGACAGCGGATATCAAGCTCCGCCCGGCAAAGAATCTTGCCGCACAGTTGAACAACGCGGAGTGGCTCACGAGCATGCCGGGAACCGACGCGCAGAAGAGGTTTCTCCTCGACTGCACGGGCTGCCACACTCTCGAGCGCATCGCGCGATCCACTCACACTGCCGATGAATTCATGCAGGTCATCCAGCGCATGAGCCTTTACTCCCAGGGCAGCACTCCGGCGCATCCGCAACTGCTGGCGGGCGGCGCGCGGGGCGGGGGTCCTCGAGGCAATCTTCAGCCTATCGCCGACTGGCTGGCCACGACGAACTTGAGTTCGACCGAGAGGTGGGATTATTCGCTCAAGACGCTGCCGCGGCCCAGGGCGAAGGCCACGCGCGTCATCATCACGGAATATGATCTGCCGCGGAAGGTGGCCCAGCCACACGACGTGGTGGTCGACTCGGGCGGCACAGTATGGTATTCGGATTTCGTCGACGAATTCGTGGGAAAGCTCGACCCAAAAACCGGCCAGGCGACGGAATATCCCATTCCCTTACTGAAACAGGGATTTCCGAAGGGTTCGCTCGAGCTGCAGCTCGATAAAGATGAAAATCCGTGGCTGGCCATGATGTATCAGGGAGGGATCGCGAAATTCGACAGGAAGACGGAAAAAGTTGAGGCATTCCCGCTCCCCAAGGAACTGCAAAAAGATCACACCCAGGAATCGATGGTGATGCCGACTTATTCCTATGTGGACGGCAAGGTTTGGACGAACAATCAGGACGACCATTCCATCCTGCGGCTGGATCTCAAGACAGGCACATACGAGAACCTGGGCACGTTTGCGATACCCGGCGCGGGCCGCAACATCAATGCGTACGGCATCCCGGCGAACCATGAAAACGATCTCTATCTGCTCGATTTCGCGGCTGACAATATCGGCCGGATCAATGCGAAGACGAAAGAGTTCAAGGTTTATCCCACGCCAACGCGAGATTCCCGGCCGCGCCGAGGTATGGTCGACGCGCAGGACCGTTTGTGGTTTGCCGAATACGGCGCAAATGCCGTGGCGATGTTCGATCCCAAGACGGAGAAGATCCAGGAATGGAAGGTTCCCACTCCGTGGAGCGCGCCCTACCAGGCGGTGGCGGACAAGAACGGCGACGTCTGGACGGGCTCGATGTTTACCGACCGCATTATCCGGCTTAACCCCAACAATGGAGAGGTCACGGAATATCTGCTGCCGCAGCAGACCAACATTCGGCGTGTCTTCGTGGACAATTCAACCACGCCCGTAACATTTTGGGTGGGCAACAACCACGGCGCTTCGATTATGAAGCTGGAGCCGATGGATGAGGATGTTCTATCGAGGGCCGCGGCCAAATAGAATCAGCGCTGCTGGGCCAGGATCTTCTCAACATCGGTGCAGGCCAGGTGCAGAGATTTGAGCTTGGTCCCGTAACTTGTGAGTCCCAGTTTCCCCGGCGTGATCTGATGGCAGGTGGTGCAACCGAACTCCTTAAACCGGGCGGCCTTCTGTTTTTCCTCCGCCGTGCGATCCACTGATTGCACCTGGGCGATTACGTTCATCGAGGTGAGCAGAGAGATGCACCCTTCAAATCCCTTGCCCACCTGCTTGCCGCGTTCCGTGAAACCGAGCTTCCCGCTAGCGCCCAGCGTATGACAATTATTGCAGCCGTGGTGCTCGAAGACGTAGTGGGCGAGCTCATCCGAGCTCATCTTGGACATTTGCGCGTCCGTCAATGTGTTTGGTGAGGCCGAAGTAGATGACTGCGGTTGAGAACTCGGCTTGGATTGGGAGAACAGCAGAACGGCGCAGAGCACAAGGGAAGGCGTGCCCAACCAGATCGCCGCGGTTCGTGTGAGATCCACCCCTTTGTTGGCATTAGAC
>DASPYR010000022.1:0-2710 GCA_035636675.1 Rugosimonospora sp. | reverse complement strand
CTGCCCTCGATCCCGCTCCAGGGGACTTACTCCTTCAGGAGCACCGACGTTTCGTTCATAAATCCCGCACCTGGTCACAATACTCTGAATGGCTGTACCTTGTGCAAGGCAGAGGTAGTAACGCCACAAACCGTCTTTCCCCTTGGCCGCGATAATCAACTCGATTTCCGCCTGGCTCGGGATTTCTCGATTACAGAGCGATGGAAGATCGAACCGACCGCGGATTTCTACAATATATTCAATGCCAATCCGATCCTAACCGTCGGCACGGCATACAATACGTCGGCGCCCGGCGTCGCTGGCGCGTGGCGGAACGCCACGAGCATTTTGCCGGGGCGAGTCATCAAATTCGGCGTGCACCTAGACTTCTAGGTTTGCCCGCCGCCGCGCCTGCCTGGCCGTGCCCGGCCCTCGCAGCGCCTGGGCTCGGCCGCGCCTCACCCGGGCATTGCCTGGTGGATGGGCGCCAGAACGCATCGGAACTTGCTCGGCTCCGCGCGAAAACCTAAGCCTCGGCCGGAGTTCTCGCTCCCTAACCCGGATACGGTTACTTTACGGTCTTTGTATGTTTGGACCGCTCGCCACGCCAGGCTTCTGCCACGGCCTTGTACTCCCGCTCTAAGTCGCCGGAGACTCGAATTTCGCCTTCCCGCACAAAACGCTCATGATTCTCTTCCAGTTCCGCAGGAACATACAGGTAATTGGCGGTGAGCCCGAAGGAAGCTTTCAAGCCATAGGGCCGCAAGTTTCCAAACGCGTGGATGCGCTGCAGACGTGCGCCATTGGAAAGATGAAACGTGGCCACCGGATCATAGAGCCTTCCGTTCTGATGCACTTGGGTGAGGTAGGCGAGCGCGATGCGCTCCAGAGGTTTCGCCAGGGCTTCCCGGTTCGCTACCGGCTGCTTGAGCATGCTCAAGAAAGCCTCGATGGGATCGTGCTTGCCATCGGCGCCCGCCCAGGTATGGGCATAATCGCTCAGCAGATGCGACAGGCGCTCGCGGGTGAACCCGTCTTGGTTGGCCTGGTCCTGCAAGGCGCGCGCTAAGTAGGGGAGCGGCGAAAGCGTGGCGTAGGTCTTGATATTCGGAAATTCCGTGGCAAGATCGGTCACCACCTGTTTGATCAGGAAACTCCCAAAGGCAATGCCGCGCAGGCCCTTCAGGCAATTGTTTATGGAATAGAAGATGGCGGTATCGGCCCGTTCTGGCGGAAGCATCGGCGCGCGGATATCCAGCAAGGGTCCCAGATCACCGGTCAGCCCCTTCGACAAGGCCACTTCCACAAAGATGATCGGCTCGTCGATCAGCGCCGGATGGAAAAACGCATAGCATCTGCGATCCGCTTCCAGACGGCGGCGCAAGTCCGGCCAGCCGTTGATCTCATGCACGGACTCGTAAGCCATCAGTTTTTCCAACGTCAACGCCGAGGTCTGCCAGGTGATTCGTTCCATGCGCAAGAAACCGCGATTGAACCAGGACCTGAAAAGATGCTTGAGATCGGCGTCCAGCGGCTGGAAATCCGTGCCCGCGGTTGCTAATTCCAGCAGATGCCCGCGCAATGCCACCAGCGTCTCCGTGCCCCGCGTCGCTGTATTGATCCGCCGCAAGAGCTCCTGGCGTGGCGGTTCCACGGCGGCGGAAAGGGCTGCCAGATGCGCGGCGTCCGGCGTCCGCTTGTAGGCCGCTGCCGCGCCCAGCACGGCGGTTTCGTCGGGCCCAAATTTTCGGCAAAGCATTTCAAAAAATTTGCGCCGCTCCCCTGCGTTCATGGCCCTATACGCTTTAATGATCTCTTGCGCCAGCACGGTCTGGGAAGCTTCGCCCCGTTCGGAGAGCAGATGATGGCACAGGAAATCCATATCTGTGCCGCGCCGCTCCCGCAGCAGCCGCAGCAAATTGCTCAGGAATCCAGGCATGTACGCGAAATTATAGCTCGAACGGTAATGAACGGCGCCTCAAGAATCCATTACTCGCAGGTCATTGGGGACCTTCCGTCGTGGCCACGGCACCGACACATGGGATGCCTCGGAGACCGCACAACCCAACGATTTTAGCGAACTGCTCTCCACCCTGGTTTCCAGCCCATCGTGATGGAACTGTTCAAGTAAGACCGAATGGCGAGCAGCCGGGCCCCACGATGATGTTGCGCCCGGCATTGCCCCTGAGGTTAAAACACTGTGGCGGAACGCCAATTGCAAACACGTGGCAACGATTTCGAGCCGCAGCAGAAAATTGATTATCCGGCTGCGCCCTTACGCGGGCCATCACGCGCGTAGCACCTTCGCCCAATCTTTAATTGGAGGCGGACTTCCGCTCGCGCGGCTTTAGGGTATAATCCGTCGCGCTAACGACGGTACCGGGGGACGCGGCCCGGGTCTCTGGCGGCACCAGGTCCCGCAGCCGATGAGAGGAGGCTTCATGAAAATTCGTCTCGTCCATTTTGCGGTTTTCGTATCTTTTTTGGTTCTCGGGGCGCTTGCCTTGGCAGGTCCTCCGGCGGCTAATTATCACTTGCTTAAAAAAATTCCTCTCGGCGCAGCCCCTGGTGGCGGGGAGTATTTTGACTATATTACCTTCGACGCCCCCACGCGCCGAGTCTACCTTTCGCACGGCACTGAGGTTAAGGTGCTCGATGCGGATAGTTATGAGGTCGTGGGCACGATTTCCGGCTTACAACGATGCCACGGCGTAGTCCTGGTGAGAGATCT
>DASPYR010000021.1:0-11525 GCA_035636675.1 Rugosimonospora sp. | reverse complement strand
CGAAATGCAGGAAGCTCGCCGCCGCCACCCAGATGCACTTGTTCATGGCTCAACGCGGAAGCGCCGTAGTAACCAAAATCCGAGTTACTCTGCGACATCTGGTAGAAACCAGTCTTGGGTTCAGTGCGGATGTGAATTGTCCCGCCGAATTGAGCGTTACCCTGAACGACGAATGCCTGGGCACCCAGAATCTTTTGCATTGCCTCAGGCGTTATTCCCGCGAAGTCGTTTTTCGTGTCCGTACTCACAGTAAAGTTTGAAAGTTGGAGGCCGTTCCGCTGGCCGGTCTTATCCAGATCAGCCAGAAGATTTCCGACAACGTGTTCATTCTACGATGGTTCCGAGCGAATCTCGTGCACGTGCTCATTCTGCACGGCCGGCGACCGAAACACGGACCCTTCAATCCGACAGGCGCGAAAAGCTAAAGTTTTAGTTGAGGTGCCCACCCCACCCCCCCGGTTTTTTCGCAACGATATCATTCCAAAGGACTTCCGCCCTATAAATGTACAAGGATATCATTCTAAGGAGGTTAGATCGGCCGCGACGCGGGCCAATAAACAAGAGGCGATGACGGTCGCAGAAAGGCAGTTTGGCGCCAATTTGAAATTGGGTGCTACGTTCGGCTCGGCAAAATTCGAGCATGTTCCATTTTACCTCACAAGTAAACAGCCGATTCAGAGAAGGCGGTTCGCTGCTGGCTAGAGACGGAAATGGCCGGGTTTTACTCGCCGACGACGGCCACACCTTGAATTTCGATCAGCATTCCCGGCTGCGCGAAATCTGAAACCGTAATCATCGTGCTTGCCGGGTACTTGCCGTCCGGAAAAAACTCCTGGCGCAACTTGACCAACTGGTCGCCATTGCGAGGATCATTGATAAAAACAGTCATGTTCACCACATTCTGAAGGCTCGCTCCATCGCGTTTCAAGGTGCGGTCCATGAGCGCGAAGACGGTCCGTGCCTGGCCCTGAAAGTCACCCAGGAGCGACTTGCCGTTGAGATCTTGGGTAGCGGTTTGGCCCGCTAACCAAATAATTCTCCCGCCTCTGGTAATTACTGCGGGTGAAAAAGCGCGAGCCTTTTGGTAAGCGTCTCCTTCCAGATATTGGGCGGGCGAGGAGGGCCGCTGCGGAGCCGAGTGGAGATTCGCTCCGGTGAACAGCCACAAAGCAGTTCCGGCAATGGCAAGTAATCCAAGCAGCAATCGGTTCATGTTATTCTCCTTCTTTCGCGTCGCACTGCTCCGAGCATACTCCAACTCTGTCATACGAGTCTGTGGCCAAGCATAAGCTACGAGTTAACCCGCGGCTAGCAACCAGCTTTTCGGAGCGCGCCGTTAGCGCCGGGTTATCCAAAGGGGAAACTGATGGCTTACGTCATTGCGCCTGAGCCTATACCCGCACTGCCAGTATTAGGAACGGCGGACCTGTTCCCGGTAAATCGAATCTTCTGCGTGGGACGCAATTATGCCGACCACGCGCGTGAAATGGGCCATGATCCTGAGCGCGAGCCACCGTTCTTTTTCCTCAAGCCGGGCCATGCTTTGCTGCCGGAAGGGCGAGATTTCCCCTATCCGTCATCTTCCCGCGACGTGCATTATGAGTTCGAGCTCGTCGCCGCGGTCGGCAAAGGCGGCACGGACATTCGCGTCGAAGATGCGCTGAACCACATCTATGGATATGCAGCGGGGCTCGATATGACCAGGCGCGATCTGCAATTGCAGGCCCAGAAGATGGCCCGGCCGTGGGACGTCGGAAAAGGCTTCGACTACTCGGCTCCCTGCTCTGCCGTGGCGCCGGCGAGCAAAATCGGCCATCCTAAGAAAGGAGCGATTTGGCTGGAACGCAATGGCAAGCGCGTGCAGAGTTCCGACCTTTCGGCCCTGATCTGGAGCGTTCCCGAAATTATTGCGCAGCTCTCGAAACTCTTCAGATTGACGCCGGGCGACCTGGTTTTTACGGGAACGCCCGCCGGCGTCGGACCCGTACAACGAGGTGAGGTCCTGCACGGGTTCATCGAAGGCGTAGGAGACCTGAGGGTCCGGATAGTGTGAGTAAATGTTTCGCCCTTGACATGGAAATCGCCGCGCACACACAATGCAGCGAGTTTTTCCGGCGTGGTCTCCAGCTTCTGAGTCTGTTGCCGCACACCGCGGAGGAATGGTTATGTTGCCGCATGAACGGGTCCCCTATTCGCCGATCAAAGACCGCCCGCGGCTCGCCTTGCCGGGCGGAGCGCGTCTTGCGGTATGGGTGATTGTTAACGTCGAGGACTGGAATCCGCAGGAGCCGCTGCCGCGGACCGTTCTTACACCGCCGGCGGGTGGTTCCCCAATTCCGGATATCCCAAACTGGGCGTGGCATGAATACGGAAATCGCGTGGGTTTCTGGCGATTTACCGACGTCCTGGATCGCTTTCACATCCGCGCTGCCCTGGCCATAAACGGCTCTGTCATCCAAAAGTATGAGCCGATTGCACGGGCGGCTTTGGAACGCGGATGGGAGTTCATCGGCCACGGTTTCGGCCAGAAAAATATGCAGAAAGTTCCGGATGAACGGGCCGATATCGCCAAGACGACGGCGGTGATCCGCGAATTTACGGGACGCAAACCGCGCGGGTGGCTGGGCCCCGGTCTCACGGAGACTTGGGATACTCCGGATATTCTTGCCGAGGAAGGTTACGACTATGTGTGTGATTGGGTCCTCGACGATCAACCGGTTCTGCTCAAGACGCGCACGCGCACCTTGGTCAGCGTGCCCTACACGCAGGAAATCAATGATGTCGCCATGATGCTGATTCAGCACCACACAGCAACAGAATACCGGCAACGCGCGATCGATCAATTCGAGCAATTGTATGCCGATGCGGCGGACTCGGCGCGGATCCTGGCGCTGGTGATACACCCGTACATCATGGGCGCGCCCCATCGGCTTCGCTATCTCCGCGAAGCTCTCGAACATATCCAGCCGCGTCCCGGCGTCGTTTTCTGGACGGGCGAAGAAATTCTCGAGTGGTATCTCGGCGCGATCAAGCAGACGCAACAACGAACGGCAGAGCTCGGGAGATGAACTGACGGCCGCACAGGAAATCACAAAAGCGGATTCCGTGGCAAGGATCCGCGAATCCGGCCAGGCTGCGCGCCAATCATCCAGCACGCGAGTGCCCGCCGCGGCAATGTTCAGCGTGCTGCTCCTCTCCTACGTCATCAATGCGATGGACCGGCAGCTTTTCCCGTTGCTTGCCGCCGATGTGCGCCGGGAGTATGGTTTTTCGCTGCCGCGCATCGGTCTCCTCTCTACAATTTTCACGCTCGGCATGGCGTTGGCGGGGCTGCCGACGGGCTATCTCCTGGCGCGGTTCTCGCGTAAGACCGTGCTACAGATGGGGATCGCGATTTTCTCGGCCGGGACGGTGCTTACGGTGGCGTCCCGCGGCTTCCTGGACATGCTCAGCTATCGCGCCGCGACCGGCATCGGTGAAGCCATGGAACTCACGGCTCTTCTGGCTATCGCCGCGAATCACTTTACACGGCGTCGCGCTGTGGCGGTCGGTGCGGTCAACTTCTGCTTCGCTATGGGCGCGATTATCGGCCCCATCCTCGGCGGAGTGGTCCTGAGCGCCTATCAAAGCTGGCGCCTACCCATGATTTTTTTTGGGTTGCTCGGCGCGCTGGCGATGGTCCTCATCGCCTTGATCGTGAAGCCTTTTTTCACGGAAACGTTCAGCGAAGCGCAGGATGACCCACACGAGCCAACCAGCGGGTCCGGCGCGCCAACGCTCCTGAACAGGAATACCGTCCTTCTGACGACTATGAGCTTGATTGGCGGCCTCGTCATTTACGGTTATCTCGGCATGTATCCGACCTTCCTCCGAGAAGGCCTTCATTACACGCCGACGGCTGCCGGCGCGGTTGTGGGCGCTTTCGGATTGGGTGCGCTAGGCTCTTTAGGCGGGGGCTGGCTGGGGGACCGTTTTTCAGCACGGCACGTGCTGGGCGCGGCTTTCCTGTGCGCCGCCGCGTTAGGATACCTGATCTTCCATGCATCGGCCTTTGCGGTTCAGTTAGCTTTGTCATTCGCCTGGGGTTTGATCGTGAGCGGAACGATTTACGTGAATTTGGCGGGCTACCACGTGAAGGCGGTGCGGAATAATTTGGCCAATCGCGCTTCGGGCATCTTTGTCAGCAGCCTATACGGTTCCGCCGCGGTGGGCGGCTATTTGATGGGCTGGATCGCAGGTCACGGCGGCTGGGTCTTAGCGGGGGAAATCCAATTGACTGTACTTTCGCTGGTCGGCGCAGGTCTGTCGCTGGCCCTGCGGTCCAGTCGAATGTCACTGTAGCTCGCCGCGTGGCGTGAGGACACTCCGCCAGTGCCGTTCCAACTTGATCCGGCGAGAGGTTCGGCCCAAAGAGCCTGCGATTGGCTGTGGGGTGGCCTAGTAGAGAATTTGGTGCAAATAGTTGGAACGGCATCAGCAGGATCTTAAGGTGACCATGAGAGCGTCCCTTCAGGTTCGAAATGGGACCGGAACGCTAGCGTTGCTGATTGCGCTCGCCTTCACTAAAGCACTGAGCGGTCTCTGCCGCTAGCTGAGGCCTGAATTCAGCGCCTCGACTCCTCGAGAAGTTGCCCGAGATATTTTTGCCACGCCGCAGCCTGGAAAAAAGTATAGTGGCCGCGGGTTTCCTTGGTAATCGGCAGCAAGACGAAGTGGCCCTTTTTAATTTTGGGCATTTCGTGTTCGGCGACGCCCATCTCACCGGGGTTCCAGAAATCGTCCAGAGTATTGACCAGCATGACGTGGGCGCTGATCTGGCCGAGGTCCGCCTGCGGATCGTAGTTGCGCGAAGCGTCGTATTGGTAGACGAAATCATTGGCATCGGTGGTTTTCATGTTTTCGGAAATGTATTCGTCCACGTATTTGTCGGCGGCCGCCGCGGTGGGATATTCCGCTTGCCACAACGTCGGCGCACTGCCAACGACGAGCAAGTGCCCCAGCGCCGCGCGCAAACCGTACGGCTGCTGCGTGTAATTTCCGTGGTTGTATGCGGGATCGAGCCGCACGTCATCGATCATGATCTTGCGCACCATGCGATTGCGGCCGGCGATCCCGGTAGGAAGGCAGGAGAGCAGCATCAGGGCGTCGACGTCATCGGGATTGGACTCCGCCCACATGAAACCCTGCATGCAGCCCATGGAGGTGCCGATGAGCAGGCTCAGGTGATCGACCTGCAAGGCGTCGCGCAGCATCAGGCGGACGGCGCGAATCATGTCCCCATAGTCATAATGCGGGAATTCAGCGCGCAAGGCATCGCTGGGCTTGCTCGATTTGCCCAATCCGGCGCCGAGTTGATCGGGCAGGATAAGGTAATATTTGGACGCGTCGAGCAACTGGTCGCGCCCAAAGAGGACGCCCGCAAATGACGGCACGAGGAAGACGCCGCCCTTGCGATTGGTTCCGTGCAAGATGAGCACGGCGTTGGTTACGTGGCCGTCAGGGCCGCGTCGCGGAGTGCCGATTGTGGTGTAATGCATGCGAATTTCAGGAAGCGACTGGCCATCGGCAAACTTGAAATCGCGCGCGACGAAGTCGCCTTCCTTGGGCGGCATGGTTGTTAGCGGCGCGGCCTGTTGTGCCGGTGCTGGCAGGGCGCAACAGATCAGCATCGCGACTGCGAGCATGGGCGTCCATCTTGCGAACATAGCGCTGATTCTCCTGGCGACAATTACACCATCCGATCTTATACCCTAGGTGCGACGTAAATGCAGCCGATCAGGACCCATCAGGGCCCATCAGGAAAGGATTGGCGATGCCATGAAGGTTGCTCCCGATAGCGCCGCAGAAGAACAGTTGGGGAGACTCGAGTCCTTGGGTGTGGGGCTGGCCGATTGGTCGCAACGCTGGTTTCCGGATGCCTTCGTCTTTGCCCTGCTCGCACTGATCATTGTTTTTATTGCCGGGATGCTTACGGGATCTCGATTTCGAGATCTCATTGATTATTTCGGACAGGGCTTCTGGAGTCTCATTCCGTTCACCATGCAGATGGCCATGATCATCATTGGCGGCTATGTGGTGGCGGTCTCGCCGCCGGTCTCCCGGATCATCCGGAGGCTTTCGCGAATTCCCCGGACGCCTCGAGGTGCGATTGCTTTTGTTGCATTGTTCTCGATGCTCACCTCACTGATCAGTTGGGGGCTCGGTCTGATCTTCGCCGCCCTGTTGACACGAGAGGTTGTGAAAAACATACGCGGCATCGACTACCGGGCCATCGGCGCGGCCGCTTATCTCGGCCAGGGCACCGTGTGGGCCTTGGGCTTTTCCTCTTCTGCGGCATTGTTGATGGCCACTCCGGCGGCGATTCCCGCGAACCTGCTCAAGATCAGCGGGGTGATCCCTCTGGGGCAAACGCTCTATCTTCCGCAAAGCATGATTATGGCTTTGGTCCTGATTTGTTCCACCGTGCTGGTCGCCTATCTCTCCGCTCCGGCGCGCTCGGTAAAGACAGCGGAATGGTTCGGAGTGGCCGAGCCAGAGGAGGCGCCGCCGGAGAATGCCGGGCCTGCAACAAAGGGCGAGTGGCTGGAATATTTTCCACTGCTTTCTCTCATTATCGGCGTGATTGGCTTGGCTTATCTTGCGCGGCTGCTGGCCGCGCGCGGGCCGCTCGCGGCGCTGGACCTGAACAGCTACAACTTTCTATTTCTCATGGCCGGATTGCTGCTGCATTGGCGGCCGCGTTCCTTCACTCGCGCCGTGAACAATGCCGTCCCGGCCACGTCTGGCGTGCTCATTCAATTCCCGTTTTATGGCGGGATTTTTGGCATCGTAACCATGTCGGCCATCGCGCGAGACATGGCTCATTTCTTCGTGCGCATTTCCTCGCACGGAACTTTCCCGCTGTTGGTGTCCATCTACTCCGCGATTTTGGGACTATTTGTCCCGTCGGGCGGAAGCAAATGGATCATCGAGGCGCCTTATGTTTTGCAGGCGGCCAACGATCTGCATGTTCATCTCGGCTGGGTAGTCCAGATCTACAACTCTTCGGAAGCGCTGCCCAATCTGATCAACCCTTTTTGGATGCTGCCTATTTTGGGAATACTGAAGGTACGCGCGCGCGATCTGGTAGGGTTTACCGCGCTTCAGCTCATGGTGAATTCCATACTGGTTCTTTTCCTGGTGTGGTTCTTCGCCCGCACGCTGACCTATCTTCCGCCGGTCATTCCGTGATGCGTCAGTGCGCGAGACCGTAAGTAGAGCGCTGAATAACCGCGGGATCTTCGAACCTCAGTCGTTGGTCTTCCCGGCGTATTGTCCCGCTTTGGTTGCGAACCGCCGCTCCAGTTGCTGAATCTCAGCAAGTCCAATCATCTCGTTGAATTCCTGGAAGGAAGTGCGGTCGGGAAAAATACGCGCGGGCGTGCCCTCAGTCTTGATCTCTGCCAGCGCCGCACGGATCGCTTTGGCGGCGACCAGGAGCGCGCTGATCGGAAAGATAACGATGCGATAACCGAGTTCCTTCAACTGCTGCAGCGGCATCGGCGGAGTTTTCCCGCCCTCCGCCCAGTTGAAGAGCAGGGGCACATCTGGGAAAGCTCGAGCAACCTGCGCGACTTCTTCCTTATCCTGCGGCGCTTCTATAAAGAGAATGTCGGCCCCGGCTTCGCGGTAGGCTTTCGCCCGGCGCAACGCGCTATCGAGGCCTTCCACGGCGCGGGCGTCGGTCCGCGCGATGATTAGAAAATCGTTGGAGCGGCGCGCTTCGACCGCGGCGTGAATTTTTTCCGTCATTTCGGCGGTGGGAACGACCTGTTTATTTTCCATGTGCCCGCACTTCTTGGGCATGGCCTGATCTTCAATGTGGATCGCCGAAACCCCGGCAAGTTCGTACTCCTGGACCGTGCGAATCACGTTAAGTGGATTTCCGTAACCCGTATCGGCATCGGCGATGACCGGCAGTTCCACCGCTTGAGCAATTCGCCGCGCGTTATCCACCATCTGCGACATCGTCAGCAAACCAACATCGGGCCGGCCGAGCAAAGATGCCGAAGTGCCGAACCCGGTCATATAAACCGCGGGGAAGCCGGCCTGTTCGATCATCCGCGCGCTCAAGGCGTCGTAGGCACCCGGCGCCAAAATGGGTTCCGGGCCGCGGACCATTTCGGCCAGCTGAGGCGGCTTCCGCCGCTTGCCTCGCAGGAAATCACTCACTGTATGAAGTCCTTTGCCGAAAAAATCGTCAGTGGGGAAACGGAGCTAACGGAGCTTTTTTGCCGTCCGCCAAGGGCGAGCGCGCCACATTCATAATCATGGCCAGCGTCGTGTAGTAGCCAACCAGGCCGGTCATATCGATTACGCCCTGCTCGCCAAACTTGCTTACGGCGCGGGCATAGGTTGCGTCGCTGACGCTCTGGTTCTGCCGTAGTTCCGTGCAGAAGTCGTAGACAATCTCTTCGTCCGCTGCCATTCCTGTGGGGCGGCGCCCTTCGGTTATCGCGCTGATCGTCTCTTGCTTCACGCCGGCCTTCAATCCATTGACTTGGTGCACGTCATATTCGTATTGCTGCGTCCACTGCCTCGCGGTCAAAAGAATGACGAATTCGGTGAGCTTCGGCCCGATGCTGTTGTGGAAGCGAACGTACTCGCCCGTCTTTTGCAGCACGCTCATGAACTCAGGGCTGCGGAGGAGCGGAACGAAAGGACCCTCCGCTCCCCCTGCTCCGCGCGGCCCTGAGGTCACCTCGTCGAAGGCTCTCTTTTGCGCTTCAGTCATCTTGTCCTTTGGGATAGGCGGCATGCGATCCTGCGCCGCCGCAGCGCCTACGATGAGCAACAGAATACACGCATCCAGAGCAAACGTTGCGACTCTCACAGGCAAACTCCTCCTCGATCGTTTCGTATGGAACGCTCAGCGCCGATCTACTTCGCAGGCTTTAGCTCGGCGTAAAGCTGGTTCACGAAGCGTTCCGTGGTTTCCTTGGAATTGGGGACCTTCGCATCAAAGTCGGCCGTCGGATGCGCGGCCATCACTTCATCCTGCGTCTTGCCTTGCGTCACTAGTTGCGACACCTTATCGCGAATGGCCAGGATCATATCGCGGTGCGCCATGACTTCTGCCCTGCCAACCACAGGGCCATGGCCCGGAACGATCTTGGTATTCGGACCCGCGAGGCCGATCAGTCGCCCGAGCCCATCCACCATGCCGTTGAGGCTGCCGCCGTTCGCGCGATCGATATTGGGGTACTGGATCGAGCGATAGTAATCGCCGCACATGATGACATCAGATTGGGGGAAATAGACGAGCGTGTCGCCATCCGTATGCGCCCGCGGAATCGCAATCATCCGGATCTCTTCGCCGTTCATGTGAAACGTAAGCTGCCCCTCGTAGGTGATGAGCGGGAGCGCGGCTGCAGGAGCCGGGGTACCGGGCGTGCCATTTGCCGCGGGCACCGGGTGCATCAGCCGGTCGCGCAATTGATTTCGAGAAATAAGCACCGCGCCCATCTTGGCGAAATTTTCGTTGCCACCTGTATGGTCGGGATGTACGTGCGTATTGACAATAAATCGGACCGGCTGGTTTGAAATCTGCTTGATCGCCGCCGCGATTTTCGCGCTCAGCGGCGCGAACTGAGTGTCCACCATGAAGATGCCATCCGGGCCCGTCAGCACGCCGATCGTGCCGCCCTGACCTTCGAGGGTGTAGAAGTTGTTGCTGAGTTTGGTGGTTTTAATCTCCACCTTGCTGAAATCGGGTTGCCCCTGAGCTTGGGAATATGCCGCCACGGCCAACACCGCAAAAATCGCCAGCATTGCCCGCCCCACTGAATTGGAGATAATTTTCATCGTCATCGCTCCTTGCTTGGGAAGATCGATTCGCATACTGCAGCCTTTCGGTTCCAGGGAGTATATACCTTCGGAGGCGGATTCCCGAACTGGAAGGTTATGCCGAACTCCAAGGCTATGGAGAATAATCTGATTCACTCGGAAGATGCTTGGGGTGTATAAGGGGACTATCGAGGTGGCTCAGAACAGAAGTTAGCGATCCGCCCGACTTAGGTTGCCACAATAATCGTGCGGGTTACGTGAGGAGGTCTGCCATGCGGAGGGCCAGAGTTCTCTATTTCGGCGGCGCAGTGCTCATCGCCATCGCCGGATACCTGATTACTGCCCGGACCAGTCTCCATGCGCAGCAGCGCGCATCGGTGCAAGTCGGCGCGAACGATATCGGCGGCGTGGTCTCCAGCAGCAAGGGACCGGAAGCCGGAGTGTGGGTCATCGCGGAGACGACGGACCTGCCGACGCGCTACATCAAGGAAGTGGTTACCGACGACAGCGGGCGTTACCTCATCCCGGACTTGCCGAAGGCCAAATACAACGTGTGGGCGCGTGGCTACGGACTACTGGATTCACCGAAAGTGCAATGCGAGCCGGGCAAGACGGTTGATCTAAAGCCCAGCGTGGCACCTGACGCGAAGAGCGCCGCGGAATACTATCCGGGGAACTATTGGTATGCCCTCCTGCAGGTACCCGCGAAGAACGAATTTCCCGGCACCGGTAGCAATGGCATCTCGCCGGGCGTAAAGAGCCAGGCCCAATGGATCCACCTGATCAAGACGGATAGTTGTGAATCGTGCCACCAGCTCGGCAATAAATATACGCGCACGATTCCGTCTATGTTCAGCAACCTCGATCCGCCCCAAGCCTGGTTGCGTCGCGTGCAGTCCGGACAGGCCGGCACGGCCATGATGGGTGGCCTGGGCCAGCTTGGCCCGAAGCGAGCGACGGAGCTGTTTGGCGATTGGACCACGCGGATAAAGAACGGCGAATTGCCTGCCGAGGCGCCGCCACGGCCGCAGGGCGTCGAGCGCAACATCGTCATCACTCAGTGGGACTGGGCCGATCCGAAGGCCTATCTCCATGATGAGATTGCCACGGACAAGCGCAATCCAAAGCTCAATGCGAACGGGCTCATCTACGGATCGCCTGAGGAAAGCCGCGATTACCTGCCGGTGCTTGACCCGGTGCACAACACCATCGCTCAGGTGAAGGTCCCCTATCGCGATCCGGACACACCCGGACAGCCCAAGCCTCTGGCAGCCTCAAACTTTTGGGGCGACGAGCCCATTTGGGACACCCACACTACGGTTCATAATCCCATGTTCGACGAGCGCGGGCGCGTCTGGTACACCGGGCGAATCCGCGCGGCCGCTGATCCGGAGTTCTGCAAGAAAGGATCGAGCGTTCCTTCGGCTCAGCTCACTCCGGTCGAGCGATCCGGCCGCCAGTTGGAGATGTACGATCCCGCGACCAAGAAGACGGAGATGATCGACACCTGCTTCGGCACGCACCACCTCCTCTTCGCCAAGGATGCGAATGACACGCTCTGGACCAGTAGCGGTGGCGGCGGTGGAGTGGTGGGCTGGCTCAACACGAAGATGTGGGATCGGACGCACGACGCCGAGAAGTCACAGGGCTGGACCGCATTGGTGTTGGACACCAACGGCAATGGCAAACGGGACGCCTAT
>DASPYR010000020.1:0-15811 GCA_035636675.1 Rugosimonospora sp. | reverse complement strand
TTTGGCACGTGGTACTTTTTCCTGCGCTTCATCAGCGAAAAACACACCGTCGAGCATTTCATGGACGCAGTGGTGGCGCAGGATTTTCAGCGCGCTTTCCAGATCTGGAAATCCCATGGCTCGTATACGTACCAGGATTTTTTGGCCGATTGGGGACTCGACGGCTACTATGGACCGATCAAAAGTTACCGCATCGAATCGGCCTCCCTGCCTCCGAACGGGGGCAGCGGTGTGGTCGTCGTCGTTGAAGTGAGCCCATTTGCCCCGTTCCCCGAAAATAATGATCCGCGCAGCGGCCGGAACAAGGAAATCCGCTTGTGGGTGGAACGCAGCGACCAGTCGCTTAGCTTTCCGTTATGAAGATTGCGGCGCTGCGGATTCGGGTTTCGCTTCGTCGCGGATCATGACCGGAAAACCGTCGCGAATCGGATAGACGATCCGGCAAGTGGCGCAGCGCAGGCCTTTTTCGTCTGCGGTTATTTTTACCGGCGTCTTGCACACCGGGCACACCAGCAAATCGAGCAATTCCTGGCTGATTGCCATTTTTCCATTCCTCGGCTTCTGAATTTAACAAAGGGCGCCGGCGCCGGCAACGGCATCAGAGACTCCGCGCCAGGCGAAATTCTCGAGCCACGCCAGCGGGATCGCGCTGCTCGGCATCAACGGCGTAGTTCATCTGACGCATCTCCGCATCGGAGATCTTCCCGCCCAGAACGTCAAGAGCGCCCCTCAGGTCCGGATGATCATGAAGAGCGCCACCCCGAAGAATGGTGACGGCCTGATAAGGAGGAAAGAAGTGGCGGTCATCCTCCAGGACGACCATTCCGAGCGCGATGATGAGGCCGTCGGTGGAATTGCCGGCGACCACATCCACCTGATGTTCCTTGAGTGCTCGGTAGAGCAAGCCCAGATCCATGATGCTCGGCGCGGCGGCGAACTTCAATCCATAGGCGCGCGCCAGGCCCGGGTAACCGTCGGAGCGTTCCATGAATTCGTAGCCAAAACCGGCGCGCCATCGGGGAGCGTGAGCGACGAGGTCAGAGACGGTGCGCAGTTTGAGTTTCTGCGCGTCTTCATTGCGAACCACAATGGCAAACGTATTGTTGAATCCGAGCGGCGGGCCAACGTCAAAACCGAAGCGATCCCGGTAGGCATCTCGAACCGTGCGGTAGACCGCCTCGGTGTCATTGGAGGAAGGTTCGGCCAAGATGGCGGTGAGAGCCGTGCCCGTATATTCGGCGTAGAGGTCCATCTGGCCGGCGAGCATGGCTCGGTGGCAGATCAGCGTGCCGCCCAGATTCAGCCGGCGATCGACTCGCAAAGTTGTATGCGCTTCGATCTGCTGGGCCAGCAACTCGGCGAGGATGATCTGTTCGGTGAAATTTTTGGAGCCGGCAACCACGGTGTTTTGGCGCGCGCGCCGGCAACCCCCGAGAGCCGCCAAGGCTCCGCCGAACAGCGTCAGGGCATCCCGTCTCGTGAAGCGCTCGGCCATTTTGCAGTTGAGATGGACTCGCGTCCCTAGGGTGTGAGTTTTTGCTCGACCAAGCCGAGGAGCAGATCTACGCCGATCGCCAGCAGAGCCGCAGGAATCGCCCCGGCTAGAATCACGGAGTTGCTGACCATGGCCACGCCCCGAAAAATAAATACGCCCAGCCCGCCCGCACCGATCGCCGCCGCAATGGTAGCGACGCCTATGCAGATGATCATGGCCACCCGTACTCCGGCTAGAATCACGGCAATCGAGAGCGGGAGTTGCACATCCCAAAGGATCTGCGCCGGGGTCATGCCCATCCCGCGCGCGGACTCGAGAACGGCTGGGTCGACGCCCGCGATTCCCGTATAGGTGTTGCGCAGGATCGGAAGCAAGGCGTACAGGGCCAAAGCGATGATCGCAGTCCTTGCGCCAATGCCGCCCATAAAAGGAACCGGGATCAAAAATCCGAATAGGGCCAGGCTCGGAATCGTCTGGATCACGTTCGCCGCGCCCAGCACCCAGCGCCGCAAGTTCTGCCGCCGAACCAGGGCAATTCCCACGGGAATTCCGATCAGCACGGCCGCCAGCATCGCTGCGGCGACCAGCAGGAGATGTTCCAAAGTGCGCGAAAAGATTTCCGCGCGATAGTGAACCAGAAAAGTCCAGAAACTCACGCCTTCCTCCCTCTAATCGCACTTCGCCGAACTTCGGTCCCTGCCGTGCTCGGTTCCGAGCGAATCGACAAAGGCCCGCGCTTCGGCATCGCTGGAGTGCAAGAACTCGTCGGGCTCGTAAATTCCGGCCAGCCGCCCTTCGGCGAAGAGGCCAATGTGCGTGCCGATCAGCAGAGCCTCGCGCAGATCATGAGTGACAAAAATGATGGCCTTGGCCAGCCGTCCCGCCAACTCGCAAAATTCGCGCTGCAGCTCGGCGCGAGTCACCGGGTCTAGCGCGCCAAACGGTTCATCCATCAACAGTATGGGAGGATCGGCCGCAAGAGCGCGGGCGACTCCCACGCGCTGGCGTTGTCCGCCGGAAAGCTCGCTGGGCTTTCGCGCGGCGAACTTGGCCACGTCGAGCCCAACCAATTCCAGCATTTCCCGGACCCGCCGGCGGACACGCGACTCAGGCCAGGATTCCAGGCGCGGCACCATGGCCACATTTTGCTCCACGGTCCAGTGCGGGAAAAGGCCGACGTCCTGGATTACGTAGCCGATGCGCCTTCGCAGTCGAATCGGATCCCATTCGAGCTGCGGGCGGCCCTCGATGAAAATTTCGCCGGAAGAAGTTTCGAGCAGCCGGTTGATCAGTTTGAGAGTCGTGGTCTTGCCGGCTCCGCTGCGCCCAAGCAGCATCAAGGTTTCGCCCGGAGCCACTTTGAAACTCACGCCGCTGACGATCTGCCGCTTCTCGAGAGAGTATCCGACATTTCGCAGTTCGACCGCGAGGCCATCGGCATGAGGCGCACGGTTCTTCACGCGCGGCTCTCGGCTACGACCATGTGGTGCGGAACCATCGCTGCATATGTTAGGCTGCTAGGGTATCCTGGGCAAATCATCCTTCGGGCCACCGAAAGAACACCTGAGTGCAACCGGTTTGCACCCAAGGCATCGAATTGTTGGGGAATTAGATGGCATCCTCCACGCGTATTTTGGGGTGCAACTCTTTGCTGCTGGAATTGTCGCAGGCTCGGGCACGGAGCGACGCGTTATTCGAGATCGTGCGTCCCGAGGCCTTTTACGAACGCCCCATCGCTGAAAGACACCGGATTATCTTCTACTTGGGCCATCTGGAGGCTTTCGACAGGAATCTCTTCGGGCGCGAACTCGGCGGGCTGCAATCGTTTGCGCCGAGCCTTGACAACCTCTTTTCCTTTGGCATCGATCCGGTAAACGGCGAGCTCCCCGACGATCAACCCGGCGACTGGCCCGAGCGCAAAGAGGTCCTTCGCTATAACCAAGCTGTGCGCGCGGCGCTCGATGACAAATTGCCGGCTGCACTGGAAGCACCCGAGGACCGCCAGCGAACGCTTTCGCAATTTCTCCATGTAGCCATCGAGCATCGTCTCATGCACCTCGAGACGCTCTCCTACATGCTCCATCGTTTGCCCCTCAACCTCAAATGCGCTCGGCAAGGTTCCCCGGCGCCTCGCGCGCCGCAGGTCCGGCCGCAAATGACCGGAATTCCCGCCGGGATCGCAACGCTCGGATTGAGGCGCGAGGATGGAGTTTTCGGGTGGGACAACGAGTTCGAGGAACACAGCGTCTTCGTCCCGGCGTTTCGAATCGATACCTACAAAGTGACCAATCTTCAATATCTCCGCTTTGTGGCCGAAGGCGGCTACCGCGAGAGGTCCTTCTGGAGCGACGCAGATTGGGAATGGCTGCAATCGAGCGGCACGCTACACCCCGCATTTTGGATTCAGCGAGGCAACAAATTTTTCTTTCGGACCATGTTCGACGAGGTGCCCCTGCCGCCAGATTGGCCGGTGTACGTGAGTCATGCGGAAGCTACGGCCTACGCCCGCTGGGCGCGCAAGCAGCTGCCCAGCGAAGCCGAGTGGCATCGCGCTGGCTATGGCACGCACAACGGCGCCGAGCGCGCTTATCCTTGGGGCGACGACCCTCCGCGCGCTGGCCTCGGCAATTTTGATTTTCAGTATTGGGACCCGGCTCCGGCGGCGGCGTTCCCGGCTGGGAGCAGCGCGTTTGGAGTTGCCGATCTCCTGGGCAACGGCTGGGAATGGACGCGCACGGTCTTTGCTGCGTTCGATGGATTCGAGCCGTTTTCCTTCTACCCGGGATATTCGGCGAATTTTTTCGATAACCGGCACTACGTCATGAAAGGCGGATCAGCGCGAACCGGCGCATGCCTTTTGCGCCGATCCTTCCGTAATTGGTTCCAGCCTCGCTATCCGTATATCTACGCGGGTTTCCGCTGCGTCGAACACTGACCCACGCTGATTTCGTCATTGGGGGGAAAGCATGCTCGTCGAAACGCCGGCGCAAGACTCCATCGCTGAGTTCGCCATCGATGCGCGCCTGGGACTGACGAAAAAAGGCCAGAAAGAAATTCCCTCGAAGTATCTCTATGATGAAGTGGGCTTCGCTCTCTTCGAAGTCATTACCCTTCTGCCCGAGTACGGCCTGTTCCGGGCAGACGAACGTTTGCTGCGGGAAAATGCCGAGACGATTGCTGCGACGTTGGAGCCTGAGCGCGTTGTCGTAGCCGAACTTGGCAGCGGCAGCGGCAGAAAGACTTTGTGGATACTCGAGGCCCTGGCCAAGCGCCAAGCGACGGTCTACCACCCGATCGAGATCTCACCAAAGGCGCTGGATCAGTGCTCCCGGGAATTGAGCCAACTGCACAACGTCAACATAAGGCCTGTGCGACAACCATACCTCGAAGGGCTGCTGTCGGTCGCTGCGGCGCGCAGGCCGGGCGACCGGCTCCTCGTTCTCTTTCTGGGCAGCACCATCGGCAATTTCAACGGATGCGCCGCGCAGCGTTTTCTTACCGAGGTGCGCCAGCTTCTAACTGCGGGCGATGCATTGCTCCTGAGCGCCGATCTCGAAAAGCCGCTTTCGCAGCTTTTGCCGGCCTACGATGACCCGCTGGGCGTTACTGCTTCGTTTAATCTGAACGTGCTGGCTCGCATGAATCGTGAACTGGAATCCGATTTCGACCTTTCCGCCTTCCGCCACCTGGCTCGATATGACGAGCAGGAACGGCGCATCGAAATGCACCTCGTTTCCACGCGCGCACAAATTGTGACCATTCCGCGGGCCGGCTGCAGCGTCTCTTTTGCCGAGGGCGAAACCATCTGGACGGAAAGCTCCCACAAGTACCGGCCAGGTGAACTGATGAAGATGGGGCGGCGCAGCGGATTTCGCCCCTTGCGGCAATGGCTCGACCGCGAATGGGCCTTCGCACAAACTTTGTTTGTCGCCGATTAAAGATCAGCCAGTTGGGGATAGCCTTCCGCCTATTCGCGATGCGCATGGGGTTCCGCCGCGTGCGCCGCTTTCACGCGCAGGCTTATTTCTCCCGTCCAGGGATCGCCGGCGGCGAGTTCCAGGGGCCAAACCGCCAGGATCTGAGAACCCTGATAGACACGCTCGAAGCCTTCCTCGGATTCGGATATGGTCTCGATGGGTGTGATCCAAAGCTCTTTGGCAAAAGGGGCCTTGATGGTGGCGGCGACGTTCTGCCACTCATCGACAACTCTTAATCGCGATCTGATCTCCGGTCCGGATACCGCCGCGGACCAGTCCAGGGGATGCCGGCCCGACGGAATTTCAAAGTAACGGTTTTGCTCGCGGGGCGCTAGAAAGTTCAAGACGATTTCCACGCCAACGAGAGCGGCGCGCGCTTGCGTATGGGCGCAAGAGAGCCTGGAGGTACAATGGAGATGGTAGCCTTTGCTTCCCGCAGCAAAAGAAAACCGCTTTGTGCAGCGCATGAGTTCGACTGGTCCGCCACCCGCGGCACAATCCGGGCAAGGCACTTCGCATTCCAGGCTGATGCTCGTGGGTCCGTTCTCCAGGACGGCATAACTCCCGGATGCCAGAGCAGCATTCTCTTCAAGCCTCAGTTCTTGGTAATCCTTGAAAGTCTTATCCGAGGAAAAGAGCAGGAGACGAAAAGCATTTCGGGGCCAGCGATCGTAACGCAGAAAGCGCTCCAGCCCGTCTTCCTTGCTGCGCGCCTGATCGTGGATGGATGCGACCTGGCTCGTCGCGCCGGACGAGGCTTCCCGCAGGCGGCGGTGATAGGCCTCCGGCCGGCGCTGCATGGAATTGACCAGCGTGACGCCACTCGGCCGGAAATCCAGCGCCATCAGCGTGCCTCCATCGGCTGGCCGCAGCAAGGCGGCTAAACTTTTCGAGGTGACGTAGAGTTCCTCGCACCCATCGGCGTCCAAGTCGGTTTGCTCGATGTGCACTCCGCCGGTGCGGCCGCGGCGCAGGTCATCGAGCAAACTTTCGGCGCGGATGAGCTCGCGCCAGAGCTCGGTGCGCAAGTGCGGTGCGTAGATGCCGCCGAAGACTCCGTGCCAATAGGCGTCATTGCATTGCGCGCGCAGAAGATGCTTTTGGGCCAGCGCATACTTGGCGCTTTTCTCTTCGCTCATGCGTTTCGAAGCGAGGTCCCGATGCCTTTCTGATACGCGCAGCATCTTTTTGTGCAGCAAATTCGACTCCGGATATTTGCTGAAGAATGCCCTCCAGTGCCCGCCTCTTAGAAACCGTTGTACGTCGGGACGGTTGGCAAACTCCTGGCTGATGGCATGAAAGTCGCTGCGCGCCTTTATGGGCAGAGTCCATTCCATCATTTCGGAGTAGGAGGCCGTGGGTAGATCGGCGCGGCCCAGCGGCTGGCGTTCGCGGATGTACTCCCCGGGGGGCTTCACGGCGAGCCACTCGGCGGATTCCTCCAGGGCCGTGAAGAAGCGGTCCAGCCAGCCCTCGCGGTAGCAGTGATCGTAGGTCCCGGGCCAGCCGCCGAATTTCTCGCAATCATCTCCCATGGCGGCCATGCCGCCGGGATGACGCCGGGCGCTCTCGCGAAGGAAAGCGATTGCCTCTTCACAAGGGCGGAACGGCAGCAAATAGCGCAATGCCTTCAGGCCGGGAAAAACCCGCACGGTTCGCCCGCGATCTTCGGCCACGTAGTCGCCATGCAGTTGATCGAGTTCAAAACCGGCGGCGAGAAAATGCACGTCGTCCACCAGCGTGTATCGAACGCCCGCCGAAGCCAGCGCATGAGGCAACTGCGGCTCCCAGACGCGTTCGGCAAGCCATGCGCCTTCCGGCGTCCGGCCGAACTTCTCGCTCAAATAGTCGCGCATCAACTGAATTTGCTGCCTCTGGTCCTCGGGCGGGATAGACACCAGAATAGGTTCGTAAAATCCGCCGCCCACCAACTCGATTTGCCCGCGCGAAGTCAATTCCTGAAGCTTGCGGAAAAACTCCGGGTGGCGCTGCTCGCACCATTCCAGCAGCGGTCCGCTGTAGTGCAGGCCCAGGCGAACGCCTGGATGCCGAAGCAAACACTCGATGAACGGCAGATAAGAGCGCCGGTAGGTTTGCTCCAGTACAGCATCGAAATTGCCGACCGGCTGGTGTCCGTGGATCAGGAGAACGAGACTGAACTTCGTCAACGTAGAACCCCGCACAACTGGCCCATGCCATCATACTGCGACTTGGGAAAGTTGCAACGAAGCAGCCAGCGAATCAAATTTGGTTGTCACCCACAAAGCAGAAGACTTCCTTTGCAAATTTCGAGACTCACTGGATTTGATCGCTTACCTCCGATTTGGCCGCGGACCGACTGGTACGCAGTCGCCTGGCATTTCTTTGGGTTTGCCGTTCGGGCCAGCTCGATTCTTCCCGTGTGTGGGCTAGTAATAACCGCCTATGGCGCGTCGGAACAAACGTGCTCGACTAAGCGTCGGCTGCGCGCCGGGCTAATTTCCGCCGGAACCGGAAGCTGCAGGCATCGCTGAAGCGGAGGGAGCAACAGGCGGGCGGAGCGCAAAATAATTGCGCCCGAAGGCCGCTTGCGCGCCTCCCGCTTCCACGACCACCGCCTGCACGGTGTAGCGGCCGATGGCCACCGTGTTCAGCGGCAGGCTTATGCGGAAAGATGCGGTGCGCGTCTTATCATCTACTTGAGCCGGGCCGACGATCGGCGTTTGGCTGATGCGCGCCCCATTGCGGAAAAATTCCAGCCCGGCGCGCATTTGGTTGAGATCCGTTTTTTCAGGTACGTAAGCCTGAAAGAAAATATAGAGCATCTGCTGATTGGTGAAGACGCGCGTCACGCTGGGAATGATGCGCTGTCCGGCAACGTCCAGCGGCAGTTCTTTGAGCTTGGCATCGGGCGCGAATCCTTTGGTCTGCACTTCCGAGCTCTTCTGCACCTCGACAATCTGGCTCGAGAGCACAACGGAACTTAACTGCATGCGATCCGGCTGCACAGCCGGCAGTTTCAAATCATCCTCAAAGGTGCCGATGCGCCCGGATTCATTTTCCCGCGCCAGAAACTTCAGCTTGTAATTACCGGGCGGCAAAATAATGCCGCCCTGATACACCAACGCGTTCTGCTGCAGCTCTTCGTAACGTTCCGTATCGAGGCGCACCGTAATGGTGTCGCGCAAAGCCCCGGCGATACGCCCCGATTGCGTGTCGCGAATCTCGGCGGCGAAATCAAATTCCACCTGACGCCGTCCGCTCTTTTGCGCCCACTGCAGCGCGCTGGAGGCGAGCTTGGCGGAAATGGGAACGAAGATCTGCTTGTTGCCGAGCCGGAAATAGGCGGTTTCCACGGCCATGGGCAGTTCCACGGCCGGCGTATCGGAACGCATCGCATCTTCCAGTTGGCGCTCGCGATCTTCGGTCGTATAGACGCCGAAATCCTTGGGCGCGTAATAGCCCTGACGATAGCGAACGCGCGCGCCGGCCACTCCGGCGACTTTGACGCGAATGGTGCGCCAGCGGCCGTCGTGCTGCGCGTTCGTGCTGTAGTATCCCAGCAGGTAATATCCAGCCGTATCGGACTGCACGGAATGGAAGGCCTGGCCCAGGTCTCCCAGATCGAAAAAGCTGCGGCCGCCCGTGTCGGAAGCGAGCGTGGCGAGCGTTTCGCGCGAATCCTGCCGCGCCCCGCTTTGCTGGAAGACGGCGGCGCCGGTATACATGGCGTTTCCGCCCGCCGCCCCGGCGCTGGCATCGCCTCCGGGGATTTCCGCCAGCAAGCCGCGTGAATCCACGGTGTAAATGGACATATTGGCGCGATTGGCGGCATCCGTGGTGGCACGAAGCTGCGAGCGATTGTCTTCGCCGGTTTGCGTGATGCCGCTCGTGAATTGCAGCACGGACTTTTTCCCTGGAATATCTCGCAGCAAGTCGCCCAGAGACTCGAGCGAGGCCAGCTTGCGGTCCGTATTGAAGGCATTGAACTCAGTATCATCCGCGGTGAAAGCGGCGTTAGTCTCTTCAGTGACCGCGGCGTCGATGCCCGTGGAAGTGGCCGCGGCCAAGGCCGCCAGCTGGGCCTCTTTGCCGGGAAGTAGCGCGTCCACCGCGCTATCGAGCAGGTCGCGATCGTTGGTGAAATCAGCGATCACGCGGAGCTGATTTCCGAACGCCACCACGCCGACAAGATCGGCGGAAGTCATCTGCTTGCCGAGGAATTGCTTCGCCGCCAGCGTGGAGCGCGTCAGATCGTTTGGCTGCAAAGAAGTGAGGTCGAAGAAAAGAACAATCATGCGCCGATCCCGCGCCTGCTGCCGCACTTCCTCCGGCGGAGCAACCGAACCGATGGGGATGGTGATAGGCGCGGTCTCCGCGGCATCGGCCTTTTCGAGTTTTTCCACGTCGTAGTAATCGAAGCTGGAAATTTTCTCGTCCTTGCCGTCTTCGGCGATGCTGAATTGATCCTGCCGCAAGCCTTTCAGGAGCTTGCCATCCCGATCGGTGACCGCCACATCCACTTCCACTAAATTCACCGCCGCCTTGATGGCGCCTTTTTGATTAGCAGAAACTCGTGGCGGCGCTGGCGGCGCGGCCGGCTGTTGCGGATTCTGAGCCGATCCCGCGGGCGCCAATAACGCGGCGACGGCAAGAAATGCGACGAGGCGGCGGGTTTCATATCTCATCTTGCAGCTCTCAGAAGGTAAACCGCGTAACCACATTCATGGCGCGCATGGCCGAAGCGCCCGTGACCTGCCCAAACGTGGTGGAATTCACCAGCGTCGACAATCCCGTGAGGTTGGGCGTATTGGTCACGTTGGTGATCTCCCAGCGCAAATCCAGGCGATGCTCGTGGTCCTTGCCAAACGGGATCGTTTTGCCGAATTGCGCGTTCCAGGTAAACATGCCCGGACCGATGATGGTGTTGCGGGCGGCGTTGCCCAGTCCTGTCTTGGGCACGAGGAAACAGGATTTATCAAAGAAATCCAGCGGAGCGCGCTCCCCGGCGGGCAGATTCGGATTGCAAATCTCGTCCGCGCGGGTGGCGAAGATGCCGCCGCTGCCTGTGTTCGCGGCGGAGGTGCCCATGACCTCCGCCGTATACGGCGTGCCGGTCTGCGCGCCGATATTGCCGCTGAATCGCCAGTTGCCAAAAAGCGCGGCAGTCAAACCCTTTTGAGCGAAGCGATGACCCTCCCCGAAAGGTAATTCGTAAAGATAATTGAGCCGCGCCTGGTGCCGGATATCGAAGGAGGAGAGGCCGTACTCGGCCGCTAAATCGTTCGCATCCTGCACCACGATGGGCGTGCCGCCGCCAATCGAGCTGGCATCGTCAATGGATTTTGCGAAGGTATACGTGCCGTTGATCATGATTCCGTGAGACAAGCGCTTCTGCACGCGCACTTGCAGCGAGTGATAGATGGAATTCGCGCCGGAAGTGTCGTAGATGAAGTCGCCGGCGTTGGCCACGGGCCCTGTAGGGGAAAGACTGCCGGGCGCCGTGCGGTTCGGCGCATACAGCAAATCGAGATTGCTTCCTTTCGTGCCCGTGTACGTCAGCACCAGTGCCGTGTTATTGGCGACATTGGTCTCCACCGAAAGATTCCAGATCTGCGCGTAGCCCGTCTTGTAGTTCGGATTTACGGCATACGTATTTTGTATGGTGTTTCGCGCCGCCACCGTTGATGGGAAACCGTCCTCCAACGTGAGCACGTCGCTCGCACTGGTAAGGCTGGTGATGCTGGTGATGCGCAATTGAGAAGTCGACCAGGGCGGCTGGTTGGCCAATTCAGAGAGCAGTTGGCTGTAAATCGATTCGTTATAGAACATGCTAAAGCCCGCGCGCACGACCGTGCTGTGATTGGCCTGCAACGCTTTGATCGGCGGCCTCCAGGCGATTCCAATGCGCGGCGCCCAATTGTTGTAACGCGGGCGGATGAGCGAGTCAGGCAGGGCTCCGCTAAACAGCGCCATCTGGGCAGGGAGGCACATGGAGGAGGCATTTTGCGGACAAACCAGCGCCACCTGCGAAGTACTGGGGTCAAAGTCCAAATTTGAAAGATGGCCGTAGAGTTCCGTCGGCGGGGTGAAAAACTCGTAGCGCACGCCCAATTGCAGAGTGAAGTCCGGGCGAACTCGCCAGTCGTCGCTCGCGTAGCCGGCGGTCCCCCAACTGCGAAAATAACTGCTGGGCGTTCCGAAGCGCTCGTTGGTGGTGTAGGGATAGCCGAGCAGAAAATCCGCAAAGTCAAAACCGGCGACCAGGCCGCTGAAGGTGAATAGGCCTTCCGGAGTTTGGTCCGCATTGGTGTTGTTTTCGATGCGGCGAACTTCGGCTCCGAAAGACAGCGTGTGTCTGGCGAGCATATACGTCACGGCATCGGCGAAGCGATACGTCTGATTGCGCACCAGCGAGGGCACCGCCGGCGCCGCTTTCGTGAAGTTATTGAAGCTGAGCTGTGGCGGGCCGTAATCGATCGGGTTGTTGGAAACGCCGTTGATGCCAAGGTTCTGGGCTACGGGGTCCGTAAAAGCGAAGTTGTCGAGCGTCTGCACGCGGTTGCGGGAGAAGATCAATTGCGAATCGTTGATCCAGCTCCGCGACAAATTTTGTGTAAGGCCCAAGGTGACCGACTGGCCGCGCGTGGCCGCGTCGCTCTCAAAGTCGGGGAACGACTGGAAGGCGTGATTGGTCGATTGGCTGAAGCCATAGAATATGCGCGCGTTCAGCTTCGGCGAGATGGAATGCAGGAGGCGCACATTCAGGCGATCCTGCTGCGCGGGCACTCGCGTTTGCAGATGGAAATTATCGACGACGCCCGGAAGGTTCGGCTCGGGAATGAATTGCAGCAGTCCGAGTGCGGCGGGATTCAGCGACGAGGAGGGAATCTCGCAGCCAACGGGTGTGCGCGGCCCGGTGAGATCGGCAGGATTGGGAATATTGAGCTGCAGCTGTGGGTCCTGGTTGCAGAAATTTCCCGACCGTTCCGCCAGCGTGGGCACGGTAGAAAACTGATCCACGGCATTGCGCGCCCGGGTGCTATCGAAATTGACGAAGAAAAATGTCTTATTGTGCCCGTCATAAACGTGAGGAATCACCAGCGGCCCGCCGAGATTTCCGTCAATCCGCTCGCTCCACGTGGGAATCTTCGGTGCATTGGGCTGGTTGAGCGAATAAGGACGCGCGTTGAACACCGAATTGCTGTACTCGTTGTAGAAACTGGCCCGGACCCGATTGATCCTTTGCCGCAAGACGCGTTGCATGCCGAAAAGCGCTGGGACGCCCTGCGGTGGCGCGCCTCGGCCCCCCGGTCCGGGCCGGCCTCCGCCCTGCGGTCGAAAAGCGATCGCGGGCCCGCCACCCGGGCCACCGCCCGGCAGGCCCGGAGCACCTGCGCCGCCGGGATTGCCTACCGGAGCTCCGCCTCTAAACCCTCCGCCTGTTCCGCCGAACCCGCTTTGCCCGGCATCGCCGGGTCCTTGCAAAATGACGCCGCCTGGCGGAAAACCCGCGCCGAAGCCGGCATTCTGATCCCCGCGGCCCACGGTGCCGTTCATGAGGAAAGCGTCGGACGCGGATGCTTGCCCGAGCGGCCCCTGATCGTTGGGTGCTGCGCCCTCCGCCTGCTGCCCGGGCTCTTCCTCCTGAGCCTCTTCGCCAGTCTGCTTATTGAGGTTCACCTGCTGGAAGGCGCCGCGACGCCCGCCGGAATCTTGTCTCCCGGCCCCAGCACCGGCGGGGCTCGTCGCAGCGCCGCCTTGCGCTGCCGCGCCATTTTGACTTTGGTCGGCTCCGGGCGCGCCTCCGCCGCCCGGGGCGCCGCCGGGAAATTGCCTGCGCCGCAATCGCCCCGCACCGGGCTCTTGCCCTGCCGTTGGTGCGTTGATGCCGCTGCTGCCGCCGTCGGCGGCGGCGGCGGTAGCATTTCCATCGGGATTGGCCGGCGCTCCTGCGCCCGCGGGAGCCTGGCTCGGATTTTGTGCCGAAGCCGACGCAGCTTCGAGGTTTTCGAGCGACGCAACTTTGAGCGTCACATTGATGGGGCCAGGCGCGCTTCCGAGATCGAACTCTTGCTTCGCGTTCTCAAATCCCAGTTGGCTCACTTCCATTCGGTAGTGCCCCGCCGGCAATCCCGGCAAATCGAAATGGCCGTTCTCGTCTGTCCAACTGATCCAAGCCCGCCCGGTGCTCGTTTCCACCAGACGAAGATTCGCGCCGGGAATCGGCACACCATTTGCCGTGCGAACGGTACCCGTAGCTCTAGCCGAAGGCGCCGTTTGCGCTGCCGGCGGTTGCTCCTGTGCGCTCACCAGAAGCGCTGGTAGAGGGAAAAGGAGTAAGAGTGCGAAGCCAAGTCGGCCTATTCGGATGCTAATTTGTTTCGGCAAGAGACCCCGAACCTTCTGGACCCGGCGATTAGAGTTAGGCCCCTCTTCTTATAGGATGGCAAAGTTTTAGACGCGACTTTGCATCCAAACGTTACCCCGGCCCCGCGCGGTCTTTGCGCCGCGGCGGGTTTTGCGAGGCGCCGGGGTTGATTTTGCAGGACGCCCGGGTTGGTTTTGCAGGACGCCCGGGTTGGTTTTGCAGGACGAAGGTCCGCGTGCGAAAATGCGCGCGCATGGATGCATGGCCTTTTTTCGCGTTGTCGGCGGCGGGAGCTTGCGCGGGAGTGGCCGCCTGGGGCGCCGTCTCTGCGACTTCACAGCTTTTTGGTCCCACGCTGCACCACACTCCGGATGCTTCTCTCCTCGCGCTCACCTTCGATGACGGTCCCAACCCGGCACATACGCCCCAGCTCCTGAGCCTTCTGGAACGTTACGCGGCCCCCGCCAGTTTTTTTCTAGTGGGCCGCTTCGCCCGCGCTTGTCCGGAACTGGTCCGGGAGATCGCCGATCGCGGCCACAGCATCGGCAATCACACCGAAACGCATGCCAATCTTGCCTTCTTGCCTCCCGGACGAATCGCCCAGGAACTCCGCGCCTGCCAGGAAAGCATCCGTTCCGCGCTGCGCCCCTCGGATCAAGATGCCCAGGATGCTTTGCCCATCCTGATGCGCCCGCCCTTCGGATGTCGCGGCCCGCAGCTTTGGAGCGCCATTCGCTGTGTCGGTTTGCGCGGCGTGGCCATGTGGTCGCTGAAGTGTTATGACTGGAAACCGCAGCCTGCGGCGCGCCTGATTGAACGCCTCGGACGCGTCGCCGAACGAAGCCGCCTACCCGCGGCAGCGGTGACAGAAAAAAAGTCCAATCACGGCGGAGAGGGCCGTGGCCATCACGGCGGACAGATCGTCCTGCTGCATGATGGCGACGCTCGCCGCTTGGGAGCGGATCGCCGCCACGTGCTGGCCGCTCTCCAATTTTGGCTGCCCCGCTGGCGGGACGCCGGCTTCGAGTTTGTTACAATGAACTCGCTCCTGGGCGCCTCTTCGCCGCGAACGTCATGGTGATCAGGAGCTTCGCGGCGTTAAAAAAGTTAGCGCATAAAAAAGTGACCATCCGACCAGGATGGTCATCCCGAGCGAACATCGTGAGCGAGGGATCTCTCATGCACTCGTGGCGTAGAAAGGGCACGGCATAGGCGCAATTAGGAAGCCCTCATGGACGAGCGGCAGTTTTATATCGAGCGCCCGGAAACCAAGAATCTCACCCTGGTCTGCCCGCATTGCCGCCAGGAAAATTCCTATCCCATTCGCTGGATGGTGCGCACCAAAAAGAAGGAACTGCCGCGCGGCGCCGGTTCCGAGGACCGCAAGCGCTTTGAGAATGCGCGCTCCTATATGGTCCGCGTGGACGAAATGGCCGCCTGCCGGAATATCCGCTGCCGCAAGCGCTTCGAGCTCACAGGGCAAAGCGTCGTCTTAGTCTCCGAAAGCGGTTCCCAGCCCGGCGCCAAGCCCGGGCCCGACTTCGACCCCGAAAACTTCGGCAACCGCTAACGCGCTTCACAAAGGCCCGCCCTCGCCTGTTTAATCTTGGTTACGAGTCTCCCCGGAAATACTCGCCGGGCAGGTGCAACGTGCTAAGGTCTGGTGCTAAATTCATGCCGACTTACAGCGGGTAGGTTAACTCATGGCTACTGAGCCGAAAACAAAAGTAGAACACGTAGCCGGGACATCCGGGGACGTGCTCGAAGTGCAAATCCCTAGACTTCGGAGCCTGTTTCCTGACGTGTTTGTCGAAGGCAAAATCGACTTCGACAAACTGAGAACCACGCTCGGCGCGTCGGCCGAATCGGGTCCGGGACGTTTTCAGTTTAGTTGGGCTGGTAAGGACGATTGCGTCGCCCTATTGCAAACTCCAAGCCAAGGGACGCTGACCCCCTGTCCCGCCGAGTCCGTTAATTTTGAGACCACTG
>DASPYR010000019.1:0-3829 GCA_035636675.1 Rugosimonospora sp. | reverse complement strand
CAGAATCTTTCCTCCGGCCAATACATCCAGAAGATCCTGCGGGTAGAAATCGGGCGGCGGCGAGGAAAGCTCCAGTTGCACTACCACACCGATGCGCAGGCCTTGGAGAAGCTCATCGCCACCTCCTTGGGAAGAAGAATTGTATTTGTTTACCGTGTCGGTATGCTTGTGATTAGCAGGGTCTGAAAATCCGCTGGACAAATTGCACGGCTTCGGTTACGTTAAGGTGCGAGAGTTCAAGCATGGCGTGGCCGAAGACCTTCCATCCAGCGGGCATCATCAATAAATTAAAGCAGAAGATTACCTCCCTTCAGCGGCGGTGGCGTAGCACTCGTCTGGAAAATGAGCGGCTGCGAAAAGAAAACGAGCAATTGCGGCGAGAGCAAGAACGGTTGCGCCAGGAAAACGAAAGGTTGAAGCGACAACTGGAAGAAGCGCAGCGGGCCCACAAGCGACAAGCCGCACCCTTTTCCCGCCGTCAGCGGAAAGCCAATCCGAAGCCACCTGGGCGTAAGTCCGGCACCGCCTACGGCCAGCATTATCGCAAGGCCCTTCCCCAGCAAGTCGACGAAGTGATTGTGGTGCCGGTTCCGTCTCGATGTTCTTGTGGGGGCGCCGTAGAAGTGGAAAAAGTCGAGTCGCAGTATCAGCACGAGGTGGTGCGGAAGACGATCTGGAGACGTTTTGACATTGCCATCGGTTGCTGCCAGCGGTGCGGGCGACGGGTGCAAGGGCGGGATCCGCGGCAGACCTCCGATGCCTTAGGAGCGGCGTCGGTGCAAGTGGGACCCGAAGCGTTGGGGCTGGCGGTGAAGATGAACAAGGATCTGGGGATGCCCCATGAGGATGTGGCCGCCGTGTTACAGGACGGTTTTGGCTTACGCGTGCACCGCAGTACGGTTTGCCGCGCGGTGGAGCGCGTAGCGCGCCGCGGCGAAGCCACCTGGCATGCGCTGCGTGATGCGGCCCGCCGCAGTAGGGTGAACGCCATCGACGAAACCGGCTGGAAGGTGGAGGCCCAACTACGGTGGTTGTGGGTGGTGGTGAGTGAGCAGGTGACCTTCTGCGACATCTTGCCGGGTCGTGGTTTCGAGCAGGCAGCGGCGCTGTTGGGGGCCGCATATGATGGCTGGTTAACCCACGATGGCTGGAGGGTGTATTACAAATTTCTGCAGGCGGGACATCAAAGCTGCATTGCGCATCTGCTTCGGCGGTGTCGGGACATGGCCGAGGTGGCCTCTCCGGCGGCGGCCCGGTTCCCGCTGCAAGTCCAAGCGGTATTGGAAAAAGGGTTGGCCTTGCGGGACCGGTATCAGAGCCGAGAGCTGTCGCAGCACGGGTTGTGGACGGCCACCGGACGTTTAGAAGTCCAACTGGATGGTCTGCTGGCGCGCTCCTACCGGGATTCCGCCAACCGCCGTCTGAGGAAGCATCTGTGGCGGGAGCGGCCCTACCTGTTCACCTTTCTTTATTGTCCCGGTTTGGAGGCCACCAACAATGCCGCCGAGCGTGCCTTGCGACCGCTGGTGGTGGCGCGCAAGAACTGGGGTGGGAACCGAACCGAAAAAGGAGCTCGTGCGCAAGCCGTGCTCACCAGCATCCTGCAAACGGCCCAACAGCAAGGGAAGAACCCGCTGGATCTGCTGATCGAATTACTGGTGGGGAAGGACCAGGCCAAGATTCTCGACTTGGTGCCACCGACGCGAGAAACACCTCAGGATTCCTCGCCGGCTCCTCCACCTCGGGCAGCCGCTGCTCATCGGCTCCTCTCGCTGTCGAAGACAGAGTTTGCACTTCCGCTCGAGTCGGCTGCTCTGTATGCTGCGCCGACCTCGGTGGACGGCGCCCTGGCGCCGGTCCAACCATGACGCTGCGTTTGCAAGATTCCTCGCCGCGAGAAAACCTGGGGAATATTGCTTCCTCGATGAGCTTCTGTGGTCGACTCTTCTCGGAGCAGGAGTTGGAGTTGATGCGGGAGATGGCGCAGGATTATGCCAGCTTGGGAGTCACGGAAATTGCACGCACCGTGTGCGAGCTGTTGGACTGGAAACGAGCGAACGGAAAACTGAAGGACCAGGAATGCCGACAGCTGCTGGAACGTTTGCGCGATCAGGGGCGCCTCACTCTGCCGCCGGTGCGGAACTCGGGACCGCGAGGGCCACGCCACATCCCGCTGAGCGAGGCCAGCGCACCGCAAGCTACCCTGGAAGGAAGCGCGGGAGAGTTCGCACCGCTGGAGTTGCGAGTAGTCGAGAGCCGAAGCGAGAGCCAGTTGTGGACCGAGCTGATCGAGCGGCATCACTACTTGAGGTATCGCGTGCCGGTAGGAGCGAATCTCCGTTATCTGGTGCGCTCCCGACGGAGTGGAGAACCGCTGCTGGCCTGTCTGTTGTGGTCTTCTCCGGCTTGGAAGATGGCCCCACGGGATCAGTGGATGGGATGGAACCCGGGGCAGAGGGCACAGAATCTGCAGTTGGTGGTGAATAACAGCCGCTTCTTGATTCTGCCTTGGGTGCGTGTGCGGGGACTAGCCAGC
Source organism: Rugosimonospora sp. (assembly GCA_035636675.1). Lineage (GTDB taxonomy): Bacteria > Acidobacteriota > Terriglobia > Acidiferrales > UBA7541 > Palsa-189. The sequence goes on along the minus strand of DASPYR010000019.1, from coordinate 1,293 downwards.
AAGATTCTGGGGCAATGCGCACGCCAGCTTCCCGGTGATTGGGAACTCCGCTATGGCTACCGGCCGCTCCTGCTGGAGACCTTGGTGGACGCACGCCGATTCCGTGGCACCTGTTACCGGGCGGCAAATTGGATTCACGTAGGGCAAACGCAAGGACGTGGAAGGATGGATAACGAACACCGAGCCCAAGGCTTGGCTCCCAAAGACATTTATCTTTATCCTTTATGCCGCAACGTGCGACAACAACTGTGTCAGCACCCGAATCTGAAATCCTTGTCCCGCTCCGACAGTTAGACGGTAAACAAATACGATCGAAGCTTTGCGGGCCGTGGCAAGAATGATTTCCCTGCGAGTCGAGACCTGGAAGATCTGATTGCCGTGGTCGACGGCCGCGCCGAACTCGTCGGAGAAATCCAGGCTGCGGCGAGCGATGTGCGTTCCTACCTCGGGAATGAAATCAAGAAGTTGCTCTCGATTCGAGAGTTTAACGACGCTCTTCCTGGATAGGTTCCGCCCGATGCCGCCAGCCAGGAAAGAGTCGGCACAATTATCTCGCGGCTTGGAGAGATTGCCTTGCTGTAGCCGTTTCCAGTCTCGATCGCCCTTTCCGCGAATATCGGCTTTGCATTGATGAGTTGAAAGTCATTCTATAGATGTCTATACTAGATATCTATACATCATGCCCAAAGCTGACAACCTTCAAGGAGCCTTACAATTGCTCGTGATGAAGATCCTCCGGCGGGGAGCTAACCACGGATTTGCAATTTCGTCGTATATCCAGCAGACGTCGGACGAGGTTCTCCGCGTGGAGGCAGGTTCTCTCTACCCGGCTCTGCATCGGATGACGGAGGCAGGCCTTCTCAAGGCTCAGTGGCGGATGTCGGAAGTAGGACGCCGTGCACGATTCTACGAACTCACTGCAAAGGGGCGCCGCAAGCTCGAAGCAGACGAAAAACGATGGCGCACCGTTTCCGCCGCGGTGGCTAGGATTCTTCGAACTGCGTGATAGGAGGTGCCTCATGGGGCTGTGGTCGAGACTTAAGAGAACGTTCCGCAGCAGTCGTTATAGTGACGATATCGAAGAAGAACTTCAGTTCCATATCGACATGGATGTCGCAGATGGGCGCGATCGCCGCGAAGCTCGCATGCGCCTCGGCAGCCTGGCGCGCATTGAAGAGGAGACCAGGGCAATGGGAATTATCGAGTGGCTCCACTCTGCGCTCCAGGACGCTCGCTACGGAGTGCGCCAACTGCGCAAAACACCTGCTTTGATGCTCGCGGTGGTGCTTTCAC
>DASPYR010000018.1:0-8459 GCA_035636675.1 Rugosimonospora sp. | reverse complement strand
GGCATCGCCGTATCCAACGCCATCCACACCTTGAAAGAGCGGGCCGACGTCACAACCAGCGCCTCCAACGGCAAGGGCGTGGAGGAAATTATCGAGAGGCTGCTGCTGGATGACCTTCGGGGGGTGCGAAACCGCCTGGTGCGCCAGCCGATTCTTCTCGGAACTGCGGCGGATGGCACGAAGGTTTCCATCGATTCCTGCGACGCCAGTTTGGTAATCGCCGGGCCTTCGAGCAGCGGAAAATCCACCACCATGATCGGGCTGCTCGAGCGGCTTACGGAGTGTGATTTCCAGGTTTGCCTGATCGATCCCGAGGGCGATTATTCGCATCGGGAACACATCATCACGCTCGGCAACTCGGAGCGGCCACCCAATATCACGGAAATATTTCAGATCCTGCACAATCCCAAATCTTCGCTGATCGTCAATTTGCTGGGACTTCCGCTGGCGGACCGCCCGCTGTTCTTCGCCGCTTTGTTTCCCAAGCTGCAGGAGCTTCGCGCCAAGATGGGCCGCCCGCATTGGATCATCTTGGACGAAGCTCATCACCTTTTGCCCAGAGAGCGGGGCCAGGCCATCGGCGTCATACCCCGGCACTTAACGGGACTGGTCCTGATCACGGTCCATGTAGAGGCAGTCCTCGAGGCGGCACTCAAGTCCATGACCGGCATCATCGCCGTCGGCTCCTCCCCGGAAGAAACCATCCGCCAGTTCAGCAATGGGGTGGGCGTGCCCCCGCCGATCTATAGCCCTGTGCCAAACCGTCCGGGCGACGTGGTCGTCTGGCTCCTGGATAGTCCGCATGGTCCGCTGGCCGTACGCGCCCGTACCGGCAATCGCCCGCCTGTGATATAAACGCGTGAGAACGGCTGCCGGGAGGTCATCGGCTCGCTTGAAAGCTAGTGCGCATCTGCCGCTGCGGCTGACCTTCGCGCTAACGCTGCTCCCCGCAGCGCTCGGGGCGTCTTCGCTCGCGCACGCCCAAAACCGGCCCGCGCAAAATCCCGCTCCCCGCGCCCAGAACGCACCCGCAGGAAACGCCCAGAAAGGCAAAGACGCGTTCAGCATTCACATGTGCGCGACGTGCCACGGCCCCGAGGGCCAAGGCGCCGCAGGTCCGGCCCTCGCCCCGCCGCCAAGCCCCTTTGGCGATTTCACTCGATATGTCCGCCAGCCCGCGGGCAAAATGCCGCCGTTTACCCCGCAGGCAGTTTCCGACGCCGACCTCGCGGATATTTACGCTTTTCTCCAATCGGCCAATCCCGCTCCTCCGGGCAACCTCTCCACTCTCAGCGGCAATGCGCAAAACGGCAGCCGCATTTACGCCAGCTATGGCTGCTACGAATGCCACGGCCGCGTTGGTCAGGGATCGCAGTCAACCGGCGCGCCGCGCATCGGCCCTCCTGCGCTGACGATCGACGCCTTCGCGCGCTACATTCACACGCCCACCGGCAATATGCCTCCCTACACGAGCAAAGTCGTTTCCGACCAGGATGTCGCCGACATCTACGCCTTCCTGAAATCGCTCCCGCCTGCCCCGCAGGCCAAAAACATCCCCCTGCTCAACCAATGAGCCTGGAGAGCAATGAACGGGACCGCTGCGAAAGGAGGCTCTTGAAAATGATTCCCCACAGGAGTGCCGCCAGGACGGCGTTCCTCACTTTCACCTGCGCGCTTCTTACCGCCGCTACGGTGCGCGCGCCCCAGATCAAAGAAGAGAACATCAAAGTGGTGACTTCCGGCGCGTTCACGGCCGCCTATCTGGAGTTGGTCCCCGCATACGAACGCGCCACGCATGACAAACTCGTGACCGAGTTCGGCCCCTCCATGGGAACAACGCACAACGCCATTCCCATTCGCCTCGAACGCGGCGAAGCGATCGACGTCGTGATCATGGCCGGCCCAGCGCTTGACGATCTGATCAAGCAGGGCAAGGTTCGCGCGGACAACCGCGTCGACCTGGCCCAATCCAAAATCGGTATGGCCGTCAAGGCCGGAGCGCCGAAGCCCGATATCAGCACCGTGGAAGAGCTGAAGCGCACGTTGTTGGCGGCGAAATCGATTGCTTATTCCGACAGCGCCAGCGGCGTCTATCTCTCCACCGAGTTGTTTCCGAAGCTCGGTATCGCCGAGCAGATCAAGGGCAAGTGCAAAAAAATCGAAGCTGACCCGGTCGGCGGAGTTGTCGCCAGCGGAGAGGCGGAGATCGGCTTTCAACAAATCAGCGAGCTGCTTCCCGTGAAGGGCATCGACATCGTAGGAGAGCTGCCGCCCGGCGCGCAGAGAGTCACCGTCTTCGCCGCGGGCATCCCGGTAACGTCAAAACATCCGGAGGCAGCCAAGGCGCTCATCCAGTGGCTCGCGTCCCCAGCCCACTACACGGCCATCGAGAAGACTGGTTTGGAGCCGGTGCGGCCCAGGAAGTACCCCAGTAAGTAATTAGGATCAATGGTAAACTGCCAGCATGCGAAACAAAAACAAGCGGACGAAGCGGAAGGCCGCCGCTAAGAAGACGGCGCCGAAGAGAAAAGTGGTGCAGAAAAACGCAGCTTCCAGGAAGTCCTCTGTCGCAAGAAAGAAGGCATCACCAAAGAGAAAGCGAGTACCCAGTAGGCGCCAGGGTGTGGGGACGGTAGCGCTCCGGTCCGGGGAGCCGCGAGAGCGCCGGGGCGGACAGTCCGGGGACTTACAGGGATTATCGAGCCGCCCGACGGCTGATTCGGAGAGTGTTCAAGAATTGCTAGAGGAAGGGAATGCCTTGGAGGCCGAGGTATTGCAGGGCGTGGAAAATGCTCCGAATGCCGATCAGGGACAGGTACGGACGCAGCAAGTGCCGGAAGACGACGTGCCCCAGGAGTATCTAGATAAGGATCAGTGATCGAGTTGAAGTGCCTGTAACGTTTTCTGATTGGGTGAGCTTTGGTGTAGCAATTGACAAGCCTCTGGACCTCCCTTCTTGTCGCGTTCAACAGTGCATAGCCGATCGTAGATTTGCCGATAAGGCGCCAATCTTACACGTTCTAGTACCACTTCGAACGACGGTAAGAAGCGGTAGCTAACTGCCTGACTTGCCGTCCACTTAGCAACTTGTGTTTCGACTGGCAGGCATATTGCTCCCTTGGGACAGGGTTGGAGGAAAGAATCGGAAGCCACTTGAGGAGGTTTGTCATGAAGCGATCGATTCTCGTTGTGTTAGGAATCCTCGCGCTCGCTCCGCTCATGTTCGCCAGGGAAGCGGGCGAGCAGAAACGTGAGCAAGACCGCCTTCAAAATGCGGACCTGGTCATGCAGGAAATTCTCAAGATTCCCGACAACATCCCGCAAGGTCTGCTCGATAAGGCCCGCTGCGTGATCGTTATGCCGTCGGTGCTCAAGGCCGCCGTCGTGGTCGGCGGGAGTTATGGACGCGGGACCATGGTTTGCCGAACGGGCAAGAATTTCTCGGGTCCATGGGGTGCACCGGCGATGTACGCGCTCGAAGGCGGCAGCGTCGGCTTCCAGATTGGCGGCGAAGCAACTGACTTCGTGTTTCTAGTGATGAATGATCGTGGGGCGAACAGCCTTTTGCATAGCAAAGTAAGGCTGGGTGCCGATGCATCGGCCGCAGCTGGTCCGGTAGGACGCTTGGCCTCGGCGGACACCGATGCTTATATGCGGTCGGAGATCCTGAGTTACTCACGTGCGCGGGGAGCTTTTGCAGGCATCTCGCTCGAAGGATCAACGCTGCGACCGGATAGCGGCGCCAACCGCAACCTCTATCGCCGTTCTATCGGTGCCGCTGAGATCATCAACGGGTCGGAGGTGCAGACACCGGCCGCTGCGGGCGATCTGATCGCGGTACTACGAAAGGCATCCCCACAACTGAAATCCTGATAAGCGCTCCTTTACGAAAAAACGCTGACGAGCGCCAACCATGCCGTTGTCCTGGTTCGCTGCCTGTTGCGTTGAACTGGCCGCAAAAAACTCACAACGATTCGTCTGCTAGACCTAGGAATATGGAATGGTGACCGGAGCGGTGTCTTGGAGCGGCGGCCATTCTTTGGCGGGGAGCACTATAGAAGGTGCATTTTGAGGAGGACGACCATTATGAGACTGTTCGCTAAGAGGAGACTTGTGCCAACCGGTTTATCGCTCTTACTCTGCATTGTCATAACGGGCTGCGCGCAGAATCCGCAGGCTGCGAAGGAAACGGATCAGGGAAACGACCAGCCCGGCTTGCTCAGCAGGACTTTTGGATCGAATAGGCCGATCACCGTCCCTGAAGGAACGGACTTAACCGTTCTCCTCGATCAGAGTCTCTCGTCTATGGAGAATCATCCCGGCGATATGTTTCAGGCCAGTGTTGCGGTTCCGATTGTGATTGATGGCAAGACCGTCATCCCCAAGGACGCGCGCGTGAAGGGTCACGTCGTGGACGCGCAGGCTTCCGGCCGCCTGAGCGGCATCGCGCGGCTTGTTCTCACGCTCGACTCCGTCGAGGTAGGCGGAGAATTATACGATATCGCCACCAGCGACGAGGGCCGCATTGGGAAAAATCACAACAAGCGCAACGGCATCCTGATCGGCGGTGGCGCAGGTCTAGGCGCCTTGATCGGCGGAATCGCAGGCGGCGGCAAGGGCGCTGTGATTGGCAGTGCGGCCGGCGCTGGCGCGGGAACCGCAGGCGCAGCGTACTCAGGGAAAAAGGACATCCGCGTGCCGGCGGAGACAAGGCTGACCTTTCAACTGGCTCGGTCGGCCACGATTTCCGCAAGGAGCTAATTCATCCCACTGTCCGTGCAGCGCCATTGCCGGACCCCCTTCGTGGACCCGTGTAGACGGCATCTCGGGCACGACAGGCGAATACTCGCTTTTTAGTTTAGGCATCGCCAATACGGCGGGGGTTTCGGGTTCTGCAGCCGGGTTCGGGCTGGGCCGGTCTACCGGGACCCGCCTGGCCTAGCGAGCAATTCTTTGCAATTGCTCCTGGAAGCGGCTGCGCCAAGTCTCCGGCAGGGCCTTTAGCTGCACGGCGCGCTGCAGCATTTCGCGATCGTTCTTCTCGAAGGTGTACAGGTTGTTGATGTCGGCAACCGTGAGGCTGTTTGCCTCGCGTGCGACGAGCTCGATGGAGTCTCCAACCGTGAGTTCGCCTTCCTCAGCCACTGCAAAATAAAAGCCCGAACGCCGGCTATTCAGGAAGCGCTTGACCATCTCCGGCCTTCCGAACCTGATCCCCAGCTTATAACAAGGCACGCGGGGCTGCGTGACAATCAACTCCGCCGTCCCAACGCGGTAGCGGTCTCCGATGCGTACAGCGCTTTCGTGCAATCCCTCCATGGTGAGATTCTCTCCGAAAATCCCCCAAGGCAGCTCTTCGTCAGGTAGCTCGTTGCGCCAGTAAACGTAATGCTCCACGGGATAAGCGTACAAAGCCTTATAGGGTCCGCCATGCACAGACAAATCCGCCTGCTTGTCTCCAACCAAATTCAAGCGTTCAACGCGGATGGGCCTTGGGACAGGCTGCTTGAAAATGCCGGTCGTCACGCTTCCGCCGTCCCACACGACTTGACGCGGTAGCCCTACATTGACCGAGATGAGCTTCATATCCGCATTCGATGGGGTAACAAAAGAGCCGGATTCATCCCCGCCCCGAGGAAATCAAATAAATTGCTCGTCAGCGAGTTATGACATTTGGGTTCAGCCCTCGCGACCCGCGCTTTTCGGAATCTGGCCCTACCTACAACCGCGTACCTACCTGGCAGCGGGTCAGTTCGAAATTTTTGGTCATTAGGCCACTTTCCGATAATCTCATTTCTCGGGGGTTGGCATAGCTCGCCTAGGCCCCGCCGCGCTCTTGGACCATGCCGGCTGCGCAGAGGGTGAAACGCAGGACAAACGAAGCGCGTCTAAAGCGTAGAATTGCGGACCAGATGTGGTGGGCCTCCAGGTGATAAAGCAAGCCAAAACAGGTCAATATGGACGGTCATCCTACCGTGCTCGCAAGCTCGAAATCGAAATCCCTGTGCGGGTCTGAACTCGGATTCTGGGCCGCGTTTTTTCTCATTCTTGTGGCGGCCTCCGGGTGTTCGAAGGAGCAAGCGGCGCCTGCGCCGCACGCGGCGGCTATTCCCGTCATTGTGTCGAAGGTCACGCAAAGGGCCATGCCAGTGCAACTGACTGCCATCGGCAACGTCGGAGGCTACACCGTCTCCGTGGAAGCCCAGGTGGCCGGCGAACTTCTTGACGTGCATTTCAAAGAGGGCGACTTCGTTCATAAGGGCCAATTGTTGTTTACCATCGATCCGCGACCTTATGAAGCCGCCCTAGCGCAGGTGCAAGCGACACTTATGCGAGACAAGGCCGTCGCCGCAAACAGCCGGGCTCAGGCACAGCGCCTTGCGAAGCTGCTCAGCGACGGAGTCGTGTCCCCGTCGGATGCGGATGCCTCTACCAGCGCTGCGGCTGCGGCTGAGGCCACGGTTGCTGCGAACGAGGCGGCGCTCAAAACGGCGCAGGTAAATCTGGAGTACTGCAAGATTTACTCGCCGATGGATGGACGCACCGGCGCAGTGCTCGTTAAGCCGGGGAATCTGGTGAAGGTCGCCGACGTGCCGATTGTGGTCATCAAACGGCTCTCCCCGATCCCCGTCGACTTTACGGTGCCTCAAGAGTATCTGCCCGACGTCAAGAAATATCTGGCCGCGAGACCGCTGCGCGTCGAAGCGACCGTGCCCAACAGTTCGGGCCGGCCAGAAGTAGGAAAGCTCGTTTTTGTAGACAACGCCATAGACACGACGACGGGAACGATTCGCGTGCGGGCATTGTTCGACAACTCAAGTAACGCTCTCTGGCCGGGCTTGTACGTGAACACTCTAATGACGCTTGCAGAGCAATCAAACGCCACCGTGATTCCCTCTCAGGCCATCACCGCCGGCCAGCAAGGGTCCTTTGTGTACGTGGTCCAGGCCGACGGCACCGTCGCGCCTCGCGCGGTGGCGTCGAGCCGTAGCGTCGAAGGACAAGCGGTCATTGACAAGGGACTCAAACCCGGCGAGACCGTGGTGACCGACGGCCAAGTGCGCTTGGTACCTGGCGCCAGGGTCCAAATCAAGAATAACTTGAGCGATTAGGATTCCGCAGCCTGCCGGGCTCGCAGAAGCCAGGAAAGGGATTTAGTAGCACAATAGGCGGCTGCCTCGGCCGAGGGGCATTTTCCGAAAAGCTCGATTCTCGACTCGGGCCAGTTCCTGGTAAGTCTTCTCCAAGAAAGTGGCCGCTAAGTTATTCATTCTTCAAGCGGCCGATCTGCGCAACTTTCTTCCGTCCCTGTCTAGGCAAAAGCCTAGTCAGTTGCTTATCGGAATCTGGCCCACTACCTAAATCCGCCTCGTTTTGACCTAGGACTGGTATATCATGCGCCCCTAGGGAGAGTTCCATGAAACCAAAGTACCTCGCCTTTTTTGTATTCTTCGCACTTCTCGCCGCGGTCTCCGCCCGCGCCCAAAACGATAATTCCAGCCCCACCAAAGTGACCGGAAAAGGCAAGTCCACATCTTCCGGCTTGCAATATTGGGATCTCAAGGAAGGGACCGGCGCCACCGCGTCAGCGGGGAAAACGGTCAGCGTCCATTACACCGGCTGGCTCGCCAAGGATGGCAAGAAGTTCGATAGCTCCGTCGATCGCGGCCAGCCATTCATGTTTCAGCTCGGCGCCGGCCAGGTGATCAAAGGCTGGGATGAAGGCGTATCAGGAATGAAAGTCGGGGGCAAACGGCAATTGCGCATTCCGCCGGAACTCGGTTACGGAGCGCGCGGCGCCAGCGGCGTCATCCCTCCCAACGCCACCCTGATCTTCGACGTCGAGCTCCTCGCCATCAAATAAACGCCGCCTCGGCGCATGAGTCCATTGTCATCGATGTTTTGGTGAATAACGCCGCTTGACCCGAGCCACAGCGACTTTCGGGACGGGATTCGCCTCAATGGTGGTGTGAGATCGCGTTAGAGAAGGGAGTTCGCGAGCGGTTCGCGAATGATTTGTTTCTCGACGGCTTCGTGATCCATTTCGCGATTCCGATTTCACGCTCTGCCCGCGTCCAGTTCGCTCACGGTGAGAACACGCGTCCCGGCGCTATGCACGAAGGGTCTCCCTGTGAGCACAAAGTGTAGAGCATTCCCTAGGTTACTACCAGAAGCGCGGAAGAGGGCGCTCGTCAGAAGTGCATTTTGCGGCATTCCAGTTCGCGCATATACTAGGCCGCTTAAGATCGCTCGAAAGCTTGTGCAGCGCTTCCAGAGCGAAGTGCCATGACACGCGCACCGAGCAGCTCAGACGCAACCGAAACCGCGCAAGCCCAGGGCGCTTTGCCTAAAGTCAAAATCTGGCACTTGACCGCGACGGAGTGGCTGATCTGCGGGGTGGCCTGCATCGGTTTTGCCTTCGATACCTACACGCTGCTCGTTCTGACGCTGATCGTGCG
>DASPYR010000017.1:0-7728 GCA_035636675.1 Rugosimonospora sp. | reverse complement strand
CAATCTCATCTCGAAGACCATCGCGAGAACTACACCCGTTTTGTCCTTCTCTCTCCTGAGCCCGGCATGCCCGCGGGAGCCAACAAGATTTCGCTCGTTGTTTTCCTGCTGCACCAACCCGGGGCCCTACATCAGGCCCTGGAACCTATTGCCCGCGAAAACATTAATCTGGTGAAGATCGAAAGCCGGCCCATCGTGGGCCATCCCTTCGAGTATTGTTTTTATCTCGATTTGATGGCCTCGCCCCAAGCGCCGGGAACGCAGGCGGCGCTCGAGGAATTGCGCCGCCGCACCAGAGAAGTGCGCATCCTCGGCAGTTACGTCGCCGCGCCGTCCCCCACAACTTCATAGGGCGCATTTACAATACATACAGCGCACTTTCTGGGTGGTTTGCCCTTTCCTGCCCGCCGCGTATAATCTTCAGACTGCTGCGTCCTCGGTGCCCGTATGCGTGCGTCCAAAGAGCGCCGCGACAGGATCACCGATCGGCGCGATTCCATGACTTCCGCTTTCCTGCAATGCATCGAGAAAGGCTGCGAAGGGCGCTACGCGCTCGACAGTAAAGAGCATCAGTGCCCGGGATGTGGCGGTCTGCTCGACGTCCAATACGATTTCTCGCGCCTCGATCGGCATTCGGTGTTCAAACTTTGGCAACAGCGCAAAATGAACAGCGCCATCATCGACCAGAGCGGCGTGTGGCGTTTCCGGGAGCTTTTGCCTTTCGTGCCTGCTGGTGCCGAGGTGGTGAGCCTCTCCGAGGGCCGCACGCCACTTGTCGAAGTGAACCGCACCGGAGATTGGGCGGGCGTGCGGCTTTCCATCAAACATCAAGGCAATAATCCCACAGGTTCGTTCAAAGATTTGGGCATGACCGCCTGCATCACGCAGGCCGCCATTCTCGGCAGCCGCGTCACGGCTTGCGCCTCCACCGGCAATACCTCCGCTTCCATGGCGGCCTACGCTGCGCGCGCGGGGATGAAAGCAGTGGTGTTTGTTCCCTTCGGGAAAATTTCTACCGCCAAGCTGGCACAAGCTCTCGAATTTGGCGCCGTGGTCATCGAGATGGGCGAAAACTTCGATCAGGCTTTCCGAATGCTTCGCGAACTCACCGACGAGCTGGGCCTCTACCTGGTGAATTCCTTGAACCCATTTCGTCTGGAAGGCCAGAAAACCATCGTCTTCGAAATCCTCGAGCAACGCGATTGGCGCGTACCGGATTACCTGGTTCTCCCCGGCGGAAATTTGGGAAACGTCTCCGCGGTCGGAAAAGGCTTGCTGGAACTCCGGCAGCTCGGGCTCATCGATAAACTGCCGCGCCTGGTGGTCGTTCAAGCCGAGGGGGCCAGCCCGTTTTACACCATGATCGCCGCGGGCGCGGACGAGATCATTCCTGTTCAGCCGCGTACCGAGGCCTCCGCCATTCGCATCGGCAATCCCGTGAACTGGAAGAAAGCTCTTCGCGCCCTTCGTTCAACCGAGGGCCTGTGCGAGGCCGTTACTGACGAGCAGATTTTCGAGGCGAAGGCCGCCTTGGCGAAAGATGGCGTGGGCTGCGAGCCAGCATCCGCAGCTTCGGTCGCGGGCATTCACAAATTGGTTCGCTCCGGCAAAGTGGCGGATGGCGCGGACGTCGTCGCCGTGCTCACCGGTCACCAGCTCAAGGACCCGGAGATCAGCATCAAGCGGCGCAGCGAGCGGGAGTTAGCTCAGCAGAGACTGCATGTTGAGGCCGACATCCACAAATTGCGGGCGGCCCTGGAAAGCGTAATGCTGCAATCAGCCTGAGTGCCCGGCGGCGAGAGTCACATCCGGCTGGGATCGCCCCGGGCGATTCCGCCTCAGGCTGATGAGCTGGGATCTGTCTGGGGATTTCGCCTCACAAACAACAGCAGTGCAACCAGGAAAGCTATTCTCGCCACGTGAAGCTGCCCAGGTCCTGGGCGTTAGCTATCCCACACTCAAGCAGTGGATCTACAAGGGCAAGATCCGCACCGTCAAGACGGCCGGCGGCCACCATCGCATCCCGGAACAGCAGATCGACAAATTCCTGTACCGCGCCGGGGAAACCGGCGACGTCCGCGAGCGCCGCAGCAACTTCCGCAGGATCAGCGGGAGAAATCAGCTTATCGGCCGCGTCACTGACATCAAGACCATGGGGCTGATGGCTCAGGTGACGCTCTCCATCGGCGGCCAGCACATCACTTCCATTATCACCGCAGATGCTGTTCGCGAGATGCGTCTGCAGAAGGGCCAGACGGTTGCCGCGCTGATCAAGTCCACCGAAGTGATGATCCTCCGCGTCTGACCCGTTCACTTTCCGCTCGGTTGCGGACCCACTTTCCCGGTCCCGCGCTTGCTTCGCGCACGGCTCCGCTCGAGAATTTTGTCTTGCGCGGGCGCCTGTTGACGTTCACGGTTCACGGGCGTGCTCACCCGTTGTCACGGGGCATGAGTTGGTCTACCTTCGAATCTCGGAGGCAATCTCATGCAATCGAGAAGATGGTTCTGTGCCTGTGCCCTGGGAATCTTTGCGACGAGCGGAAACTTTGCGCTCGCGCAGGGCCGCGGGAATGGGCATGGCAAGGAGCGCGGACACGGTCATGATAACGATGGCGATGATCGAGACGGCTCCTATAGCGATCACGACCGGGATGAGATGCACCACTGGTACGAAGAACATCGCGCCGGTTTGCCTCCCGGACTCGCCAAAAGGGATCAATTGCCCCCCGGTCTTGAGAGGCAACTCGTTCGTCGCGGAACGCTCCCGCCCGGATTGCAGAAGCGCATCCAGCCCTGCCCGCCGGACCTCGAACGACGATTGCCTCCTCCGCCTCCCGATTGCGCCCACGTCGTCATTGGCGCCCACATTGTGCTGCTGAACCGGCGGACCAATGTGGTTCTGGACATCTTTCATTTCGAACTCTAACCATTTTGAACTGTAACACCCCGAGGAATCGTCCTTCGGACTGCTGGATCCCTGCCGACGGGCCGCATTCAGCCATCGTCCTGCCTTGAATTCCGCGGACGCGATGCGGCAGCTATTGCCTCGGCAAGTCATTCTGTGCTAATAGCCTGTAAATGGGCTCCAAATGGATCCGCTCCGGAGGGGTTATATGAAGTTTAAGTCCGCAGCCTGCTTAGCTTTAATCTTGGCGTTTGCGCTGGCAGGCGTCCCACTCTTGGCACATCACGGAACAGGGGTGGCATACGACACGGAGAAGACGGTTACGCTGAAGGGAACCGTAACCGAATGGATTTGGGCCAACCCCCACTGCGGCATTCTGTTCGACGTGACCGATGAGAAGGGTAACGTGGAGCATTGGGGCGCCGAACTCGGCAATCCTCACGCGCTCTCCATGTCCGGCTTGAGCAAGGACATCCTGAAGCCAGGCGACAAGATCACCATCTCCGGCCACCTCGCCAAGTCCGGCGCGCCACGCATCGTGCTTCGGGAATTTACGACCGCCGATGGCCGAACCCTGCCGGAAAAGGGTCATAAAGGAAATGGCGCCAAACTGACCGACGAGCCTGGCCAGTAATCGGCCGCGCCCGGCGAGCGTCTGAATCACAAGGGAGTTGCAAAATGCGAAATCGCTTCATCGATTTGCTCGCGATCCTCGCGATGGTGCTGGCGTTCTCAGCCGTCACATTCGCCCAGACCTACGGTACCAAGGGATATTCCCCGGGAGCGTGGAAACCGGAGGAATTGCCGAAGGATTTATCGAAGCCCAAGCCCTACAACTCACACGACCTTGCAGGCGTTTGGTCCTCGCCCACCAGGGAGGGCTATTTCGAAAGGCATGCCCTTAACGACAAGTGGTTGGACATAAAAGATAAGAGCATTCCAGACCAAATGAGGTCCCAAACCTATCCGCCTCCCATGACCGAATGGGCGAAAGGCAAGTTTGAAGCCACAAAGCCCAGTTATGGCCCCCGATCCGTTCCTCCAGGGTTGGGCAATGACGATGTTTCCACCTGCGATCCAATGGGCTATCCGCGCGACCTCTACGAGGCAAATCTGCGGCCCTTCGAGATCGTTCAGGCTTCAGACAGAGTCTTAATACACATGCAGTACCACGACATATGGCGGACCATCTGGACCGATGGCCGACAACTCCCCAAGGACGCCGATGCCGCTTGGATGGGATATTCAGTGGGCAAATGGGAGGGCGACACGTTCGTCATTACGTCGACTGGTTACGACGACCGGACTTGGCTCGACCACTTCGGCAATCCGCATAGCGATCAAATGGTCCTCGTGGAGCGCTGGCGCCATCCTGATGCCGACACGTTGAAGCTGGACATGACCATTACCGATCCCAAGGCGTATACGGCGCCGTGGGTCGGAGAGACGGTCACATTTGTACGGGCGAAAGCGGCCATCTTTGAGGAACTCTGCGTCCCCTCCGAAGAGGAACACTTCAACGATAAGATCAGGGATGCCGCTGTTGGAACGGCAAAACCCTGAATTGATCTTCGAGAATTAGACTCAGGCAAGACGACAAAGCGCAATTCGAGCACCGCCCGCCGCGGGATTGCTAACGTTGCCCGAATGCGAAAATGTTCTACGTGGGCACCGTCTTCACGAAGCAGTCTCTTCGCAGCCTTCCATAGCAATGTGCTTTCTGCGAAACTCTATTGATTCATGCTACCGCTCGAAGGCGTCAAAATTGTCTCCGTGGAGCAGGCGGTAGCGGCCCCATTAGCCTCACGCCAATTGGCGGACTTTGGCGCCCGGGTCATTAAGATCGAGCGTCCCGAAGGGGGCGACTTCGCCCGTGCCTACGACCACAAAGTGCGCGGAATGTCGAGCTGGTTCGTTTGGCTCAATCGGTCAAAGCAGAGTCTCACCCTGGACCTCAAGAGCCCGGAAGCCGCAGAGATCGTAAGGAAACTGACGGCAGACACCGACGTTTTCATACACAATCTGGCGCCGGGCGCTGCCGACCGAGCGGGCTTGAAAAGCGAAGTCATGCTCTCTCGGAATCACAGGCTCATTGTATGTGAGATAAGTGGCTACGGATCGGACGGTCCTTATCAAGATAAGAAGGCTTACGACCTTTTGGTGCAGTTCGAGACGGGTTTGGTTTCCATCACCGGAACATCAGAAACGCCCTGCAAGGCCGGGATTTCGGTGGCGGACATAGCGGCCGGCGTCTATGCCTTCAGCGGGATCCTGATGGCCCTATACAGGCGGGAAAGGACCGGCCGAGGAGGCCTCGTGCAGGTGTCATTGTTCGATGCCCTCAGCGAATGGGTCTTGCCTGCGGCCTATTACGGGGTATACGGCGGCTCGGCCCCCTCACGAAGCGGCGCAGAACATGCGTCCATCGCCCCGTATGGGCCTTACCTCACCGGAGACGGCAAGCAGATCAATATCGGGATTCAAAACGAACGAGAATGGCGGCAATTTTGTGCGCTGGTGCTGTTGAGGCCGGAAGTCGCGGCGGATCCGCGTTTCGATAGCAACTCACGGCGCTCGGACAATCGACAAGCACTGCGGATCCTGATTTCCGAGATTTTCGGCGCTCTGACGCTGGACCAGATTGTGGAGCGGCTAGAACGAGCGGGTACCGCTCACTCGCGAATGAATTCGGTGCAGGAACTTCTGGCTCACCCGCAGCATACGGCGAGGGGACGCCGGCGAAATGTTCCTTCCCCGGTCGGGCCGTTGCCGGCCCTTGCGCCGCCAGTTTTCCTGGACGGCGTAGAGCCTCGCATGGAGGCGATTCCGGCGCTGGGCCAAGATACAGACGCAATCCTCACGGAACTCGGATACACGCCGCAGCAGATTCAGCGCTTGCGCCAGCAGGGAGTGGTCTGAAGGACGAGCCGGCTTTTATCAGTTTCGGAAAAAACTTGCGCCAGATACTGGTTCGCCCACAAGCTGCGGTTCCGTGGCTCCCGAAGCTTATCCGGGCAAAGTCGCGCAAGCGAGGCGGTGCATGGTGGGAATAAGACGCGAACCCATTTCTTCCTTGGGCAAGAAAGCATTGGCGCCGCAGCGGTCGGAAATCTGCTGATAAGAGTTGCTGGGTATCGCCGTAACAAGTATGACGATGACCTGGGGCCACCTCTCACGAATGGCAGAAGTAGCCTCCAGGCCGTTCATTAGAGGCATGGCAATATCCATGAGAATCAGGTCGGGCTGCAGATGCGCGGTTAAGCTGATGGCCTGAAGGCCGTCGCAGGCTTCTCCGACGACTCGAATTTGCAGGTCGCCCTCGAGGAGATCCCGAACAGCCGCACGGAACTCCTGGTTATCGTCGACAACCAGAACCCTGATCATTGCTGATCTGGACCCTAAATGATTTGGTGGACCGGCACCCCGTTGCTCGATCATTCGATGCTCAAGGCCTTGTTAAAGGCACCGCGAGTGGGGCAAAGCCGGAACCCATGGCTACCCGCGTGGAGCATGGCTACGCCTCTCTGTTGTCACCTCGACAGGCACGCTCGAATCCGATGCAGCACGATGGCCTTCGCGTCCAGCCACGGTTCAACTCATCTGGCTGAGACCTCTTCCGAAGTAAAGAGTGGCGGGAGTTTGGTTGTCCCAGCCCACATTGCAAAATGGAATCGACCACCTCTGGACTTTGGCAGGCTCGAGCACAGGTTTTCCCAGGGCTGGGCTGGAGAGGCAATAGGTACCTTCGTGCGTGCCGATCCAGATAAGGTTACGGTCCCATTCGATAAAGACGTTCTCCGTGGTTCCGCGCCACCAACTTTCATATTTATCCATCTCGCCATCGCGCGGCGGAACGAACCAGGCGACTTCTTTGGGAGCGGTGGGATCGGAGATATCGAAAATGCGGATCCCTGCATTGAACCAGGTCATCGCGACGATATTTGGCTTGGCGGCGCCGGGCTGCAACCAGCAATGGGTGTTATGCGAGCCGAAGCGCCCGCGCGCGAAGCAGAAATCCGTGTAGGGAGCATCGGGCGGAGCCGCGGGGCGAGGAAAGAAGCCGATAATTTTTGGATTTCGCGGATCTTTTACGTCGATGACGTAAGGGGTATGGTAATTCTCACGGCAGTCGGCTTCCACGGACTCATGCGCGGCGACGACTATATTTTGTAGCCGCGGATGGGCCGCATCGGCAGTTATGGGCAGGCAGGTGTGAAACGGGATGGTGCCGAAGGTATCGAATTCGTACTGCACGTGCCCATAGGGCTTGGGGTGCTTGATATCAGATAGATCCATAACGTACATTCCGAACGCGCCAAAACCGCCATAGCCTACGGTACCACCGTCCTCCACGCGCTTGGGGACGGTGATGGCGCCGTGGTTGCCGGTCCAGGAAGTGTGGTCACCCGCAAACCGATACTTTTTGTATTCTTCTTCCTCGCCTAACCGTTGCCCCGGCACCCACCAGCGCGAGACCTCTTTGACGTTGGCGGGATCGGACATATCGACAATCATCAAAGCGTTGCTATAGGGCCGCTCGAGATTCTCCAGGCGCAACTGGTCATCCCAGCCGCAATCGAGATAAGCGTACTGGCCACCATCGTAAAAATTGTGATGAGTGCCATTTCCCTTCGCGCCGGTGTTGTATTCCTGCAGGAGGATGGGCTTGTGCGGGTCCGTGACGTCGTAGGTGCGAATGCCCCGGAGGCCCTTGTACGCGAGTATTTTGTCCCGCAATTCCTTGTCGTATTGGCCGTGCGGATATTCGGGAACCTCCATTGTGAGCGGCTGCGCCGCGGTGACCATCATGATCCATTTCTTGA
>DASPYR010000016.1:0-3607 GCA_035636675.1 Rugosimonospora sp. | reverse complement strand
TGAGATTTCCAGAATCGATGACGATGCCGTTTTCAGCTTGGGTCTGACCATACTGCGAGTGCCCTCTGCCCTTCATCACGACCTTGAGCGAGCGCTGATTCGCGTATTGCACGATTTTGACGATGTCCCGAAAGGATCCCGTCCGGAGCACCGCTGCGGGGATCCGATGAAAGAGGTTGCTGAGGTCAACTGCGATTGCCTTCCGGGATGCTTCATCGAAAAGTAGTACGCCGTCCAGTTTTGGAACGCCTTGAAACGACTGAACCTGGGCTCTCGCTTGGGTGACCCAAGAACGCTCTCGTAGGTCAAAGCCGACAACGGCTGCCCCAGCCGCTGCCGCTTGCAGAAATTTGCGCCGGGATAAAGAGTCTTTCATGTTTTTCCTCCCTAACTGGCTCTGATCTAGAGCTGCCTTCCGGTCCCCGTCAAGTAACACGGGGGCTACGAATACATCATAGGCCAACGCCAGAAGGATAGAACGACTCCCGTAGAGGTGAAACTGGGCACCCTTGGTTAGTGCGCGCCGTACTTCGCTTACATCCAGCGTCAGCTGAGAGTTAGAATGCGTGCATTAACCCGCTTCTTTGGTTGCGACCGCGTAGATCACGTTTATTTCCACGGACTCGACCCCGTGATCGCGGACCCAGTCGATATTGCGGTCGCGAATGTGCGCGGCTGTCTTTCCGTCCATGGCGTCGACCGTGCCTCGCATGCCTGTGCCCATCACGATCGCCCACCAGTCTTCCGGTGCCCGCAGAGCCTGACTCGCGCTCTCCAAAACGACTTCGGCGTTGGAAACGCCGCCGTCCTCCATAAGCTTGCGAACCTGTTGTGGCAAAGCGATGCGATCCCAGCGTCTGGATGGAGAATATAAATCCGGCCGCTCGGCCTGCACCGATTCCCGCCAGACGGTGTGAGCGGGCTCGAGATTACAGGGCCCCCAAGTCGTGATCGCCAGCTTGCCGCCGGGTTTTACCATGCGCCACAGTTCCCGAACCAAGCCTTCCATGTCGGAAACAAAAAACACGCTGAACACGCTGACGACCGCGTCAAAATTTCCGTCCGGGAATCCGAGCGCCGTCATGTCGCCCTGACGAAATTCCACGTTACGAAGCTTGCGCTTGGCCGCTTTGGCTCGCGCCAAGTCGAGAAGTTTCTCCGCAAGATCAACTCCAAGAACCCTTCCACCTGTGTCTACCCGCTCCGCTGCCGGCAGGGCGGAGGCGCCGGTGCCGCACCCGACGTCAAGCACCGTAGAGCCCCGGCGGAGTTGAAGTCGATCAACCGTGCGCCGACCAATAACTTCCCAATAGGCAAGCGGAGCATTCTCATAATGGTCGGCCGCGCTGTTAAAAGTTGCAGCTACCTTGATCTTGGCGGACTCGGTCAGATTGAGTTTTTCCATGCTCGGCTTCCCGCTATCACCGCCCCTCCGCAAACCCCGGCGGCGGAGGAAATCCGCATCAGTCGAACTTGATCGCGCCGCTCTCGATCACCTTCCGATTGCGTTCCAGCTCGGCGCGCATGAAAGCAGTGAACTGCTCTGCGGTCGAAACGATGACGTCGGCTCCCTCTTTAGCGTATTTCTCCCTGACCTCAGATTGTCGCAAGGTCTCGACCAACTCTCGACTAACGCGTCCTGCAGTTTGCGCGCGGCCTCCGGCGGAATGCCGTGGCGGCGAAGCCCAGCCATCGGGTGGAGCTGTAGTCCTTCAGCTCCGGAATGCCCGTTTCATTGTAGGCGGGCACATCGGGAAGCATCCTCGAGCGTCTGGACCCGCTTGTCGCCAGACCAGCTAAGACGCTGACCAATTTCTTCATAACGCCCCCTTTTCCAAAAGGTTGATTTGTCACTACTCAGGTTTCATCCCGGCCTCGTGAGCGGCCCTGCCCCAATCGACGAGTTGTTGCTTGAGAAACGCGGCAAACTCCTCTGGCGTCGAGCCGCTGGCCTCGACCCCGAGCTTTTCAAACCGCTCGCGCACTACCGAGCGTTGCAGGATGGCATTCACTTCGCGAGAGAGCCGGTCGACGATTTCCTTCGGCATTTTCGCCGGTCCGAAAAGACCCTGCCAGATAACGACGGAAAGCTGCGGCATCCCCGCTTCGGTTATCGTCGGCACGTCCGGAAGCATGGGGCTTCTTGCCGGGAGCAGGGTTGCAAGCGCCCGAAGTTTGCCCTCCTTGACGAGAGGAACAGTAATGCCCCCGGTGCCGAACATTATGTGCACGCGCGCGTTGAGCAGATCGGGGACCGCTAGCACCTCCCCTTTGTACGGAACGTGCACCATCTGCAACTTGCCGAAAGAGATCAACTGCGCAGCGGCAAGAATTCCATTGATGTTCCCGGACGCGTAGTTGAACTTGCCGGGGTTGGCGCGCACATGGTCGATTAGCTCCGGGAGCGTCTTCGCTGGCACGCTCGGATGTACAACCAGGAAAAACGCGTACTTGACCATGGATGTGATCGGGGCGAAATCGGCCACCGGATCATAGGGTGGATTTTTGCGCAGCGTTGGCACCCCCAGCATCGGGGTGTTACCGGCAGAGAACAACGTGTAGCCGTCAGGTACTGATCTTGCCGTCAGCTCGGCCGCGATTGCACCATCGGCGCCGGGCTTGTTATCCACCAGCACAGGCTGGCCAAGTACCTGGGAGAGCGGCTGCGCGACGATGCGGGCCACTGTATCGGCCGTCGCGCCAGCGGGGAACGGCATGAGAAGGCGGATCGGTTTGGCCGGATACTGCGCTGCGGCCGGAAGCGCCACAAGCAGAACCACTACCGCTACCGCGAGCAGGCGGGTGAGTTTTCGCATAGCGTTATCTGCCTTAGTTATTTGCAGGCCTCCGTTGGAGTAACACCGGGGCCTACGGATACATAGCCTACACCTGTAGCGGAGGGAGAACCCCGGGCCGGGTTCTAGGTAACTCGTAGACGCGAGAGTCTTCTGAAAGACGTGCACAGATTTGAGCTGAGTTGGCTCCCGGACCAGGGCAAATCTGGGCACTGGTTAGTAAGAATCGAAGAGGGTTAGCGTTTGCGGTTGTGTGGGCACAACTCACTGCGCGTCCCTGTCCCTGCGGAGCGTGTTGAGCGACTTCATTGTTTTTGACCCCGTACGGAGCCGCTTGCGACTCATTGGTACGGTGGAGGGACCGGCTATGAGTCATCTTCTGTCTTCTGCGATCCGCTCCGCGAGATAGCGGGCGTCCTGCCCGACCCCGCAGAGGAACGCCGATGTCACCTTGTGCAGCCATGACAGCCCGAGGAAATAAATCCCTGGCGCGGCCGTTACGCCGCGGCGATGGACCGGCTCACCGCGCTCGTCGAAGATGGGCAGCTCCACCCAGTCGAAGTCCAAGGTGTAGCCCGTGGCCCAGATAACTGACCGAATCGCGGCGGCGCGTACGTCAATCACACTAGGCGCCTCTAGAGCGCCAATGGTATGGGCGTCGCTGGTACCATTTTGCGGCTGTGGCACATCAATGCCTGTTCTGCTCACGTAGTCATCCACCTCGCGGCGGAAGTCGTCGAAGGCTTGGTCGCCTTTTCTTAAGTTCTCCTCCAGATCCGGCGCGAGAGCGGCCCTGCCGTCGCTTATATCTA
>DASPYR010000015.1:0-30909 GCA_035636675.1 Rugosimonospora sp. | reverse complement strand
CGCCTGGCGGCACTGCCTGGAGCAAACCTGAATTCGCAAGCGCTGCTCGCTGCATATCCACAACCTGACGTGGCCGCCAAGCGCCTGGGAATCAGCGTTGAGGAATATCGAAAGCAGATGGATGCGCAGGCGCATCCTCCCCAGGGAGTGCGTCCCAAACCAAGCAAACTGCCGCAGGAGGCGCTCAGTCAGCTCCAGCAGGCCAAGACGTTGCGCGCTATTTATAGCGAGCGCCAGTTGCAAGAGCAGTTGACCGATTTCTGGTTCAATCACTTTAACGTCTTCGCCAATAAGGATCTGGATCTCTGGCTGCTCGCCTCTTATGAACACGATGTCATCCGGCCTGGTGTCCTGAGCCGATTTCGTGATCTGCTGGACGCTACCGCCAAAAGCCCGGCCATGCTCTTTTATCTGGATAATTACCTCAGCGCTGATGCGCAAGCCGCCAAACGGCTCAAGTCGCATCCCGAAAAACTGCGAGGCCGCCGATATGCGAGTCTGCCTGGGGTGGGTAACCGCGGGCTCAACGAGAACTACGGGCGCGAACTGATGGAGCTGCACACGCTGGGAGTGGATGGCGACTATACGCAGCAAGACGTGATCGAAGTGGCCCGCTGTTTTACCGGCTGGACCATCCGCAACGCTCGAACGAAGCCGGAATTTTCCTTTGACGACCGCGTACATGATCCTCAGCCCAAGCGCGTGCTGGGCAAGAAAATTCATGCTGGCGGAATCAGAGATGGCGAACAGGTGCTTGATCTGCTCGCCCGCGACCCGCACACCGCGCATCACATCGCGCTCGAACTTGCCCAACATTTCGTCGCGGATAATCCGCCCGGCCCTGTGGTCGATCATATGGCCGCGGCGTTTCGCAAATCGGGAGGCGATCTGCGCGAGGTGATGCGCGCGATGATCTATTCGCCGGAATTCTGGTCCAGGGCTGCTTACCGGGCGAAGATCAAGACGCCGTTCGAATTGGTGGTTTCCGCGGCGCGCGCTCTGGGCGCTGACGTCGATAGCGCGCTGCCCCTGGTCAATTGGGTGACGCGCATTGGGGAGCCGCTTTACCAGTGCTTGCCGCCGACGGGTTATTCCGATAAAGCTTCGGCGTGGGTGAATGCCGGAGCCCTGCTGAATCGCCTGAACTTTGCGCTTGCGATGGCAGGCAATCGCGTCGCAGGCAGCCAGGTGCAGATCGCATCTCTGCTCGGCAGTGAAGCGGAGGCAGATCCCTACCAGGCGCTCGACCGCGCCATCAATGTGTTCCTGGCCGGCCAAATCTCTGTTAACACGCGTTCGACTCTGGAGAGGCAATCTGCCGACCCGCAGATTGTGCAAATCAAATCGGGCGCGACAACCCAAGTCAATCTCGGCACGATCACCGGCCTGGTGCTGGGAGCTCCTGAATTTCAGCAACGATGAAAAAGGGGCACATCGAACCCTGACGCTGAAAAAAGGTTCCGATTGCCTTTTCTCATAGCCGTCCGTGAGTACAGGTCTTCTGCCGCGCCTCAAAGCAAACTCTGATAGAATGCGCCTGCCATGCTGTCCAAATGGCCCGGAACCTATTCGCTAAATCGCCATCCGGCGGAAAGGAAGGTCACACGTGGCACAGGTAAAAGTGCAGAACTTTGAGAATCACACCCGTTTCGTTCCCCCCTACCACATGTTTGCGTTGCCGGTTTTCCTTATCAATTTCGTATGGCGCCTCGTTCAGTTGAAGGACGGAATTAACTTTGCCTCCATCATGAACTTGCTGCTCGGCGCGGCGTTCGTGGTTGCCTTTCTGTATGCGCGGCTTTTCTCGCTTACCGTTCAGGATCGTTTGATTCGTCTGGAAATGCGTCTGCGGCTCGAGCGCTTGCTCGCGCCGGACCTGCGCTCGAGAATCCCGGAGTTCACCGTTCCGCAGCTGATCTCTCTGCGTTTTGCGGGAGACGACGAACTGCCCGGCCTGGCGCGGCAAGTGCTGGACGAAAGGCTTAACGATCGCAAGACAATCAAGCGGCGCGTCAAGAATTGGCAAGCTGACTTTCTGCGAGCCTAGCGCGGATCGCAGGAAACCGCCCAAAACTGTCACAAGGAACCGGCTAAAAGAAGAGCGCCGCCAGGCCCACGAGCGCCAGTGCCGCGAGTAAGCCCAGCGCCTGTGACCCAGTTCGCCGATCACCGAACCCAAATGCGTAGAGTCCTTTCATCAGGTTATTACTCGATGCAGCGATGACGATGGCGTGAGCTGCCAACATCGAAGGCTGGCCCGATTGCGTCATTCCCAGAACAAAAGGATCGACGTCTACCGTGCCGGCGATCGCGGCAAGGCCATAAATCCCCCCTCGGCCGAAGCGAGCGATCGCGTAATGCGAAGCCGCCAGCAGGGCCACAAACATGAGCGCAAATAGAAACGCGGCCGATAGCTCCAGCGGGTTCTTGATCTCCAAGTTCTCCCGATTGCGCTTGCCACCGGAAGCGGGTAGGCGCGCCCAAGACCACCCAAAAACCAAGCCCGCAGCTGCCGCACCGAGAAACGGCCAGAAGAGCTCGGCTGCCAACCCGCGATTGAATAGCACAAGTAAGATCAGCAAGCGCAGGTACATTGTTCCCGAGGACATGAGCATGCTGCCCGCGAAAAGGCGCGGCGAATGCACTTCCCGCGCGCGCTTGGCCAAAATCACGGTGGTCACCGTAGAGGAATAGGCGCCGCCCAACACCCCGGATAAAAATACGCTCTCGCGTCCTTGACTGGCCTTCTGCAGCAGATAACTCCCATAAGAAATGCCGCTCGCAGCCACGACGATCAACCCAGCCTTGAACGGATTAAAGCCAAACGAGCCAAACGTGCGGTCGGGAACTATGGGCAGAATGACAGCCGTCAGAAGGAGAAACTTCGTAAACGCCAGGATCTCTTCCGCGGGCAAACGACTCGACAACTTTTCGAGGGCCGTCTTCCACTCGAGCAAAAGGACGCTGGTGACGGCGATCGTGGTGGCAATCCAGAATTGGCCGTGAGAAATGAGCACACCGACCAGATAGGTCGCCAGCCCGGACATCTCCGTCGTGACTCCGGCATGTTCGTAGGTCGCGAGCTTGTGCTGGTAGGAGAGCCACAAAAACGCACCAATTACCGCGAACCCCACGGTGGGCGGGATCAAATTGTCGCCGGAAACCAAACCCAAGGCGTAGCCGACGAGGCCGAGCAGAGGAAAAGTCCGGACGCCACCGAAAGCATATCCCTCCGGGCCCTTGGCTTCGGCATGATGTTCTTCGCGTTCGAGACCAACCAGGAAGGAAAGAAATAACACCAGGATGATCTTGAGGCCCTCGGTTGGCAGCAAGCCCGTCAGCCAAGCCGGCAAGCCAAGCCTCCATCCCGCAGCGCTAGCATGAACATGGATTCTGGAACGGCTTCCGGCCGTTTAGCGCCTTTGGCAGCAGCACGAATGGAATGGGTCCGACCTTCACGAAGCAAGGCCGCGCCGGATCAATGCGTCCGGCACGCCGCAATGCCGTGTTTCTCGAAATAGCGCTGGTGGTATTCCTCGGCGCGCCAGAAGCCGGCCGCCGGAACGATCTGCGTCACGATCTTACGAGGGAAGCGGCCCGCCCGCTCGAGTTCGTCTTTCATATTTCGCGCCGCCCGTTCCTGCTCGGCATCATGAAAGAAGATCACCGAGCGATATTGCTTGCCATAATCGGGCCCCTGGCGGTTCAGAGTGGTGGGGTCATGTATATCGAAGAAAACCCGCAGCAGTTCCTCGTAGGAAATCCGCGCGGGATCATAGTCGATTTGCACAACCTCAGCATGCCCGGTGCGGTCGGTGCAGACGTCATCGTAGCTGGGATTGGCAAGCGTGCCGCCCATATAACCGACGGCCGCATCGGTCACGCCCTCTACTTGCCGGAAAGCGCTCTCCACACCCCAAAAACACCCCGCGCCGAATGTCGCTTTGGCCATGGTCCCTCCTCTGCTGGCAGCTCCTTCATGTTGCCACATGCGGCCAAGCCGTACAATTGCCGGACTGCCTCGATACGTTCGCTGCGAGCCGCAAAGTTGAAGTGTAGGGGAGCCTATAGGGTCTTCGGAATTGTGCGACCGGAAGCGCTCAAAGGAGGCTTAGGCCTTGGCGAAGCGCATCGATCGCAACGCGATGCCCGCCAACATCAGCACCGCCGAAATAATTGCCACCCACAACACCGCCGGATGGCGATCCGACCAGGGTCTTTCGTCGGGGCGCCCGATGTACTCAGGGTTCGCCTCCTCCGCGTCTGCTTGCAGGTCAGTGGCGCTAGGATCCTTTTGGAATAGCTTAGAGAAATCATAAACAGGCGTTCCGAGCTTATCGTCTCCATAATAGAGCTTGTACTGTACTCCGCCGACGGCGTCGAAATAGATTCGGCGCTCGTATTGCTGCACGCGCTGGCCGGTGATGTGAAGCGGCAGGTCATCTCCATTATGGATAATGGCTCGCACCGTCCCCTGACTTGTTCCTCGAACGTCTAGCGAAGTTTGCTCGACATCGACTTTCTGTCCATTCCGCAGCATGTGGATGCGGCTGACCTCGCCTAATCCAAACTGTTGCCCATTGTCTCCACGAACTTCTATCTCGCGCCGGAAATTCGGCTGTGCCGGATCCGTGTCAAAGGCCAACCGCTCCACGGGTACATTTTTCGGAATAGAAAACGTCACAACCGTGTCCTTTCCCTGTTGCACTTCCTGGCTGCTGCTGATGATGGTCCGCCATACAGGCTTTTGTGCGTGAGTAATCGCAGCGCTGGCGCCTAGAACATCGGAAGCTTTCACTGCATCATCAATCGTCACTCGCAGATATTTGTATGTGGTTACAGGAATTTGCAGGGTGCTGTTATGTCCCAGCTTTTCCTCAGATAAATCATAGAGAGTGGTGGTGCCCAGGAGGGCCCAGCGGCTGCCCTGAGGATCATTCTGGCCGCTCACGCGTCCATGCGCGACAAAGTTCTTTGTACGCAGTGTCAGGTCGATGCGGTCATACTCAGGTATGCCAGACATATCGAGAAGAAATTGTGTTCTCCCTCTCATGATTGCGGGCTGCAGCACGCGCACTGGTTTGCGCTCGGTTTCGGAGCTGCCTCGTTCGATATCCAATGCATACGGAATCTCCCTTGCCCCGGAATACAATCTGAGGTCGCCCAGGCTGGGAAGGGCGCGCTGCCACAGTGCTTCGCCGACCACCACATAACACAGACCGCTGGAACTGGCAGGCTGGATGGTTCGTAGGTATTTAAAGAAGGAAATGGAAGGCCCTGATAGGAGAAGCGCGGCCAATAATCCTGCTGTCATCTTCATGACGTCCCCTCTTCTCGTTGCTCCGGAGGGGGTGGGGAAAGCTTTAGCCAATCGCGCTGGTAAATAAAAGAAACTCCCAGCAAAACGGCCCCGAGGATCACAAAACTCAGAATGCGATAGCCCTTCTCGAGCGCGGAGACGTCGTAGAGAAATACCTTCGCAATCGTTAACGCCATCAATACCAGCGCCTGCCAACGAACAAATGCAGACCTCTTCCAAAAGCCCAGAGCCATGAGTCCGCTGCCATAGACTAGCCAAATCGCCGAGTAACTGAAATCGCGAGCGAGCCGCAACTGCGCGTAGCTGATGCTGCCAAGGCCTGCCTGCCGAGAAGCAATCAACTGGCGATCGAAATAGTCCGAGGCTTCCCAGGTCAGTGCGGTCAGCGCCAAGAAATTCAGAAGGATCAAGGCTAGGTGAATCATCGGCCGCTCATTCTCTGAAACGTACCGCTCGCCGTATCGGACGATACCTCCCAGAACGGCAATTGCCACTAGATACGTGCCGAACCTTGCGTTGAAAAAAAGCGTTTCCGTTTGGAATCGGTCATAAGCGAGTAGACGGAAGATTGCCAACGCCAGGGATGAAATCGCCAGATAACGCAGAAAATTGATCCCCATTCTGACACTGATCCACAGCAGTACCGCGGATTCGATCAACCACCCGATGGTTATCCACTGGGCATTCAGCCTCAAGGGGATTGCGATCGTAATGAAGGCGACGGAAATCGCCACGTGCAATAAACCGATCAACCGCGTGTCCCGATTCAGTAAGCGACGCCTGAACAGACTGTTGATCCCGAGATACGCCCCGGCCAGGATGAGCGCGTACCAGGTGAGCCTGACCGTCTGCCGCTGATACATCTGGTACAGGGCTAGAAATAAACTGGCGGCAGTCAACAAGGGAAGCAGGGTCAGCGTAATCGAAGGTCCTGCGAACCTGGCCGAATGATCGTGTCGCGTGGCCACGGGGACGGCAGCGAAGATCGCGGCCATCAAGCCCGCAAAGAGTACCGTGAGAGGCCTCTGGCTCGCCGAGTAATATTGAACATACCATCCAACGTATAGAATGACGGTGCCCGCAAAACTCCCCCACAATAAACGGCGCCAGGGCTTGGCAATTGCCATTACCAGAATGGCCAAATCCAAAAGACAGACGTAAGAGAAAAGCACGGCTTCGTGATTCTCTCCGGTCGACAGAAGTACAGGAGTGGCAAAACCCCCGATGAGAGCAAAGCTGGCCAATAATTCCGCGTCCTCAGCAAGAGCGAGTGCGATTGTGGCGCCCGTCACCATAATCATGGCCAGAAACGCAGCTGTCGCCGGAATCAGACGATAGATTTGGAAGGCGCCCCATAGGGATAGATAAAGCGTGCCGATGCCGACCGCCTTCAATGAAAAGGAGAACGCCTTATGACCGAGGCTGCGCAGTTTCTCGCTCCAGATCACGAGCGCAATTCCCGCTAACAAGCCGATCGTCACTCGTCCGCTTGGACCAATCCAGTTGTTCTCAAATGCATACTTCAGGAAATAAGACACCCCGATCAGGATGGCGATAATACCGATTCGGTTCAACCAATCCTGTCCTATCTTTCTTTCAAGACTGACGACCTCCTCACCTGAGCCCCTGCGCATTCTTGAATATCTTTGCGCAAAAGACTCTTCACTGGCCGCAAGCTCAGCAACGCCCTGCGAGCGGGGTATGCTTTCAGCAGGCCGAGGGACAGTCGCTTGCAAGTCTGGGAGGGTTATCTGCTCCTCCATTGCTGTCATCGCGGCGACTTGCTGCTCTAGCCGGTCGAGTCGTGCGCCAAGCGCCGCTACCTGAGTTTTTAATGCATCGATCTCATCTTGCGGAGCCATGGCGGTACACTAGTCTATCTACCAAGGACGAGCAAGATCCCTGGCGCCAAGGCGTTACCCTTGGGACGGCTTTGAGCTGTTAACC
The DNA here is from genome assembly GCA_035636675.1 of Rugosimonospora sp. GTDB lineage: Bacteria > Acidobacteriota > Terriglobia > Acidiferrales > UBA7541 > Palsa-189. The sequence goes on along the minus strand of DASPYR010000015.1, from coordinate 23,642 downwards.
TTCATGTCCCGCCAAACGCCATCGAGCTGAAGAAATGATATGCGCCGCATTACGGCTGAGGTGTAGAGTGTAAATCAGCCTTCGGGGCGACGATGCGAAAACGGGCCGGAGTTCTAGCCGCTATTTTCATCCTCGGTTCGGGATTCTTTCTCCCAATCCAAGCGCAGAAACATCTTCATTTGCCGCCGCGGCTTTTGACGGCCAAATTAGTGTATTTCGAGAATCAGACCGGCTTCGCAGCAGTCGGTGGCGATGCGGTCCGCGAACTGGAAAAGTGGCGCCGATTCCAGGTGGTCCGCAGCCGCGATCAGGCGGAGTTGGTGTTCGTGCTTTCTTCAGAAGACGAGTCCAGGAGTCTTGCCAATCCCGCGGATAGACGTTTTGGACCCGATTTGTCCTTTCATTTCCGCTACAGGCCAGCCAATGCCTATCTCACTGTGGACGATGCAATCACGGGAGAAAGACTTTGGACGGGCTCTCACGTTTGGGGCGGCCTGCTGACCGGCTTCAATAGCGCGGGACGGCGGCTGGTTAATAGGCTCCGCAAGCAAATCGAGCGCTAAAGCCGCGATTTCGCGCAGGATTCCGGGCGCCCACTGCCGGAAGGTGGACGGGCATGGCTGTGCCGGATGCGGCACAGTGCCAAAGGCCACATTTCGGACCGAAGTACCAAGCCAGCTGGTTATTAATCGTTCGGGAACGTCACCTGGGGCGGCGATTGACCCCACGCACCGGCATAGGAAAATTGATCTTAGCCAAAACAGAACAGTCGCTAAGTCTCAATTCTTAAACAAGTTTGCGGCATTTTCCCGCGTTCTACGACTGCGAGGCCGAGGCAGACGAGAGAATGAACCGGGTATCCATCGGTATCAGATTAGCCATGGCCTTCAGTTTCGTGGTCTCGATCCTCATTGTGGTCGGTTGGTTAGGGCTCAACCGCATGGCCCGAATCAACGCCGACCTCAACGACATCAATTACCGGCGCTGGTCCAAGCTTCAACTGGCCGAAGAGGCCCTCACCTACTCAAACCTGAACAATCGGCTGCTCGAAGGAGCGATTCTCTCGGGCCGGCAGGAGGAGGTCACATCCCTTCTGGACCAGCGGGAGCGCAATGTCACGCGCATCACCGACATCGTCCAGACGCTGAATGGTGGAATCGAATCCACGAAGGAAAGAGAGCTGTTGCGGCAGCTCAACGAAGCGCGGGCTGCCACGCTGGACGTAGCCGGGCGCATAACCGACCTGCTGAAGCGAGGCAAATTCGATCAAGCAAGAATCGGGATGGCGAACGAGGTGATTCCTCGGATCGATGCGGTACATGACGCCTGGAATTATTTCACTCAGTTCGAGGCGCTGCAGATGCAGCAGGCCCGCGATCACAGCCAGGCAAACTATGCCAGCGCCCGGCGCGTCACCACCTGGTTCATCCTGTTTGCGTTCCTGGCCGCTGCGGCGACGGGCATATTTATGACCCGCGCGATGGTGCGAGAGGTGGAACAACGCGAGCGCACCAAGCGGGAAGCGCGCAAGCTCCACGACGACCTGGAAAAGAAAGTGGCCGGGCGCACCGAGGAACTGGCGCGCGCGATTCGCCACCTGGAAAGCGAAGCGACCGAGCGCAGGCGCAAAGAGGAGGATCTTCTGCGATTGGCGGCAATTGTGGAGTGCTCCGAAGACGCCATCATCGCCGCCGATCTTGACGGCAAGATCACCGACTGGAATGCGGGAGCCGAGAAAATGTTCGGCTATTCCCGCGCGGACGCCGCGGGAATGCCGGTTGACATCATCGTTCCGCCGGAACGAAGGCACGAGCCTCTGGAAATCCTGGCGAAGATCCGGAAAGGAGCCGGGGTCATGAACCAGGAGACCGTGCGCATCAAGCAGGATGGCAAGCCGGTCCACATTTCGCTCACGGTTTCGCCGATTCGCAGCCGGGCGGGGCGGCTTACCGGCTCCGCCGCCATTGCGCGCGATATTACGGAGCGGATCGAGATGGAAGCGGCACTGCGCCGCTCCGAGGCGAACTTCCGCTCGGTGATCGAGAACTCTCCTTACGGTGCTCTGCGAACCTTGCCGGACGGGCGCATCCTGCTCGCCAATCCTGCCGTGGTCAGAATGCTCGGTTATAGCTCCGAGGGGGGCCTTCTCAGGTTGAATATGGCCACGGATGTCTATCGCAATCCCGCCGATCGCGCGCGCGTCATCGAACAATCTCGAACTACGCAGTATCTGAAAGATATCGAGGTGGAGTGGAAGCACAAGAGCGGATCATCAATCATGGTGCGCTTCAGCAGCCATGTGGTGAAGAATCATGCCGGCGAAATCGACCACTTTGATCTGATGGTGCAGGACATCAGCAAGCAACGCAACCTCGAGGAACAGTTGCGGCAAGCGCAAAAAATGGAAGCGATTGGCCGCTTGGCCGGCGGCGTGGCGCATGACTTCAACAATCTGCTGGGAGTCATCATTGGCTATAGCGAGCTGGTTTTAGACCAAATGGGCCCGGCGAGTCCGGTACGCGGGCAAGTGGAGCAAATTCGCAAAGCAGGCGAGCGGGCCACCGCACTGACCCGTCAGCTCCTGGCCTTCAGCCGACAGCAGGTGTTGGATACCAAGACGCTCAATCTGAACGCCATCATCTCCGACATGGCTCAGATGCTGCATCGGCTGATCGGTGAGGATATTGAACTGCAAACCAAGCTGGAGTCGGAGCTGTACGCGATCCGGGGCGATCAGGGGCAGATCGAGCAGGTAATCATGAATCTCGCCGTGAACGCCCGAGACGCCATGCCCCAGGGCGGCAAGCTGATGATCGAGACGCGCAACGTCACGGTGGAGGAAGATGAGCTGCAGCGGAGTACGCCCATGGTGCCCGGTGACTACATCCTGCTTACCATCTCGGACACCGGCGTGGGAATGGACGCCGAAACGCAAGCGCACATCTTCGAGCCCTTTTTCACGACCAAAGCCCATGGGAAGGGCACGGGCCTGGGGCTAGCCACGGTTTATGGCGTGGTGAAGCAAAGTGGAGGCTACATATGGGTCTACAGCGAGCCCGGAGTCGGCGCGACATTCAAGCTTTACCTGCCGCGAGTGCTCGAAGAACCCCAAACGAACCACACTCCCAATATCGGCGATTCTCACCAAGGGTCAGAGACCGTTCTGGTTGTCGAGGACGAGGTTTCCCTTAGGGCTTTCACCTGCACGTTGCTGCAGAACAGCGGCTACACAGTTCTGGAGGCCGGGGATGGCGACGCAGCCCTGGCATTAGCGGGGCAATACAAACGGCCGATTCATCTCCTGCTGACGGATATGATTATGCCAGGAATGAATGGACCGACAGTGGCGGAAAAGCTCGCCTCTTTACATCCGGAAGCCAAAGTGCTGTTCATGTCCGGCTACACGGGTTTCGTGAGCCGAGGGCTCGTCGACCCTCATGCCGTCCTTGTGTCCAAGCCGTTTACGCGCGAGGAATTGCTTCACAAGATCCAGCAGGTATTGGGTCCCCGGACGTTGGCTCCTGCGAATCGAAACACCTTCGGCACTTGAAGCGCTTTTCGTTCGAAGCTGCCCAGGAGGCTTCAGTTGTTTGACCGGTAAGAAGCTAGCCCGGTCCCTGCCCGGCAGTCTTTGATCGGTTTCTTGGCAACGCAAAAACTGCGGCGCCCCCTGGCGTTGGCCATTTACCATTTTCAGCAACGCGATCTATAGAAATAGGTCCCGGCACCGCAGTACCTACCCATGGCCCTCGATCAACTCTGGTAGTCCACAGGCCGGCGGAGCACCTGCCGGATGGCGATATTCAGAAGGCTCAAAATAATCGCACCCCAGAACGCCGGCGCGAATCCCTGGACGTAAAACCCCGGCACAAACAAGGACGCGAACTTCAGCATCAGAGCATTGATGAGGATCCAGAAGATTCCAAACGTGAGCACAATCAGCGGAAAGGTCAGGATTTTCAGGAGCAAACCGATCGTGCCGTTCACGAAACCAATAACCACTGCCGCCAGGAGCGCGGCGCCAAATCCCCGCACCACGATTCCGGGCACAAATCGAGCGACCAACAGTATGCACAGCGCGCTCAACACCCAGTGTGCGACGAGCCTTGCCATTCACCACTCCGGCCGAGCGTAAGGAATCTCCGGCCATTTCCGCCGCGCCAACGCATCATTCATAGTGCCGGCGAATCATCTCCCAGCATGGCGCGCCGGATCAGCTTGACAGGCGGGAAGCCCTGCTGCAAAAACTTATTGTGAAAATCCTCGAGAGAGAACTTCGAGCCCATTTTTCTCTTGTCGTCTTCGCGTAGCTTCAGGATTTCGAGTTTTCCGAGCGTGTAATACAAGTAGGTCGGGTCGGAGGTTCCTCGCTTGGTCTCACGCAGCGAATTTTCATGCGACTGGTAACCCTCTTTTTCAAAGAACTGTACTCCTTGATCGAAGGTGATCCGGCCAGTGTGCATTTGCATGCCGACGATGTAGCGGGCGTTGCGCAGCAGCGCATCTTGTAACTGGCCGAGTCGCAATTTCAGAAACGAGATGTCGTGTGCCACGTCAGTGCCGGGGGTGCGCCCGAACCCTTCATCCAGCATCATTTGTTCGGAATAATGCGCCCAGCCCTCCGCATTAGAAGCGCAGCCGAGGAGCTTGCGCACCTTCGTCGGCGCCGAGAACAACCACAGAAACTGCACGTAGTGGCCGGGGTAGACTTCGTGCACGGCCGTGGAGACCAAAGTGCCGCGATTAAAGCCTTCCATGTGCTCTTCTATGCGCTGCGGCGTCCAGGAAGTTTCCGGCAGCGTAACATTGAAATACGCCTCCTTGGCCACCATCTCGTAAGGGCCCGGCGTATCCATCGAAGCAAAAGTGAGAGCGCGCATGAAGGGCGGAGTCTCCTCGACGATCGGCAAGACCTGCGAAGGAACCCCGACGATATGGTGTTCTTCGACGTAGGCGCGCAGGCCGCCCAGCATATCGCGAAACGTTTGCAAGAGAGTTGCGGGCGCGGGGTGATCCTTTGCTGTCTCTTCCAGAATTCGCCGCGGCGTCTTGCTCGCATCGATTTGCTTCGCCACGTCCCGGAAGGATTGCTGATTTTGCCGCAGATTGGCCATGCCGATCTCCAACAGGCGATCGAGCGAGATGTCGAGGTCCTCATCGTAGAGCAGCTTTTTGCGATAATTGTCGGCGCCGATGCGGAAATCGCCGTGCGCCTTGGGCTTTAATTCTTTCTCGACAAAATTCTGATATTGGCCGAGCGCATCGATCACTTTCTGATTGGCGGCACGAAAATCGCTCAGCACGCCCGCGTCTTTCGCGTCCTTGAAAGCCGCCGGAACATCATTCTGGAAAAAACGAATCATCCCGGGAAGCTGCTCGAGCGCCACATCAACGTAAACCGGCGGCGGATTTTTCAGATTCTTTCGTGCGGCGTCAAACACCGCGGGAACGAGCTTCTCTCTCGCCGTTAAGGATTTCAGGCGCTGATCGGCTGGGGCGAAATTGCGCTCCATGATCGCGAAAATGGATTGCGTAATTGCCGAGGAGTAATAGTCCGGATTTTTCTCCCACGGCCGAATCGCTTCGAGCGTAAGCAGCCGGCTGCGAATATCCCCCAGCACGAGCTGCCAGTCTGTGCCTTGCTCGAGAGAAAGTTTGGCAGGATCGATGCGGTCAACCTGCTGCTCAAACTCCTTCAGCATGGCAACCTGCCGATTTACGCCAGAGCGCGAATAATCTTCCAACTGGCTATCGTATTGATGAAATCCGTCGAGTGTTCCCAAAGTGGGATTAAAGGGGAAGTAGTATTGGTCGAAATACCGGTCTGCCAGTTTGGCAAAATCCGAACCGTCGCTGGCCGGCGATTGCGATTGGGCCTGGCTCCCCAAAAAGGCCATGGCCGTGAGAATACACAAGCAGCCCAGCATCGGTAGCTTCACAGACACCTCCACCGTACAGCGCCCCATGACGCACAGCCTAAGAGGCGGGCTCTATGCTCCTGACGTTGACCTGACCCAGCCCGCCGAGAAATTTCAGAGCACCATGGGCATGTCGCTGGAGGTGCCTCCAGCCGCGGGGACATAACACTTCAGCGTGTAATCCATGACCATGCGGTCGGCGTTGAACCTCCACCCCAGCGTGCGAATCGCTCTCTTCATGCGCTTGATCCAGCCCCGAGGCAAACCGTCGCGGTCGCGTTGGTAATAGAGCGGGATCACCTCCTCGCGCAGCACACGATAGAGATCTTCCCCGTCGCGCGTGTCGTGCCGGCTTATGTTGGAGTGAGTTCTGCCGGTTCCGATGGCGAATCCATTTAACCCGTCGTACGCCTCCGCCCACCAACCGTCCAACACCGAGAGATTGAGTCCGCCGTTCAAAACCATCTTCTGACCACTCGTGCCGGACGCCTCGAAGGGCCGCCGCGGGTTATTCAGCCACACATCGACGCCCTGGACGAAATGGCGCCCTACATTGATGTCGTAGTCCTCCACGAAGACAAACTTGTCCGCGAACTGCGGGTCGCGCATCATTTCGGCGATCTGCTGCAGCAGGCGCTTGCCGGGATCATCATGCGGATGCGCTTTGCCGGCGAATACGAACTGCACGGGGCGCTTGGGATCGTTGACCATGGACGCGAGTCGTTCGATATCCGCGAGAATCAAGTTGGCCCGCTTGTAGGTGGCAAACCGGCGTGCGAACCCGATCGTCAGCGCGTCGGGACTCAGTACGCGGCTTAGTCTCTGCAGAACCTCGGCCGGCTCGGCTCGCCGCTCCGCCTGCTCCACCACGCGCAGCCGAACGAATTCGAGCAGCCGTGACTTCAGGCTGAGATGCGTCTCCCAGAGTTCGGCATCGTCGATATTCTCGATGGCATCCCAAAGGCTGGCTTTGCCTCCACGCTCCTGCCAGCCGCTGCCCAAATGGCGGTCGTAGAGGCGAAACATCTGCGGCGCAAGCCACGAGGGCACGTGCACGCCATTGGTGATATGCCCGATGGGGACCTCGTCTTCCTGCTTGCCGGGGTAAAGTCCTTTCCACATCGTGCGCGAAACTTCGCCGTGCAAACTCGACACCGCATTTGCGCGCCGCGCAAACCGCAAACCGAGCACGGTCATGCAAAACTCCTCGGCCGTGTCTTCGGGGTTCTCGCGACCTAGTTCCATCAGCCTCTCCTGCGAAAGCCCCAGAGCCTCTCGCAGCGGTCCCAGATGTTCCTCGACCAGATCGGCGGGAAAACGGTCGTGACCTGCCGGCACGGGAGTGTGCGTGGTGAACACGACTTCACGCGCGACGCGAGTGGCCGCGCGCTCAAAATCCAGGCCCTCGTCCTGCATGCGATGTCGAACGGCCTCCAAAATCGCAAAGACGCTATGCCCCTCATTCAGGTGCAGGACTCCGGGAGCGAGCCCCATCGCACGCAAAGCACGATATCCCCCCACGCCCAGCAGCAATTCCTGACGGATTCGCGTACGCCCGTCTCCACCGTAGAGCCGCGAGGTCAGCTCGCGGTCCTCGGGAGCATTTCCTTCGACATTGGAATCGAGAAGAAAAAGATCGCAGCGGCCGACTTTGATGCGCCAGATTTTTACGCGGATGGCGCCGCTGAGCGTCTCGATATTGATCGTCGCTGCTTCGCCTTGGCATCCGATGGCCGGCTCCATCGGCAATTGATTGATGTCGGCAGGAAGGTACTCTTCCCGCTGCCAGCCATTTCGATCCAGGCGCTGGCGAAAATAGCCCTGGCCATAAAACAACCCAATGCCGGTCAGGGGAATGCCTAAGTCCGATGCGCTTTTGATGAGGTCGCCGGCCAGCACGCCCAACCCACCCGAATAGATGGGCATCGATTCATGCAATCCGAACTCGGCCGAAAAATAGGCCACCGGCCGAGTGCGCAAGACGCCGGCATGCCGCGCGCCCCAGGTCCGGTCCGCTTCCAGATACTCTCGTTGGCGGCGATAGGCGTAGTTGATGCGGCTGTGCAGGACCATTTCTCGCGCGCGCCGTTCGATTCCCGCAAATGGAATTTCGTTCAGAAGCGAGATGGGATTCTGATTGAGCTGCCACCAGCGCGCAGGGTCCAATTCACGGAATAAGCTGCTGGAGTCGTGGTCCCAGCTCCACCAAAGATTGCGTGCCAGCGCCCAAAGCCGTTCTTGCGCCGGAGCAATGAAGCGATCAAGCGTGCGCGCCTCGCTGACCACCGGCGCCACTTGCGCGGCGGCTTGAACCAGCATGCGAATCTCATCTTCCCGAAAGGCGCGGGTCTCGATGGTCTGCACGACGAGCACGCCTTGCAAAACGCCGCGGTCGATCAGCGGAACGCCTAGAAAAGACTGATAAGGTTCCTCTCCCGCCTCACTGAAGTATTTGAACCGCGGATGGCTCTTGACCTGTTCGACGGCCACCGGGCGCACCTGTTCCGCGACGAGCCCCGCCAGCCCTTCGTTCAAGCCCATGCGAAGCCGCCCCACACAGCTCGGCCGGAGTCCGAGCGTTGCGGCTAAAACCAGGTTGGCGCGGTCGGGCTCCAGCAGATATGCCGAGCAGACGTCGGTGTGAAATCTCCCGGCGATCAGCGCCACCACATTCATCAGCGTTTCCGCCGGCTTGCCGCTTTCCGCCGTCAGGTTATCGATTTCATCGAAAGTGAGTACCTGACCGGCGTCACTGGCAGTGCGCACCGGTGCGCTCTGCGCGTCATCAATGTTTTCACTGACTGGGCCCACCAATGCCATTGAGGACACTCCTCCGCGGAACTTAGATTAACCGCGCCAGAGGAAAATGTGCGAGTAAAGAAATGATCGAGCGCATCGAAAGTATGACGGGCTGTCAAAAAGGCCAGGAAAGGCTGTGAAAAACTGCGGCCTCTAGCGCGCCGCCCGCGTCCTCTCCGCTCCCAACTCTTTCAATTCATCCGCTGCTCTAGAAATTGATCGGGCAGGGGGGCTGGCAATGTAGTTCGGCGTAGGCGAAAATACTTAGCCGGAATGCGAGCGCGGCGCGGCTTCTCTTTGCCCTTCCACTCCAGAGGACGATAGCGGCATACGATGGCAGACGAAGAAAACGAACAGGAAGCGCCGGAACCCAAGTTATTCACGCTCACCGAGGCCGAACGCACCCGGCGCGAGATCGAGCCGGTGCTGATCGAGGCCATCGAGCTGCGCAAAAAACTTGCCCCGCTGGTCGAGGAACTGGGAGCCATTTCCGCGCACATTCAGTGGGTTGGAGGTTCCATCGTTCCCTACGAGAAAACGGCGCGGCTTCGTTTCGAGCACGACAAGCTCGCCGAGTCCCTCAAAGCCGCGCTCGAAAAAATTCAGTCTACAGGCTGCCTGATAAAGGACCTGGATACCGGCCTGCTCGATTTCCCTGCCATCATTAATCATGAAGAGGTGTATCTCTGCTGGAAACTCGGCGAAGAACGCATCCGCTTCTGGCATCGCCAGAATGAGGGCTTCGCCGGCCGCAAGCCCCTCAACCCCGGCGACGCCGGCCCGAAAGATCCCGTGCAGTGAGGCAAAAACTTGAGCGCTGAGCAAACCAATCGTCTCGCGCATTCCGCCAGCCCCTACCTGCGGTCGGCCGCCCACCAGCCTGTGGAATGGTATGAGTGGGGCGAAGAAGCTTTTGCGCGCGCTCGTGCCGAAGATAAGCCCATCCTGCTCGACATCGGCGCGGTTTGGTGCCACTGGTGCCACGTCATCGACCGCGAAAGCTATGAGGACCCCGGCCTCGCCGCCCTCATCAACAAGTTCTTCGTTCCCGTAAAGGTGGATCGCGACGAACGGCCCGACGTGGATGCGCGGTACCAAACGGCGATCAGCGCCGTCTCCGGCCAGGGCGGCTGGCCGCTCACGGGCTTTCTCCTTTCCGACGGCCGCCCTTTTTACGGAGGCACCTACTTCCCTCCGCAGGACTCCATGGGCCGCCCCAGCTTTCGCCGCGTGGTCGAGAGCATTGCCGAGGCTTTTCGCACGCGCCGCGATGACGTGGAAAAGGCCGCCGGCGCTTTGCTCGGCGCCGTGCAGCAGGCCGAACTTCTCGCCGGAGCGCGCGGAAGCTGGACGCCCGCATTAATCAACGAACTGACCGGCTCCATTCTCCAGCATTTCGATCCGCATCACGGCGGATTTGGCAGCGGCCCCAAATTCCCTCACTCCGCCGCGATTGACCTGCTCCTGGAGCGCTATCAGGCCACGCGCGATCCGCAATTGCTGCTCGCCGCGCAGACTACACTGGAGAAGATGGCTCGCGGCGGCGTCTACGATCAACTCGGCGGCGGATTCCACCGCTATTCCGTCGACGAGCGCTGGCTCGTGCCCCATTTCGAAAAGATGTCCTACGACAATTCCGAATTGCTGAAAAATTACCTGCACGGCTACGCCGTCACACGCAATCCTCTTTTCCGCGAAACCGCCATGGGCATCATCCGCTGGGTCGATACCGTACTTTCCGACCGCGAGCACGGCGGCTTTTATGCCAGCCAGGACGCCGATATCTCGCTCGATGATGATGGCGACTACTTCACCTGGACGCTCGATGAACTCCGCGCCGTCCTCAGCCCTGACCTGTCTCGCGTGATCGAGCTTTGCTACGACGTTGGCCCACGCGGCGAAATGCACCATAACCCCGCAAAAAATGTGCTGTGGCTCGCCCGTGAGCCCGAAACGATCGCCGAGGCCCTGGGCACATCGGCGGAAGACGTAAGACAAAAGCTCGAAGAGGCTCGCAGAGAGCTATTAGCCGCGCGCCATAAGCGCCCCACGCCCTATGTGGACACTACGATCTACACCAGTTGGAACGCCATGTTCGTCTCCGCTTATCTCGAGGCCGCTCACATTCTCGATGGCGAGGCCGCCTACAGCTGCCGCATCTTTGCCCTCGGCACTCTCGATCGCCTGATCGAGGAAGGCTGGGACGAGCGCCGCGGATTTTCCCATCGCCTGGGATCAAATTCGGACCGCCTCGAAGGCACCCTCGACGACCAGGTCTTCGCCGCCGCCGCTTTGCTCGACGGCTTCGAAGCCACGCTCGACACGCGCTACTTCGATCTCGCCGAGCGCGCTGTCCGCGTGGTCCTCGACAAATTCGCCGATAATGAAGACGGCGGATTTTTCGACCGCGCCTCGGATGCACCGGCGCTCGGCGGCTTCGATGTGCACCGCAAGCCGATTCAGGATTCGCCTACGCCCGCTGGCAATCCCGTCGCCATCATCGTGCTCGACCGCCTTTACGAATACACCGGCAAGAACGAATATCGCGAGCAGGCGCACACAGCCCTCGAGGCCTTTTCGGGTGTCGCGTCGCGCTACGGCATGTTTGCCGCCACCTATGGCCTGGCCACGGCGCTGCACGACCGCCATCCCTTGCAAATTGTGATCGCGGGAACGCGCGAAGACGAAGCGGCCCGGCAACTGGAGCGAGCCGCCTCTCTTTTTTATCGTTTTGGAAGAGCCGTGCTGCGCGTGACTCCGAAACCGAACTTCGAAGCCTTGCCGCGCACTCTGCGGGAAATGCTGCCGGCGGCCCATGCGGAAAAAACGCAGGCCTTTGTCTGCGCGGCCGGCACGTGCTTCCCTCCCGTCACCGATCCGCAGAAACTCACCGAACTTCTCGCGCATCTCGGCACCGGCACCGGCGCCGCCGCCGTTTAGGCTCGCGACATTTTGTAGCGGCATTTTGTAGCGCCGCCTTCCAGGCGGCACATGGTTTTTCCCGGCCATGGGCTTTTTTCTTAAGCATCACCAGGCGATCCTGCCGCCCAAACCAGCGCCTGCCGCATGTTAAAATTGAAGGGTTAAGGTAACACCCATTGAACGCGTTTAGCATCATGCGCCTCATTGTCGCTGTCCCTATGCTGCTGCTCTTCCTGTGGGCGCAGCGCTATTGGTTCTTGCGCCTTTGGCGATTCGCCAACCGTATCGAATCGCGCGTGCCGCGCCGGATCGTGCATGGGCTGACGGTTTTCGGATTCGGCCTAGTGGTCGCGGCGCTGTTAGCAGTGTTCTTTTCGGGGCGCCGCGATCTGGTCTGGCGCTTCTCCGGGATGATGGGCGTCGTCGGCCTGTGGATTACCACCGCGTTCCTCTCCTGGGTCGTGATCAGCTTGGTCTCCGGCATACGTTTGATCGGCCGGCGCGCTCGCTCTCTGCTTGTCCGGGCGCCTGACGCCGCTAGCCCCGCCGCCGGAAATTTGCCAAACCACTTGCCCATAAGCGCTGTGCAAGACGATGTCCGTCTCGACCGCCGGCGATTTGTCCAAGCCGCCACCGCGCTTGCCGGAGCGATTCCCTTCGGAGCCGGCGCCTACGGCTTTCTCATCGGCCGGCACGATTATCGCGTCCTTCAGCTCGATTTGCGGGTCAGCGGATTGCCGCGGGAGCTCGACGGCTTGCGCATCGCCCAGCTCAGCGATATTCACATTGGCAGTTACATGTCCGCCGCCGAGGTGCGTCGCGCCGTGGGCATGGCCAATGAACTCAAGCCGGATCTCTCCGTTATTACCGGAGACTTCCTCACCGGCCCAAACGATCCCCTGGCAACCTGCATCTCTGAACTGGCCCGGCTGCGCGCGCCGCTGGGCGTCTGGGGCTGCAACGGAAACCACGAGATTTATGCGGACGCACAGGAAGAGGCCGCCGAGCTTTTCGCCGGCCACGGGATGAAGCTTTTGCGGCAGGAAAACGCGGAGATAAGCTGGCGCGGAGGAAGATTCAACCTGATCGGCGTCGATTACCAGCTCGCGCGTAGCTTCCGTGACCGCCGCACGATCATGCTGGCGCACACCGATTTGCTGGTGCGTCGCGATATGCCCAACATTCTCCTTTCGCACAATCCCAATTCCTTTCCGCGCTCGGCGGAGCTCGGCATCGAGTTGATGCTCACTGGACACACTCATGGCGGCCAGGTGCGCGTGGAGATTCTGGATCATCGCTTCAGCCCGGCCCGCTTCCTCACTCCGTACGAAGCCGGTTTGTATAAGCGCCCGCTCGGCTCCGCCAGCGCGCTGAATGACAAAGAAGCGTGGAATGCCGCGCCTTCCGGCCCGGCGGCGCTGGTGTACGTGAATCGCGGCTTGGGCACCATCGGCGCTCCCGTGCGCCTGGGCGTCCCGCCGGAAATCTCCCTCCTCACCTTGCGCTGCGCCTAGCCCAAAGCTTTACTGCACGCGCGAAATTCTGGAGATTCGCACTTGCCGGAGGAGAAAAGCATGGGAATCCGCCGACGCACTCACGCGTTAGATACGCACATGGCACGCAGATAACTCACAAGCTCACACGAATCCAATGCACGCAGTCACACGAATACAGTGCACAATAAATGTGGTAATGTTTCTCGTATTAGACACGCTAAGAGAGTGTATTAAAGGCAGGGGAGAAAGTTATGGCCATCCGAGATTCGTGGATCGAAAAGCGATTGACACAGAGCGCCGCCGCGAACGGCGCGCGTAATCTTTCGCAAATGCACTTTGCCCGTCAGGGCGTCGTCACCGAAGAGATGGAGTATGTGGCCCGCCGCGAGAAGATCGAACCGGAGGCGGTGCGCAGCGAAGTGGCCCGCGGCCGGGCCATCATTCCCGCCAACATTAACCACCGCTCGCTCGAACCCATGGGCATCGGCGTAGCCTTCCGCTGCAAAATCAACGCCAATATCGGCAATTCCGCGGTCACCTCGGAAATCGCTCAGGAACTCGAAAAGCTGCATCGTTCCGTGCATTACGGCTCGGACACCGTGATGGACCTTTCCACTGGCGGCGATATTCCCCGCATTCGCCGCGCCATTATCGAGGCTTCGCCGGTTCCGGTAGGCACCGTCCCGATCTACGAAGCCATTTCCCGCGTCAAGCGCACCGAAGACCTCACCGCCGAGATCATGCTGGAAGTGATCGAAGAGCAGGCCGAGCAGGGCGTGGACTACATGACCATTCACGCCGGCGTCATGCGCGAATTCCTGCCGCTGGTGCGCAACCGCATCACCGGCATTGTGAGCCGCGGCGGAGCGCTGATGGCGCTATGGATGGCCGCGCACAAGAAAGAGAATTTCCTGTACGAGCGCTTCGACGATATCTGCAAAATTTTCAAGAAGCACGACGTCAGCTTCTCTCTCGGCGATGGGCTGCGGCCCGGCTCGATCGGTGACGCCAGCGATGCGGCGCAGTTTGCCGAACTCAAAGTCCTGGGCGAGCTGACGCAAAAAGCCTGGCAGCACGATGTGCAAGTGATGATCGAGGGTCCGGGACACATCCCCATGGATCAGATCGAATTGCAGGTGAAGAAAGAGATGGAGCTGTGCTACGAAGCGCCCTTCTATACGCTGGGTCCTTTGGTGATCGATATCGCTCCGGGTTATGACCACATCACCAGCGCCATCGGCGCGGCCATGATCGGCTGGTACGGCGCTTCCATGCTGTGCTACGTCACGCCCAAAGAGCATCTGGGGCTGCCGAACGCTGACGATGTGAAGCAAGGCGTGCTGGCCTACAAGATCGCGGCGCACGCCGCCGACGTGGCCCGGCATCGCCCCGGCGCGCGCGATCGCGATGACGCCCTTTCCTATGCGCGTTTTCTTTTCGACTGGAACAAGCAGTTCGAGCTCTCCCTCGACCCGGAAACCGCCCGCTCCATGCATGACGAGACTTTGCCCGATGATTTCTACAAGGAGGCCAAGTTCTGCTCCATGTGCGGGCCCAAGTTCTGTTCCATGAACGTTACCCAGGTCGCCGAAGCCGTCGGCGGAATGGACCAGGCGGAGCGGGAACAGCGGTTCGTGCAACTGCTGGCCAAAGTCGAAAGTGCTGGCCGCACGGGCCCTTGAGGAAAGTGCCGGCGCGTAGGACCTCGAGGAGAGAACTCCGCAGGCAACTCATTTGGACGCCGCAGTTTCGTCTTTTTGGCACAGGTCACTCTAAACAATTACGGAGGAGCGCAGGCATATGGCAATCAGTCAGGGATTATTGGGGGAGTTCGATCATGAGATGGCCAACACGCGCAAGAGCCTGGAACGCGTGCCGGATGCTAAGTTTAATTGGAAGCCGCACACCAAATCGATGAGCATGGGCGCGCTTGCGACGCACATTGCTTCGATTCCACACTGGGGAAAGCTGACCCTCGATACGCCGAACTTTGACGTGAACCCTCCGGGCGGACCGCAAGCACGCCAGCCCGAGCTAAAAAGCAAAGCCGAGGTTCTGGCTTTTTTTGACAAGAGTGTGCCCGAAGCGCGAGCGGCGATCGCGAACGCCAGCGATCAGGCCATGATGACGCCGTGGACTCTGCTCAATGCAGGGAAAACGGTTTTCACCATGCCGCGCGTGGGCGTCCTGCGCGCCATGATCATGAACCACATGATCCATCATCGCGCGCAGCTTGGAGTCTATCTGCGGCTGAATGATCTTCCCGTGCCTTCGATTTACGGCCCTTCAGCCGACGAAGGCAATATGTAGCCACGCTGCCGCGCAATCACGCTAACGACCGAATCATCGTCAGCAGGTGAAAGCAACGACGGACTCCCGAACTCATTCCGAATCGCTTCGTCAGGAATTCAACCGCTGGGCGGAGGCGGGTCGCGGGGAGGGCATGGAGCAGGAGCATCTCCCCATTGTCCTTCCCGTGCTCGACCGCATGCGCCTCGCTCCCGAAGATAACGTTCTGGATGTTGGTTGCGGCGCGGGCTGGCTCGCGCGTCTCATTGCCGAGCAAGTGCCCGAAGGGCGCGTCGTCGGCGTGGATCTTGCGGACGAGATGATTCGCCGGGCCCGCCGCAACAACGCCGGCCTCGAGAACGCCATGTTCGTTGTCGGCGAGGCGGAAGAGATTCCCTGGGAAGCGAATTTCTTCACTCACGCCATTTCGGTGGAAGCCGCCTACTATTGGCCTGATCCGCGCGCCGCTTTACGCGAAATCCACCGGGTCCTGCGCGAAGGCGGCTCGGCCTGGGTGCTCATCAACTATTACCACGAAAACGTGCATGCCCATCAGTGGGGGAAAATCTTGAGCGTCCCGGCGCATCTTTTTTCCGCCGCCGAGTGGTGCGGGCTTTTCGCCGACGCGGGATTTTCCGAGGGGAAGCACGAACGCATACCCGATCCCACTCCGGCCCCCGAAAAATACGAAGGGCGGTGGTTTCGCGATGCCGCCCAGCTACGCGCATTCCGCCAGGAAGGCGCACTCCTGATTTCGGGAACGAAGCCTCAGAGTTGAGCCGGATCGGGCGATATTCGCTATCTGGGAGAGGCGGATGGCCCGGAGCTGCCGAGCGAGCGCAAGAGATTTTGTGCCTGCGTATTTTCTGGATCCAGACGCAGAGCCGTCTCCGCATCGGCGCGGGCCGGCGCGTTCTGGCCCTGCTTGTAATGAATCACCGCGCGGTTTGACCAGGCTCGCGCGTAGCCGGGCGACTCCGCGATCTCGCGATTCAGCACATCCAGCGCGCCATCCATGTGGCCGGTCTGCATCAGCAGTGCGGCATAGTTGACGGCCATGAAATCGTAGTTGGGATTATCCCGCCGGCTCATGAATACCGCGCGTTCCAACATGCGGCCGGCAGCGTCATTATGACCCCTCCACGCTTCCAGGAGCCCGTAAGAGGCGAGCGCATCGGGATAATCCGGATAGATCTTCAACGCGGTTTGGAACTCCGCGGCGGCCAGGTCCCACTGCGCCGAAGCCATATACTCACCTGCCAGGTTATTGTGCATCTTTGCGCTGCCTGGCGAGACGCGCGCACCGGCGGAATAGAGATTCAGATTGTCGTGCCAATCCCGGTTGCGCACCATCGTCCGCATGCCAAATGCCGCCACAACGGCCGTCAAAGCCGCCAACGCGGCGATGCGCTGCCGCTCCCGCAACCAGTTCCATGCGAGCGCTGCCAGCAGGCAAAATCCCGCCGAGGGCAGATATGCCAGCCGCTCGCCCATGATCGTTCCCGTGGGCATCAGGATATTCGCCGTGATCGCAAAACCGCCCAGATACAACCCCCCAGCCAAGATCGGCCCGTTTCGCCGCTTCCAAACCGCCCCAATCCAGGCGCCTAGCACGGCTAGTGTCGCCAGCAATGCAGGCAGCGTATGGCGCCAATCCAGATAGATGGGAATCGCCTTCAAGGAATAGTCGCAGGAGAGTTTGGCCGGATAGAAATGCAACCCGGCGTACTTCCATGCCACGCGTAAGGCATTAAGAATTCTCCATGGCCCAGGAAGAGCGGCCAGCGGATTGTCCAGCGGGGCGATGCTGGGCCGGCCCAAGCGGCCTCCCTGGACCTTCCAAAGGATTCCCAGGTACAGCAGGGTAACTCCTGCTATCAGCAGGTAACGAAAATTGGGCTTCCATTGGCCGCGTGCGTAGTCTCCTACCAGCACAAGCGGCAGAAAGATCACCGCGGATTCCTTCGAGAGCAGCGCCAAGACAAGACAGATGAGCGCGGGGATTTGCCGATCGTTGAGGTGCAGGATCCATGCCGCCAAAAGAAACCCGGCGGCCAGCAACTCGGCGCGTCCCACTATGGAGGAAACAGCTTCGGTATGGATGGGATGCACGGCAAATACCAGGGCTGCCGTGAACGCCACGCTCTTGCCTGCAAGCGAAGCCCCCAGCATCTTCCGCAGCAGTAAGTACAGCAATAAGCAGACTGCCGCGTGCGCGATCAGATTGAAGAGATGAAAGCCGAAGGGTCGCGCCGCACCGAGCTTCCAATTCAGCGCCAAAGTACCGAAGGTAACCGGCCTAAATAGGTTGGTGAGCTTATTTGCAGAGAAGAGCGCGTGCACCGACGCACTGGTCACCTGCGGATTCCGAAGGACGTAGATTCCATCATCCATCGTGAATTCGTTCCGCAGCGTATTGCCGTAAACCAGCGCCACCACGGCCGGCAGCAATCCAATGCGAAGAGATTCTTTCATTCCCTGTCTTTCTGCGAGAGCATCAGGCTTCACATCACCGAAGGGAGGCAAACGCCTCGAAGATTTAAAATAATGCAAAAAGACGCGGCTAAGGTGAGTACCGGGCAGGCGTGTTCACTATGCGGTAACTTCCGCCCGAGAAAAGCATTTTCCCGGTGTACCATACTCGAGTTCTAGCAATGCTCTGCGGCAGAGGCTCGAGCGGTTTTCTAATTTCCTACAATCGCTTGGAGACCAATTCGGGCCGCTCGATAGTAAACTGGGCCGTATTCGACATAACCGCAAAGGAACTTCCGGCCTGAGGAACTGTAGCCGATGATCTATGCGACATCTCCTTCGACAGTAAGCCAGAGTTTGAACGCCTTGAACGGTACGATCTCTGGGAGTTGCGCTTCGGCTTGCCGGGAGCAAGGGGGCAGGCGCGGTCAGTGAGGGCTCGAATGAATGGCAGCACGACCCTGGCGATCATCGTTCCGGTTTTCAACGAACAGTATTTGGTGGAGAGCAGTCTTGCCCGTCTCACGTTTCTTGCGGATTCACCGCTTCTCGAGCGGATCAAAATCATTGTCGTCGACGATGGCTCCGCGGACCGGACTCCCGAGGCGCTCAATGGCTTTCGCCTCGCCAGCGAGCATTCCGGCCGAAGCAAGTTGGAATGGCTTTTTCTGCGCCATGATGTGAATCAGGGGAAAGCCGCGGCCATTCGGACAGCCCTCGCCCATGTGGATACGCAACTCACGGTAATCCATGACGCCGATCTCGAATACCATCCCCAGGACCTTCTCAAGCTGGTCAATGTTTTTCTGGCCGAAGAAGCCGATGCAGTTTTCGGTTCTCGTTTTCTCAGTAGCGACTATCGCCGTGTGCTTTTTTTCCGTCACGAGCTGGGAAATCGGTTTTTGACGCTGCTCGTAAATATTGTCTCCGACCTGAACCTTACGGATATGGAGACCTGTTACAAGATGGTGCGGACAGACTTGCTGAAAACGATACCGCTGGTGAGCAGCCGGTTTGGGATCGAGCCGGAAATCACGATTAAGCTCGCCAAGCGAGGCGCGCGCGTGTTTGAAGTGCCCATTCGTTATGCCGGCCGCAGCTATCAGGAAGGGAAAAAGATAACCTGGAAAGATGGACTCCGCTGCATTCTTTCCGTCCTTCGCTTCGCCCTTTCCGATTACATTTATGCGGCCGACGTACACGGCAGCCAGATTCTTGGCCGGCTCAATCGTGCTCCGCGGTTCACTCGCTGGATGGCGGACGTGGTCAAGCCGTACATTGGCGAGAGTGTTCTTGAAATTGGAGCCGGCACCGGCAATCTTACCCGGCACTTGCTACCCCGCACATCGTACTGGGCGAGCGATGTAAATCCGCTTTACCTGGATCACCTGAACAAGCTCGCGCAGAATCGCCCCTATTTTCACGTTACCTATACGGATGGCGAGATTGAAGAGTCCTATCCGCGGGACCAGCGTTTCGATACGGTCCTCGGTCTCAATGTGGTCGAACATGTTGCTGACGACCTTCGGGCCTTGCGCAGCATGCATAACGCGCTCGCGGACGGGGGCCGGGCCGTAATTTTGGTCCCATGTGGGCCGTGGCTGTTCAGCAGCCTCGATCAAGTCTTGGGTCACCAGCGTCGCTACACACGCGAGCAATTGGCAGAACTTGCCGCGCGCGCCGGGTTTTCCGTCGAAGCGCTTCTCGGTTTTAATCGCATCGGTGTGGTTGCATGGTGGCTGAATGGAAAGCTCCTGCGCAGAAAATCCTTCGGTCTCTGGCAGATAAAGGTACTGAATGCCCTGGCGCCCTTATTCCGCCGCCTCGATCGCTGGCTGCCCCTTCCTCCGCTTTCGCTCATCGCCGTCCTTCGCAAATCTTCTTTTGTCGACGACACCACGGCCGCTAATGTCGATCGTATGCCCTCACAGTACGCTGGGCGCGTATAGCGTCGCGACGGCGGCTGCCCTCTATTCACCGCCCCGGTTCGGCGGCCTTCAACGCTCGCTCTTCAAAATGACGTCTCCACGCGCGCGAAGGCTGCTCGCCGAGGGGCTACCGTCGCACAGACAACGGCTACTCCCCCGTGGCGGTTTTTGCCTGTGTAGTACCGGCGCGACGGCGTTTTGCTAATCCTGAATCCTTGTTTGGGACGGCAGTGATTGCTGCGCTGCAGGGCTTCCATAGACACTTCCCGATCAGCCCGGCCGCCAGCAGGCAGGTCGCCGCGAAATCCGCGCCCAGCACTTGGAACAGGCGCTGCGTCGTTCGATCCGGTACCAATGGCTTCAGCACCATGAGCGCCAGTGCCGCATACAGAGCGGCGCGTATCCATGCCGGCAAATCCGCGTCATCGTGAAGAGCGGCCACGGCAATACAGACGGGCCAAAACAAGATCACCAGATCGCCCATCTGCGTAAAGGGTTGCAGCAGCAACAGCATGCAAAATGCCACTCCATGGATCGTCAGATTGTCCGATTGGGGCCGCCGCCACGCCAGAAATAGCAGTCCGGCGTAACCCGCTGCCGCCAATACGAACCAAAGCAGTTCCACCATGCGGGGATCAAAGCTTCCAAGGTTTAGTTTGGGGTAATTCGAATCCGTCAACTCCGCATAGTTGAGCGGCACAAGAAACCGCATCAGCATGCTATGCACGGACTGGCTGGGGAATCCGATGATGGCGGGCTCTCCGGCGGTCGAGGCCACGCCCAATTCCTGCTGCAGCCACTGATGCAGCAGCGAAGCGTTCGTGTGCCAGCCGAAGTAACCGGCCGGAAGCAATGTCAATGCAACGGTGAGCGCTAGAGCCAAACCGGCCACCGCCATGCGTTTCCGTACGATCAGGTACGGCACGAAAAACAAGGGTGCGACCTTTACGCTGATGGCCAGAGCCAGAGCCACAGCAGCCAGGGCTGGCCGCTCGTCAAGACACAGAAGTGCGGCGCCGGCCAGGGCAAAGATGAAAAATTGGACATTGCCATAGTGAAACTCCAAGGCCAGATAAGGCAACGCCGGAAGGAGTGACAGAAGTTGCCAAACAAGCCCATGCGTTCCTAGCCGCGAAAACAGGGCCCGAGCGAGAAGGCCGAGCGCCGTAAACTTCAGAGCAGCCCAGAGGATGGCCGCGAATCGCAAGGGCAAAAGAGCAAATGGGACGAACAGAAGCAGGAACAGAGGCGGATAGCGATAGACTTGTGGCCAGCCGATGCCGCTTTGGGGACCATACATGGGTCCTGTTCGGCTCAGCATTTTTCGTGCGGCGTAATGGTATACGGGAAAGTCCACGGAGCGTCGCGCCGCGACGTAGCTGAGCAGAGCGATCGCGATCAGCGCGAGCGCCGCTACAATTATGCGAGAGAAAAGTTTAGACGCGAAAGGCGTGGGCGCGCGAAAACAGACCGCGCCAGCCAACGATGGCCGCGTGCTGGCATGAACCTGGGCGCCGGCGTTAGCCAAACGCCCAAGCCCCTGATCAAAATTCAAATGCCTCTGTACCGAGATCGCAAAACGAGTTTGCGACCCTCGGTCCTCCGACGGTGGCAGTAGTATACCTCTAGAGGTAGTTTTCTGCCCCTGGAGATTGTTTGTTCGATCGGCTGTGGGTTAACCCTGGCCGCTCGCCCCTGGAGGAGCGATTCCATCGCGCGGACCACGGCCACCTGGAGTGGGCGGCGATATCCTGTGTTCTGGCCGCCTCGATGGTAACTTTACCGTTCAATCTTCGGTGGAAAATGGTGGCCTCTTTCCAAATTCCCTTGTCTGCGACCGAAAATCGGAACAGAATACGCGCGATTCGGATCTGCCGCACTACAATGCGGAGCAGCCCGCATAGGAGGACAGCAATGCTGAAATCTTCTCGCTTGGTGCTGGTGTTGTGTCTGCTTTGCGTGGGCCTGCTTTGCGTCGGCCCTTTTTGTGTCAGGATGGGCGCGCGCCCACAATCGGGCACAAAGAATGGCGAGTGGCGCAACTATGGAGGTGACCTGGGGAGCACGCGCTACGCGCCGCTCGATCAGATCAATGCGGATAATTTCGGTAAGCTGGAAATCGCCTGGCGCTTCAAGACGGATTCGCTCGGCCCGCGGCCGGAATTCAAGTTCGAATCCACTCCCCTGATGGTTCACGGCGTGCTGTACTCGACCGGCGGTTCGCGCCGCGCCGTCGTGGCCCTGGATGCCGCCACCGGCGAGCTTCTCTGGATCCATCGCGAGGACGAAGGCCTTCGCGGCACCTACGCGCCCCGGCAGCTTTCCGGCCACGGCCTGGCTTATTGGACCGACGGCAAGGAAGAGCGCATCCTCTACGTTACGCCGGGCTACCGGCTGATCGCGCTGAACGCCAAGACCGGCGCGCCCATTCCCGGCTTCGGCAAGAACGGCGTCGTCGATCTAAAACAAGACGACGATCAGGATATCGACTTGGTGACCGGCGAGGTGGGCCTGCATTCCACGCCCGCGGTCGCCAAGGATGTGGTGATCGTCGGCGCTGCACACCTCACCGGAAGCGATCCGAAGAGCCGGAAAAATGTGAAGGGTTACGTTCGCGGGTTCGATGTGCGCACCGGCAAGCGGCTGTGGATCTTTCACACCATCCCCCGCCCCGGTGAGTATGGAGCCGACACGTGGGAGAAGGACTCCTTGTCCTACACGGGCAACACCGGCGTATGGGCGCAAATCTCCGTTGACGAGGATTTAGGGCTCGTCTATCTGCCCGTAGAGTTGCCAACCGGCGATTACTACGGAGGCGATCGCCCGGGCAAAGGGCTCTTCGGCGAGAGCCTCGTTGCCGTTGACCTGCAAACCGGCAAGCGCAAGTGGCACTACCAACTGGTCCATCATGGAATATGGGACATGGATATTCCCTGTGCGCCGATCCTGGCGGATATCACCATCAGCGGGCGCACCGTGAAGGCCGTAGCGCAGCCGACCAAGCAGGGCTTCCTCTATGTCTTCAACCGCGAAACCGGCGAGCCCATCTGGCCCATCGAGGAACGTCCCGTGCCCAAAGGCGACGTGCCGGGCGAGTGGTATTCGCCGACGCAGCCATTTCCCACCAAGCCGCCGGCTTACGACAATCAAGGAGTCTCCATTGACACTTTGATTGACTTCACCCCGGAGCTCCGCGCTGAAGCCGTAAAGCTTGTCTCCAAATATCGCATCGGGCCGATCTTTACGCCGCCATCGGTCAGCAAGGCCGACGGCACGCTGGGAACGATCACTTCGCCCGGGTCAACCGGCGGAGCGAATTGGCCCGGCGGGTCCTACGATCCCGAGACACACAAGCTCTACGTTTACTCGCAGACGGCGACTGCGCTGCTGGGCATGATCCCCACGCCGGGGCCGCAATTTTCCGATATGGAATATGTGCAGGGCACTGCAGGCAAAGATCCACGGCCGAGCACGCCGATGGGCGCGCCGCCCGCGCCCCGTCCTGCGCAGCTTGCGGCAGCGCAAGGTGAGGGAGGCGGGGAAGGCGGCCCCACGCTGACCGTCAGCGGCTTGCCCTTGCTGAAACCTCCCTACGGCCGGATTACGGCGTACGACATGGATAAAGGCGAAATTGCCTGGCAGGTGGCGCACGGCGAAACCCCCGATAACGTGCGCAATCATGCGGCGCTAAAAGGCCTGACCATTCCCCGCACCGGCCAGGCAGGCCTCGTGGGAGTGCTGACTACCAAGACGCTGGTGATCGCCGGCGAGCCTATGTTTACGACCACTGGATCAGGCGCGCGCGGTGCGATGCTGCG
>DASPYR010000014.1:0-6460 GCA_035636675.1 Rugosimonospora sp. | reverse complement strand
AGCCTATAGCTTGGCGCTCCGTCCGCGCCGAGTGAAACGAACATCATGCGCGCTTCGGGTATTAACAGGGCCTTCATGCAGGCTCGATCCTTGTCCGCGGGCCCGCTGATTGCCGCATCGATCGCGGCGGGAATGCCCTCGGGTTCCGAAGGCAAGGCACAGCCGGCATCCGGCGCCTGCGCCATCGCACCGTCGGTTTGTGCGCCGACCAGCGTTGCGGTCATCCCGAGCACCGCCAAGCCGGCGATGCCCATCATCACTCTACACACTGATCTGTTCATGCTGCCTCCTCTGTCTCTACAGCGCCTACTCATAAACCTAATGCCACAACACCCATTGATGAATCGTAATCGATGGATCCAGAAGCCGCGGCGCTTTAGCCGGCGACGTCCCTGAGCCCACACGTCTTGGTCACTCATTGCCGCCGGTTAACACGCATGGGGGCGCCCTCGACGGTTGAAGACACAAGCGCGGACGGCGGCACCTCGATCTCGCCGCTTGCGATGTAGGTTGTTGCGCCGCCTACGCTGACAGAGGTCACCACGCCGTCGCGCTTGCGCGCCTCCGCTTCGATTTCGCTTCGGCGCCCCATCGAGACGCCTTGCTGGACCGAAAGGCGATAGGCCATCCCGCCAAAATCGGGCTTCGATGCCATTGCCCCGACGAGGGCTGCACAAGCGCTGCCTGTCGCGGAATCTTCTTCGACGCCCAGCGCGGGTGCCCACATGCGAGCATAGAGCTTGCCGCCATCCCGCAGATTTCCCGCGAAGAAGAAGATGTGGGGAGACCACGCTCGCGAGAGGGTTGCCGCCCAGGCAGCCCGATTGATCGTCGCCCGATCGACGACCTCGTTCGAGCTCAGTTGCGCAAAACAGAGTGGAATACCGACGCCCGCGAAAAAGACTTGGCTCACCGCGGCGGGCTCGACGGATAGGACGGCGGCGAGTTCAGTCGGAGAAGGTGCGCCGGTCGGTGCCTCGACCTTCCCCGATAACGTCAACGTGCCGTGGAACCCCCCGTTTCGCTGAGCGACGTCAACCGGCACGGGACTGACATTCTCCTCCAGAATGAGCCGGATTGGATCACTAAGCCGTACATGCTGTTTCATCACCAGCGCACAGGCGGTGCCGACCGAGGGAGCCCCCGCGAAGTCGAGCTCAGTCCGAGGTGTGAAGATGCGCACCCGACACGTGTTCGCAGGATCCTTCTTCGGCAGGACGAAGGTCGTTTCGCCGAAATTGAATTCGCGGGCAATCTTCTGCATGCCCTCGGTCGAAATGCCGGCCGCCTCAGGCAGAACCGCGAGTTGATTGCCGCCGAACGGTGTCGAACTGAAAACATCGACGATGTGAAATGGGTACTTCATGAGATCAACCTCCGTGTGTTGCCTCAAGCCTTGACGACGAGGTCGATCTCAACGCAGGCCCCAAGCGGCAGCGCGGCCACTGCGATCACTGTACGGGCGGGAAAGGGTTGACTGAAATGCTTGGCGTAAATGCCATTCAACGCCACGTAATCACTCATGCTCGTGAGATACACACCGGCGCGCACAACGTGATCGAAACTCTTTCCGGCCGCCTTGAGAACCGCCGAGAGATTCTGGAAGACGCGCTCCGTCTCGGCCTCAATCCCCCCCTCGACTACCTTGCCAGTGGCCGGGTCTTGGCCGACCTGACCGCTGAAATAGATGAAACCACCGACTTCGATCGCCTGGGAAAACGGGCCGACCGGCGGCGCAAGTTCGGGCGAGGTAATTGCGGTCTTGCTCATGGCAGACTCCTTTGGATACTGGGTTGGATGGTCAGGATGGTGGAGCCCGAGGTTGCGCGCGCTTCCAATGCCTTGTGGGCGCGGGCCGTTCCCACATCACTCGACGCGTCCATGCCCAAGGAACTCACGATTCCCGCAGCGCCACAATTGGATCCACCTTGGTCGCTCGCCAAGCCGGAATGTAGCTAGCGGCAATCGCAACGACGAGCAGAAGCAAAGGCACCATCAGAAATACGGCCGGATCATGTGGGCGAACGCCATAGAGCAAACTTGCCATCATCGAAGCGGTAGAAGCGGAAAATATCACGCCGGCCACAATTCCGAGGCCAGCCAGGACTACACCTTTCCCCAGGACAAGTCGCAAGACATCCGCTCGCTGGGCACCCAACGCCAACCGCAGACCAATCTCGCGTGATCTTTGGCCAACCATATAGGCCAGCAAGCCGTAAATTCCGATCGAGGCCAGCAAGAGCGCCCCCCCCGCAAATCCCGCCACCAAATTCGCCGAAAACCTGCGCGATGCCAGCGATGCATCCAGTACCTCATCCATCGAGGTGACGTTGAACACCGGCAGCCCCGGATCTACACTCTGAATCGCGCCGCGAAGTTGCGCCTCCAGCGTGCTCGCCGGCAACGAAGTTCGCAGCGCCAAGCTCAACGTGCGCCCGACAAATTGATTCAGCGGAACATAGAGGTGCGGCACGCCATCGACATCGAGCCCGTCGTGCTTGATATTTTTCACCACGCCCACCACGGTGCTCCATCGATTCACAGGATTCTGCCCGAAACGCAACCGGATACGCAGCCGCCGGCCCACCGGATCATGATCCGGCCACCAGTAGCGCCTTGCCGTCGCCTCATCGATGATCGCCACGGGCAATTTGCCATTTTCATCGTCCTCGGTGAAGAAGCGCCCCTCCACCAACGGGGTTTGTATCACCCGAAAATACTCCGGGCTGGTGCGGATAACTTCGGCGCTCAAATCTCCCGAGGATTCCGTGGGCCGGTCTTCGATGTCCAGCGAATTGTGATTCGTGGCGCCGTACGCCGCCGCATCGCTATTGATTGTGTCGGCGGCCGGCAAATTGGACGTAATCGCCGCCAACTCCACGCCCGGAATCGCGTTCGCGCGCCGTAGCAGTTCGCGATTAAACGGAATCTGCTGCGCTAAGGTGTGATATGGATCGAGCTGCGGATTATTCGGGTTCGGCAGATAGATATTCGCCGTCACCACTTGCGATGGATTGAAGCCCGGATTCTGCCGCAACAAATCGCGCAGCGTTTCCAATAGGAGCCCCGCGCCGATCATCAGTACTACCGCAAAAGCCAACTGCGACACCATCAGTGCGTCGCGCATGCGCCCGGCCTTCGCGCTGTAGCCCGAGCCGCGCGAGCCCTCGCGCATCGTGCCCGCAAGTCCCGCCTTCGAGGAATGAGTCGCGGGAGCCAGCCCAAACAGTAGACCGGTCGCGAGCGAAATCAGTAGCGCAAATCCCAGCACCCGCCAATCAATGTTTACTTCGCGCAGCCGCGGAAGATTCGCCGGCACAAATCGCAAGACGGCTTTCAGCGTAATCACAGCCGTCGTGAGCCCTGCGATTCCCCCGATGAAAGCCAGCAACAGCGATTCGGTGAGCATCTGCCGGATCATTCTGCCCCCGCTCGCTCCCATCGCCGCACGCACTGCCATCTCTTGCTGGCGTCCGGAGGCGCGCGCCAGAAGCAGACTGCCAATGTTTAGAGACACGACGAAAACGATTAAGATCACGGCAGCCATCAGCACGACCAGCATCGGTCGGACCTTACCCACCAACGATTGCTGCAACGGCACAATCTCAACCGTCCATTTGGCTTGCGGAGGGTAATCATTCGCAAAGTCGCGACGCAAATTAGCAGCCATGGCATCAAGCCGCGCCTGAGCTGGCGCTACGGTGAGGCCCGGCTTGAGACGACCGATTGCCCCGGGTAATATGCGCAGGCCACGCGCCGGCGCTGGGAACGGATCGCCACTGAATCCGCAGGTAATCCATACCTCCACGGCTGGAATGGTCGGTCCGGGGTGGCGAAATCCGGGAGAAAGTACACCTACAATCGTATATAGATCGTTATCGAGGCGGAGGCTCCGGCCGAGGACGCCAGGATCAGCCCCATAAGATCGGCGCCACAAGCCATCGCTGATCACGACCACGGGCGCGAAACCAAGCGCGAAGTCCTGGTGACCAAATAAGCGTCCTAGTTCAGGAGTGGCGCCGAGCATGGAAAAGTAGTTGGGAGAGACCTCCATCATTTCCAAATGTTCGGGCTGTTTGGCACCGGTCAAGTTTGTGGGGCCCAAAACGATGACACTCACATCTTCGAACACATCCGTCTGCGCTCTAAGATCGTCGAATTCCGGCACGGAAAACCGAACGTTCCGCAAACCCACGCCTGGATTGTTAAAGTAGATCCTTACAAGACGATCGGGGTCGCGGAACGGAAGAGAACGGAGCAACACGGCGTTCACGATGCTGAAGATCGCCGTGTTGGCCCCCACGCCCAGAGCCAGCGTCAGGACCGCCACGATCGTGAAGGTGGGCTTCTTGACCAGCATGCGCAAACCATAGCGAACATCCTGAAGTAAAGCCTCCATGTGGACGCTTCCTTTCGGCCCTCTGCCGGGACCGGCGGAGGACATCACTTGAAAACTCCATTACCAGTTTGCGATCGGCGGAATCTCCTCCTCCCACAGTTGCTGGCCCAGTTGCTCGGACCATAGGAGGGTCCATTGGTTGTCGTTCAATTTTCCCCAGCCATCCCGTACAACCCCCATGACGTAGATCTTGCTCGTTTTGCCACTGTTGTCCTTAATCTCGCCCTCTAGTTTCTCAAGTACGAGTGCCGCCCAGTCGTTGCCTCTGGGTTCGACCGTGAGCACGGTGGCGTCAAATCGAGTTAAGGTATACGGGCGGGAGAAGATTGCATCGATAAACTCCTGCCGTGTTAGTTTTCGGTCGGGAGCTTGGACGTATAAATCCGGAGCCAGCATCCTCTCGATTGTTTTCTTGTCCAGCGCCACACGCGCTTGAATCGCTTTTCGCGCTTCTGTTGGACTGACGGCAGGAGCACTTTGCGTCCCGGCTGCAGCCTTTACGATTACCGCCAGTAACGTGCAGACCAGAATGCGCGCCCCCAGATTCATGTAGTTGCCAATCTCGATTTCATTCGCTTCTTCTCCTCTTGTACGCCCTGTCGGCCACAGCGTCATCCCAAGGCCAATACGTTCTTGGCGATGCTCCTGCTCACGGAACATATACCGCGAAAAACCAGTGTTTGCAGGAAAAGTGACAAGCGGCGTCCGAAATGAGCCAAGCGGTCAGAGTTGGCCGTCAAATACTGTTGCCACGGATCCGTTCACAGGGCAAAACCGGAATTCAAAGTGTGGCAGCGGTATCCAGCACAAACGTCTGGGCGGTTGGTGGCCAAAGACTTTGTACCTTCCGTTTCAAACGCTTCGTTACATTGGGATGGCAGCACGTGGAGTCTTGAGCTCCTTATCTTTCTCCCCAATCAACCTAGACAAAGGCCCTTCTACAGCTGCGATGGACGTGGGGTTGGCGCGTTGGCAGCAACTGCCCGATTGCCAGCTCGCAAACCTGGACCGGTGGACCGGTGAAATTGCTTTGCCGAGAGAACTTGGCGCTCTCGACGGCCCTGTCCTGAGTGATGTCTCCTTCGAAGGTTCAGCTATAATCCGTGCCGGAGGGTCGACACACTCATTGCTGCAGGCCACACCAGATATGGGACGGACGAGATGGATTTTGATCCTGTGTGCGTGGACGATTGTAGGACTGTTGTTTGCCGTGCGCAGGATCGTGCTGGTGAAGGTACAGGGTAGCCACGTCAGTTGGGTGATCGTGGGTGCGCTCGAACTTGTCTACTGGTACGTATGGGCGGCGTGCACACCGCTTGTGATTGGTCTGGCCAAACGGTTCCCGTTGACGGGGCCGAGGTTTGTACCTCATATAGCGATCCACACAATCACGTCGCTCATGATGGCTCCCCTGGCATCAGTCACCGAATACTTTCTGAGCCGTGGACTTCTGCAGTCAGTTTTTCGCATAACTGATCCTGGCGTGCTGCGCCTTCTCCCGCCGTTCGCAGTCAGTGTTCTATCTATGAGCTTTACTGGCATGCTTGCGTACTGGTTAGTTGTGGGATTGTATCAGTCGATCCACTTTTACCAGGCCGCTATGGAGCGCCAGACTATAGCGGCGCAACTGGAGACGCAGCTCTCCCATGCCGAACTTGAGAACCTTAAGAGCCAGTTACATCCGCACTTTTTGTTCAACAGTCTTCACACCATTGGAATCCTGATGCAGGAAGACGTCGATGCTGCGAGCCATCTGCTAGTCTGCCTCGGTGACTTGCTGCGCATGGCCCTCGAACGGCGGGAGAACGAGATCACCTTGCAGAGCGAGCTCGAGTTCGTCGGCAAGTATCTGGAGATCGAACAGACACACGCCTGACTTTGTGCATCAGGGAATTCTAGGGCCTATCGCATTTCGCCTTTGTTAAAGGCAATGGCAAGACACATAACACGTATGCGATTGTCCAGTTTTATGGACTCGTACAGTTTTACGTACTCTTAAGTGAGGGCGCGTTCGCGCACGATGACTTTGCCATCGCTGCTGCCCTCGATGTTGCAAAAGGA
>DASPYR010000013.1:0-5014 GCA_035636675.1 Rugosimonospora sp. | reverse complement strand
GCAATTCCCTTCTCTCCTAACCACTCGTGAGCTGCTTCAATTCCGGGTAGTGCGAGACGAGCGTCGGAGGCGCCTGCACTTTTCTGGCTTCGATCATGGCAACGAGCTCCAGCGCATTGACCGCGGCTTTCCCCAGATTATGATTGTTGGCCACGACGTAGGTGGTTTCCGCTTTTCCCGCCACTTCCAGCGCCCGATCTTTCCACTTCGCTAATTCTTCGGTGGAATAGAGATAGTCGTAACGATCGCGAACGTTTGTTTCCGCGAACCAGTGCTTGTAATTCCGCCCGTGCAGGCGGATATATCCGACCACCGATGTCGCGTGAGACGAAGGGCGAATCGCGAGGCCAAGGAGGGGCTGGTCAATATTGCAGAGGCCTACCCGTAATCCTTGGAGCCACTCGAGGACCTCCGGCTGGTTCCAACTTGCATGGCGGATCTCTAGAACCAGCGGATAACTGCGGAAAAGCCCAACCAACTGCTCGACATAAGCCCGATTCTCATCCGTGCACTTGAACGATATCGGAAATTGCGCGAGAAGGGCGCCCAGCATCTCTTCCGCCGCAATCGCATCGTATCCGGCCTTGGCTTCCCGCTCGTCCGAGGCCGCGGGCCGAATGGTTTTTGCCGAAGTAGGTTCGAGCACGGCAACGGGAGAATGGGTAAAGGCGCGGTTCAGTTTGGCCGTGAAAACGAAATCGGGATTCACGCCCGCGGCCATGAGGCACCACTGTTTCGCCACCGCCGGCTTTATATGCCCGTAAAAAGACGTGTTGATCTCGATCAGATCGAAAAACTGCGCCAGATATTCGACGCGGACGTTCGCTTTGAGAGAGGGTGGATAGACAATTCCCTGCCAATCCTTATACGACCAGCCCGCCACGCCGATTTTGATATTGCCGCGGGCGTCCACTAGACTGCACCGGATGGAGACGATTGGCCCGCGAAAGAACTACGGGACAGACCAAAGCACTTTGCGCTGTTTGCCGTAAAGCACGATGGAGGCGGCGGAAGTCTGTTTCGCCTGCCCATTCTTAGCGACCACGCCGCTACCGATGCTGGTCGTAAAACCGTTCTTGTCGGAGAGCTCGAGTGTAGTGCCATCAGGAGCGACGCCCATATGCAGCTGTATGTCGGCGCGTTCTCCGGTGAGGGAGAGTTGTGGTCCGGCATGTTCGAGCACGCTCAGCGCGACCGCAGCGTGATGCTGCGGGTCAGATAGCAACAGCAGCGGTCCGCCTGGAGCATCCGTATTGAGAGCTAACGTGACAAGCGCGGAGCCGCTTTCATCCTTGAATTTCAGGCTGGGCGTCGAACCCGTCAGACCCAACTCCGCGCGCACGTGTCCGTTCAAGTCCTTCAGTATAAAGCTTTGCGCCTCAACGGCCGTTGGTCCCGCTGGCGCGGGCGCCGGCGCGCGACCCTTTTGCCTTTGGCTGCTGCTTGGGGCAGAGGGTTTTTGCTTCGTCTGCGCCATCAATCCTACAGAGGCAATTAACAATAGGAAAGCAAGCGCGCCTTGCTTGAGCCTGCGGTTTTCTTTCTCGAGCCGTTCCACTCGGGATAAAAGTGCGTCGAGGTCTCTCGTTTCGCTCACATGCTCCTCCCGTATCGCTGGCGATTCTACTGACGCCTGATCGCCGATAACCAAATCGTTTTCCGCGTGTCACCTGCGAGTACCTCCGGTTACGAATTGTGTACATCGGCCCGCGAACGTGCCTTTACGACAGCCCTTACAATATTTTGATTGGCGATCCGGCTTGGGCCAGGCGGTGGGGCCGCATTGGGCGCGGAGAGATGACTTTCGCCGGAGGAACGTGACACAATGTCCGCTGGCTTGGCGCTCGCATTTGGAAGAGTCCACTTTGTAGCCGCTCGTCGTTAGCCGTTCGTCGGGTTCACGTCTGACGCGTGCCGAGCTTGGCCTGATTCACCGAGGAGATTTTTTGCACACCAGCATAGAAGTCGCGATCACGCTGGCCCCCTTTGCCGTTCTGTTTTCCGCATTCCTTATTTTCAAATGGGATGCCGTCCGCGCGGTCGCGGCCGCGTGGGCCATCGAATTAATAATCGCGCTCGGCTATTACCATATGACGCCGCTGAGAAGCCTCGAGGCTTCCCTGTGGGGCAATCTCTCCATGTGGTCGGGCTTCTTGGTTCTCTACACCGGGCAGATTTTCGGGCAATCCTATCGGAATACCGGACTGCTCGAAATATTGCTGGAATCGGTGCAATCGATCGTTCCCAGTTGGGATCAGGAAGGGCGCGCCGTCGCCCTGGTCACCGTGGTAGGCGGCTTCATCGCCGCTTTCAATGGCTTTGCTACCTACCCGGTGACCATCCCCGGCCTGGTCGACCTGGGTTTTGACGGGCTTTCCGCTTGCGCCAGTTACCTGGTGTATTTCTCCTGGACGCTGCCATTTAATAGCCTGTTCATTGGCCCGACGATTTCGAACGCCGCGAGCCGCGTTCCCGTGGTGGAGATTGTGCGCAGCGCCGGCGTCCTCAGCATCCCGTTGATCTTTCTTTCGCTGCTTGGTTTTCTGAAGATCCTGGGATTCCGCTTCTTCGAGTGGGAGACGCAAGCCCTGTTTTGGTCGACGGGATTGGGCAACGCCGTGGCCATCATTTTGTTCACGCAGGTCTGGCCCGCTTACTACCTCTTGACGCTGGTTACAGGCGCGGCCATTTCCTTGGGCAGCATCTACCTTTATGGACGGCTTTCCGTCAGGCAGAGCGTGCAGAGCGTCGTCGGTGCGGCCCGGCCGGAAGCCGTGCGCTCTTCCTTTCCCGCGACGATGCGCTTCCGGGCGTATGCTCCGCTGCTATTGGGCATACTGATCGTGCTGCTCACCAAGCTCCCCTCCATCGCACAGGCGTTGACGCACGCGGAGTTCGGACTAGCCGCCTGGGGATATCGGCGTTTTACCATCAATATTTTTACCTCCGCCGGATTTTTTATTTTGGTGACTTCGCTGGTGGCCTACCTTTTTCGCTGCAAGCGCGCCAATCTCGCCAAAGACTTGCTCACCGCCACGCGCCGAAGCCGCGCCCCTTTGACTACCCTCCTGGTCGGTAGCGCCACGGTTTACCTGATGGTGGACGCGGGACAAATCGCGCTGCTCGCCAGGGTGCTCTCGAGCGGGGGCAAGCTGATCTACGCTTCGCTCTACCCTGCCGTTGCTTTTCTGGGGGGCATGGCCTTCGGTCAGGGACTGCCCGGAGACTTTCTCTTGTCGCAGATGCAGGTGGGCATAGCTCCGCTGTTAGGTATCCCTCTCATGCTGCTCGTGGGAATCGTGACGGTGGTCACCATGGGCCCGCCGAACGCCCTCAAGCCTACGCAAATCTCTTATGCTGCGTCGCTCGCCAACGTGAAAGGCAAGGATGGCGAGATTTTCCGCATTTGCCTGCCGTGGCAAATTCTGCAGCTCGTCGTAACCGCTATCTTCGCCGTGGTGCTCGTATTTTTCTGGAAATAGCCCGCCGTGACCAGACCAAGCCTCGACTTCCAGACCCATTTGGCTGCGCTCGAGGCGAATGGCCTGCTCGTTCGTGTGGATAAGCCCATCAACAAAGACACGGAACTGCACCCGCTGGTTCGTTGGCAATTCCTGGGAGGAATTCCCGAAGACCAGCGCCGCGCATTTCTTTTTACCAACGTAGTCGACTCGCGCGGCCGGCACTACGACATTCCCGTCGCCGTCGGCGCGCTGGCGGCCTCCGCGCAAATCTACGCGCTCGGGATGGGGCGCGCCGTTAACGAGATTGGCGCGGCCTGGACCCACGCGATCGCCAATCCGATCCCTCCCGTCGTGATCGCTTCGCCGCGCTGCCAGGAAGTGATCCTAACCGGCGACGATCTTCGCCGGCCGGATGGCGGCTTGGCGCGGCTGCCCATTCCCATCTCCACGCCCGGGTTCGATTCGGCGCCTTATCTCACGGCCACCTTGTGCATCACGCGCGATCCGGAAACGGGCGTGCGCAATATGGGCACTTATCGCGGCGCGCTCAAAAAAACCGACCGGCTCGGCGTGCGCATGTCTTCGCGAATCGGCGGGGCCGGCGGCTATCTGCATTGGCAGAAATACCGAGCGCGCGGCGAGCCGATGCCATGCGCCATCGTCATCGGCTGCGCGCCCGTGGTGGTGTTCACGGGTCCGCAAAAGCTTCCCGTCAATCAAGACGAAATGGCCGTCGCCGGTGCTCCTGCCGGCGCGCCAATACGCACCGCGAAGTGCGTGACCCTCGATCTCGAGGTGCCGGCCGATGCCGAAATCGTGATTGAAGGGATGATTGATACCGATCTGCTCGAGCCCGAAGGGCCCTTCGGCGAAAGCAACGGCTACGTCGCGCTGGAAGACTACAACATGTCCATGCAGGTGACGGCGATCACGCACCGGCGCTCTCCCGTCTTCGTCTCCATCATCAGCCAGGTCACGCCGAGCGAATCGAGCATGATCAAGAAAGTCGCTTACGAGCCGATATTCCTGGCGCATCTGCGCGAGCATTTATCAATCAAAGGCATTCGCCGTGTGGTCATGCATGAGCCGCTCAGTAATGTTCGGCCGATAATTTTTCTGCAATTCGCGAATGGCACGCCGCGCACCGAGGTTTGGCGGGGATTGCAGGGTGCCGCGACTCTGCGCGCGGACTGCGGCAAGATCGTGATCGCGGTGAGCGAAGATATCGATCCCGCCAATACGGACGCGGTGCTTTGGTCGCTTGCCTACCGCTCAAATCCGCAGGAAGACGTGCATATCGAGCCTTACCGTTCGATCGGCCATGCGCCCAAGTCCGGCCCGCAGAGCTTGGATTCCACCATGCTCATCGACGCGACTCTAAAATATCCCATGCCTCCGCTGGCTTTGCCGAAGCGCGAGTTCATGGAACGGGCGCTGGAAATTTGGGAGAAATTGGACTTGCCGGCGCTGCGCGTCCAGCAGCCCTGGCACGGCTATTCGTTGGGAGACTGGAGCGAGGCTTGGGATCGCTTTGCGTGCAATGCTGTCTC
>DASPYR010000012.1:0-10229 GCA_035636675.1 Rugosimonospora sp. | reverse complement strand
CAGGAGGAATTTTTATGCTAAAAGACGGCAGAAACCGCGTCAATTGGCCCATGGACCATTGCTCCCTATCAGGTACGTCTGCCGGCCTGGCTATGTTGCTCTGGCGGCGGAGCCTATGCTGAAATGCCATGGTATGAGCTCCGCAGCCGATCCCGTTCGCGATCGCCGCGCCGGACTGCTCCGTAAGATTCCGGCTGTGGACGAACTGCTGGCTTTGCCTCCGCTTGTCGAACTTGCGAGTCGCGTCAGCCGTGACCTCATCGTCGAGGCGGCGCGAACGGTCCTCGAACGCATCCGCAACGATATTTCGCGGGATCTCACGAGCGAAGCGGCAGAACCACAGGCCATCGCCGCACAGATTGCCAGGGAAGTGGACCGGCTGCTGAGGCCCTCGCTGCGCAGCGTGATTAATGCCACCGGCGTGATTCTGCATACCAACCTCGGCCGCGCGCCGCTCGCCGAAGCCGCCATCGAGCACATCCGCCAGACCGCGGGACAATATACAAACCTCGAATACGACATTGCCGCAGGCACGCGCGGACGACGCGATGTACACACGGGGGCGCTGCTTGCGCGCTTGACCGGCGCGGAAGCCGCCTGTGTGGTCAACAATAACGCCGCCGCTGTATTTCTCGCGCTCGCCTCTCTCGCGCGCGGAGGCGAAGTGATCGTTTCGCGCGGCGAACTCATCGAGATCGGCGAGGCTTTTCGCATTCCCGACATCATGGCCGAGAGCGGCGCCGTGCTCCAGGAAGTCGGCACAACGAACCGCACTTCCATTGCCGATTACGAACGCGCCATCAACGAGCGCACGCGCCTTCTGCTCCGCGTGCATCGCTCGAATTTCGCCATCGTGGGCTTCACCGCCCGGCCCTCACTTGCCGAACTTGTCGAGCTCAGCCGGCGCGCCCGCATAGCGCTCTACGAAGACTTGGGCTCCGGGTGCCTGGTGGATCTCGGGCCCCAGGGCTTCGCCGAGCCGGTAGTGCGCGCGAGCGCTGAAGCCGGCGTGGACCTGGTCTCTTTTAGCGGCGACAAATTGATGGGCGGACCTCAGGCCGGCATTCTGGCCGGCCGGCGCGAACTGATTGCGCGCCTGCGCAAGCATCCGCTCTTTCGCGCTCTGCGTCTCGATAAACTCGTGATCGCCACGCTCGAGGCGACTTTGCTCGCCTATCTGCGCAATGACTTTGACGCCCTGCCGGTGCTACGAATGATTCGTGCCAGTGCCGGCGAAATCGGCGCGCGCGCGCAAAAGATTGCGCAAGAACTGAGGCCAATCCTGGGTTCGGCGCAAGCCGAAGTCGAAATCGGCGACGGGCAATCGGTGATCGGCGGAGGTTCCACTCCGGCCGAATATCTACCGACGCGCTTGCTGCGCATCAGCAGCGCAAAATATTCGGCCAATCAACTGGAGGCGAGGCTGCGCACCGGCGTTAATGCTGCCGGTGAAGAGGAGCACACGCCTGTGCTTGCGCGCGTTTCTGAGGATCGCCTGGTGCTCGATCTGCGCACCGTATTCCCCTCACAGGGGCAGGCGCTCATCGCCACGTTGACTGCCGCTCTGAAGTGAAAATTCCCTACGCCTTCGAAAATTAGCGCTCGCTCGATTTTTCGCCGCGGGCAACTTTGGCTTCGGCCATGATTTTTTCGACTTCGTCCACGGTTCGGGGCAGCCGAGCGGTCAGCAGTTTGTAGCCCGTGGCAGTAATCAGCATGTCGTCTTCGATGCGCACGCCGATTTTTTCTTCGGGGATATAGATGCCGGGCTCGTCGGTGACCACCATGCCTGCTTCGAGCGGGCGGTTGGGATCCCCTGCATCGTGTACTTCGAGGCCGATATGATGTCCCAGGCCATGAATGAAGTAACGGCCGAGGCTGCGTCCTTCACGATCGGCGCCGTGCGTGTTGATGTAGTCGTAGGCGATTTTGAAGAGACTATTGGGACCTTGGCGGCCGAGGGTCATTCCCGGCTTCATTGCGGCGAGCACGGCATTCTGCGCGCCGAGCACGATTTCGTAAATTTCGCGCTGGCGCGGGGTGAAATGGCCGTTTGCCGGCAGGGTACGGGTGATATCGGCGGTGTAGCCTGAATATTGGCCGCCTACGTCCATGAGCACAACATCGCCATCCTGAATCAGGGCGTCGAGTTCGTTGAAGTGCAAAATCGTGGAATGCAGGCCTGTACCCACGATGGGCGCGTAAGCTTCCGTCTCGCATCCGCCATACGCGTGGATCTCCACCATGCGAGCGGCGACCTGATATTCGTACAAGCCCGGCCGGACCATGCGCATGGCGGCAAGCTGTGCGTCAACGGAAAGCTCAATGGCCTTTGTGAGCAGAGCAATTTCGCCCGGCGACTTGATCTGGCGCATGGCGCCGATGGCCGGAGCCGCGTCGTGCAGAGTGATTCCCGGCACGGCTTGCATGATCCAGGTGGACCATTCGCGCCCGTGCGGATAGCCGGTGTCATCCGCATGCGCCGTGAGGGTCCAAATCTCGTGGTAGCTTTGCGCCAATTCAGTGAGGCGCGCTTTCAGGTTCGCGAAAGCTTCGATGGTGGCAAAGCCGGTCTGTCTCTGAATATCCGCATCGGTCGGGCCCATGCGGGCGCCGTTCCACTTTTCCTCCTCAGGGTTGCGCGGGGGCAGAAATAAAATTTCGTTCGGTCCCTGCCAGCCTTTCTCTTTCGCTCCGGAGGGCACGAGCAAAAGCGCGGCACCTTCTTCGTTGTGTCCGGTGAGGTAATAAAAATTCGGTTCCTGGAGGAAGACGTAGGAGGGGGAAGAGTTCTCGCGGCCCGTATAGCCGAATAGCAGCACCGGCCCCTTGACCTCGCCGATGAGACGCACACGGCGGTCGGCGTAGACGCTATTCGGTTCGCGGTCTCTTGCGGCGAGCGGCATCGAGATTGCTAAAAGCGCGATCGCAGCCGCAAAAAGCGCACGAACGATGCGGCGACTTCTCACAGTTTCACGCATGGCGCGACTCACGGAGAGCCCCAGCGCGCGGCGCATCCCCGGACGCTAAACGTTCGAGCGCGTCGCCCGTTAAGCGAAACGTGGTCCATTCATCCATGGGCACCGCTCCAAGATCCTGATAAAACTCCATGGCTTGTTCGTTCCAGTTCAGCACGGACCATTCCAGACGCCCGCAGCCGCGTTCCCGGCCGAGCCGTGCAAGAGTGACGAGAAGCGCCTTGCCAATTCCGCGGCCGCGAAATTGATGCTCCACGAAAAGATCCTCCACATAAATGCCGGGTTTGCCCATAAAACTGGAGAACGTAAAGGAATAGACGGCGAAACCGGCAGGCTCGCTGCCGGCATAGGCGAGGATTGCTTCGGCGACAGGACGCGCGCCAAAAAGCGCCGCGCGCACGTCCGCCTCGGTGACGGTTGCCTCGCTGGAGATGTCTCCGTATTCCGCCAATTTCCGGATGAAATCGAGGACCAGCGGCGCATCAGGTTCCTTGGCGGTACGGATTTGCAGGTTGGTGTCAGGAGGCATAGCTGGATTCTCCCAAAACGCTGCTGGAGACGCCAGCGCCGTGGGGCCTGGGGCGTGGCGTGCCGCTGCTTTGGAGCGCCGAGCTTTCGGCGCAAAGGATGGGGTGCCGAAAGCGAGGTGCCGAAATCGCGTTGCGTTCGCTCAATTTGGAGGAACTGCCGAACGTAACAATAATCACCCACCCCCTGCCCCTTTTTTCGTAAGTGTTCATTCTGCGACATATACGGGCAGCGACAGAGCGTGAGTTGCAGGTTGAGTTCGGAGGGATCCCGGGCTCTCCGCCCAAGGCGGATTCGCTCGGGACGCTCCTGGTCGGATCGTCGCAGCTGCCGAGGTCCATCCGGGCGCGGGCGGACCTATGAGAAGGCGGAAAGGGCCGAGCCGAAGGCAAAGCTTGGCGGGGATCGCCGATAAACATGCGCAAGTGTAGCATATTATCATCTAGTTAGCAAGACTTTCTCTCGGTTATCCGAATAGTATGCTATTCGAACGAATTGATTCGAGCGACTTTGAAAACCCCGGGGCGGCGCGAGGCACGCGACTAATGGCGGTGTTCAGGGATGGGGATGCCGATTTCGAACTTGGCTCGTGGCGGGAGCGAGCCGACGGCGAGGCTGTGTCTTGCCGCGCGCGATTTTGGCGAGGGCCCGGGAATAAGCCGCGATGGTTTCGGGGACGGCCTGGCTATAGACGAACTGCCCTTCACGGCGGCAGGCGATGAGGCCGGCTTCGCTCAGGATCTTGAGATGGTGAGAGACGGTGGCGGGGGTCACGCCGCGCATGGAGACGATCTCGCCGCAAGTCATGTGGGTGGATGCCGAGATGGCCTCAAAAATCCTGAGGCGGGTCTCGTCGGCCAAGGCTTTGGATATCTTTTCCACTTCCGCACGGTTCATAGTGCTATTCGAAGTGTAGCCGAGTCATTGCGTTTACCGCCAGAGAGAACCCAGGTTCGACAATAGATTAGCCGAAAACCTGCAACCAAACACTTAGATAGTTATCTAAATATCGAATCTTGCCGGCACCGGAAGGACCGGGTATGGATGTTCCCGGGGAGGGGCAGGCAGAAAATCAGGCAGAGATTAGGAGACCGACATGAAGAGACTCGAAGGGAAAGTGGCAGTAGTTACCGGGGGCAACAGCGGTATCGGGCTGGCGACGGCGAGGCGCCTGCAGGAAGAAGGCGCGAGAGTAGCCATCTCGGGCCGAAGCAAGAAGACCCTGGATGAAGCGGTGAAAACGATCGGAAATGGCCTGGTGGCGGTGCAGTCAGACGTCGCGAAGCTTACGGACGTGGACAAGCTGTTTGCCGATGTTTCGCAGAAACTGGGCAAGATTGATGTGCTGTTCGTGAACGCAGGAGTGGCTAAGTTCGCGCCGCTTGCCGAGACTTCCGAAAGCGTGTACGACGAGCTGTTTGACATCAACATCAAGGGCGCCTACTTCACCATTCAGAAGGCGCTGCCGTTCCTGAATGACGGCGCGTCCATCATCCTGAATACCAGTGTGGCGGACAGCACGGGCACCGAGGGAGCCAGCGCGTACTCGGCGACGAAAGCGGCGCTGCGCTCGCTGGCGCGAACAGCGGCGGCGGAGTTAGTTGGGCGGGGAATCCGGGTGAACACGGTTGCGCCGGGACCGATTGTTACGCCGATCTTTGGCAGGACTGGGCTGCCGAAGGAAGCCATCGATGAATTCGCGAAGGGCGTGCTTACGAGAGTCCCGATGAAGCGATTTGGGCAGCCCGAGGAAGTGGCCGCGACAGTCGCGTTTTTGGCTTCGCAGGATGCGTCGTACATCACGGGCGTGGAAATCAACGTGGACGGCGGGCTGGGACAAATCTGAATCGATGCGTGGGTGCCGGGGCGACCATCGGAGGGAAGTTCAGGGGTTGAAACCCTGAACGACGCCGTCCCTTTTGTCGCGGCTGAAGCCGCGACCCACAAGAATTGCCCTGGAATAACAAGCTCACAAAGAGAGATTCTTCGTCATCCCAAAATGCGGGACTCCTCAGAATGACACCGCAGCCAGCGGTTTTGCCGCGAACCGCCTTTGTGCCGATCCTTACGGTTGGAGCGAGGCGACGTAGGCGACGATCGCCAAAATATCGTCTTCGCTCAGATTGGCGACGACCGGCTGCATCAGTTGGGAGCCCGGACCGACGCGCGTGAAGTGCTGGAAATCGTAGAGTTGGCGCGCGAGATAGCTCGGAGAGCGACCAGCCAATGAAGGAAAACCTCCATTACCCTTTAGCCCCTCACCATGACACGCGGCACAGGCAACCGTCTTACCCGGGCCGCCGCGAAGCACCAGCGCCTCGCCTTTCTTAAGCGTGCCGGGCGGGACGTAGGCGATGAAGCCGGACCGCGGGTTGCGCATCGGTTCGGTATCTTCCGGGCTTACCGGCGTCTCGACGATGCGATCGCCGAGCGGCTCCATTCCGGCTTCGGCTCCCGTCAGCGGCATATTGAGACCTCCGCCGCCTCCCACAAAATGGCCCTTGGGAACCATGTCCACCTCGACGACTTTCATCCAAGGGGTCCATTTCATCGAGGAAAAGTATTCGGCAGCGGCCTTCATCTCTTCCGGGGAGAGGCCCTTCGCGATGTCGATCATTTGGCCCGTATTGCGCTTTCTCTTATCCCAACTGGTCCTGGCGCCGCTCTTGAAATCGTCGAGCTGCTGCAGGATGTACTCGGCAGGCAGGCCGGCGGGCCCCGCGTTATTGGGACGACCTTTGCCGTTGGGGTAGTGGCAGAAGCCGCA
Source organism: Rugosimonospora sp. (assembly GCA_035636675.1). Taxonomy (GTDB): domain Bacteria; phylum Acidobacteriota; class Terriglobia; order Acidiferrales; family UBA7541; genus Palsa-189. The sequence goes on along the minus strand of DASPYR010000012.1, from coordinate 3,956 downwards.
GGCGTTTACCATCGCTGCCTTGTCGCCGTGGGCCACGATGTCTGGCATCTTGGGATGATCCTGAGGATACCAATCGGCTGGGCCATAGTTGTTGTCAACCTCTTTGAGCGCGAAGGCGGCGGCGGCGCCGGGCAGGCGCCGTGGCGTATCGCGATCTTCAGGTTCAGCAGCGGGAGCCGCGGGCGCGGCCGCGGGGGCAGCGGCTCCGGCCGCTGCGGCGCCTCTGCCTCCTCCGCCTCCTCCCGCTCCAGGTGCGGGCGCCGGGACGAAGGGCGTAGCGAAACCGTATGCCCACGGAATGCCGCGATTCATGTTCTTGCCTTCCTGCTGACCCTCTTGCTGGGCTCGTTGCGGCGGTGCAGCTTTAATGGCCAGCGCAGCGAGCGACGCAAACGACGCGAGGAGGAGAATCCCCATGCGATTCCTCATGAATTGCCTCCCGAGTTCTCGTGAACCTCTGAATTGATGGGCCGATTTGAACATGATTTTGAAAACGTTTCAATAGTGGTCAGAAGCCGGGGACGCCGGAGGCGGCGGGGCGAATCTCTTCGGGCGTGCGCACGCCGATGCGCAGGCGCTCGAGCCATGCCTGCCCCAGCGACATCAGACCGGTGTACAGATAACCCCAAACAAAGAGCAGAAGGAACGGCGCGGTGAAATAATTTTCGTTCTGGATGGAGTAGTAGACGGTGGCGGCGAAGTAGAGGCCCAGACCCACTTCGACGTAAGGCATCCAACCGGCCCGGTTCCGGTAACTTTTGCGCCGCCAAGTACCGGCTTGGCCTTCGATGTGGTATTTGGGAGTTCGCGCGAACTCAGACTGCACGCCCAAAATCGCTTCGAGCACGGCCTTAGCGTTGCGGACCGAAAGGCCGATGCCCACCGCCATGACAAAGGGCAGGTAGATGATCTTCCGCGTCCACGACTTGGGATAGAGCGCGCGCTGCGCCGTCAGATAAAAGCCGGAAATCGAGCAGCTCGAAGCCAGAAACAAAGGCAGATCGATCAGCAGCATCTGCACCCAGCCCTGATAGAAGCGCACGATCATAGCCGGCAAGAGCAGCGTGGAGAGCACCACCATCAGGGGATAACTGATGTTGGCGGTCAGGTGGAAAAAAGCCTCGGTTTTCACGCCGGCGGGCAGATCGGCGCGCCACACGCGGGGCAGAATTTTCTTGGCGGTTTGCATCAGTCCCTTGGCCCAGCGCGCCTGCTGGGCCTTGAAGGCGTTCATTTCCACAGGCAACTCCGAAGGACACTCGATATCCGGCAAATACAAAAATCGCCAGCCGCGAAGCTGCGCGCGATAGGAGAGATCGGTATCTTCGGTAAGCGTGTCGTGCTGCCAGCCGCCGGCATCGTCTATGGCTTTACGGCGCCAGACGCCTGCGGTGCCGTTGAAATTGAAGAAACGCCCGCTGCGCGCGCGAGCGCCATGTTCGATAACGAAATGGCCGTCGAGGAGGATGCTTTCGACTTCCGTGAGAGCGGAATAATCACGGTTGAGATAGGTCCAGCGCGTCTGCACCATGGCCAAATTCGGGTCGCTGAAATACGGTAGCGTGAGGCGCAGAAAATCGGGACCCGGCTGGAAATCAGCATCGAAGATGGCGATGAACTCGCCGCTCGCGGAGTTCAGCCCTTCGGCCAAGGCGCCTGCTTTGTAGCCTTCGCGATTGGTGCGGTGTAGATAACGAATCTGCAGACCCAGGGCGCGATAGCGTTCGACGCAGCCCCGCGCGACTTCCTGGGTCTCATCGGTGGAATCGTCCAGCACCTGTACTTCGAGCAAACCAGGTGGATAATCCAGCCGCGAAATGGCCTCGACCAGCCGCTCCACGACGTACCGTTCGTTATAGATCGGAAGTTGTATAGTTACCTTCGGCCAGTTGGCCGGCTCGCTGGGTTTGGCGGGGACATTGGCGCAATGCTTGGAGTAGCAATAAACCAGCCAATAGCGATGGAAACCGTAGGCCGCGAGCACTCCCAGGACCAGGAAGTACGGGATCATGATGGCCAGGTCGAATGCGTTGAACTGATAAATTCCGCGGAAGGGATCGCGGCTGGGAGCGGTGATGTGTGACCAACTATCGCCCAGCCAGCCTTGAGCCGCAGCAATCATCAGAATGGCGTCAGTGCTGAACAAGTCCTGCATTCCTCCGCAACGTGAACTCTTCGCGGCCGAATCTTTTTCGGCCAATTGGGTCTCGGCCAGTCTGATCTCGACGAATCCGGCGAGACCGATCGATGCCTAAGGCGCCTCCGCGTTTTTCCGCGCTGCGTCGTCGCATTGCTTCGCAAACTGCCGCGGCTATTGCCAGCGCGCTCGCGCTGGAGGCTCTTTTCGCATTCATGGCACGCCTGGGCGATTTGAAACTGGAGATCATCGAGGTCATCGCCCTGGCTCTGGCAGCCGGCATAATTTATTTCATCGCGCTATATGCCCTCGAACACTCTGCGAAAAGCCGCCCGGCGTTCTGGATCATCGCCGCCGGGGCGCTGCTTTTTCGCCTGACACTTTACTCGCTCACGCCTTCGCTTTCCACTGACATTCAACGTTATCGCTGGGAGGGCCGGATCCAGAACGCGGGCTGGAACCCGTACTCCGTGGCGCCCGCCGATCCTCGCCTGGCCTATCTGCGCGATCCGGGCTGGGCGATTATGCCGGGAGCGGAAATTCCCGCCGTCTATCCGCCCCTCTCGGAGCTTGTCTTCAGGCTCGATGCGCGCTTTTTGCCCGGCACAATTGCTTTCAAGCTACCGTTCGTTTTGGCGGACCTCCTGGTGCTGGCCTTGCTCGCAAAGTGGCTGCAGTCCTACCAGGACGGAAATTACCGGCTGGCCATTTATGCCTGGAATCCGCTGGTCATCGTGGAATTCGCGGCCAGCGGGCATAACGACTCGCTGGCGATTGCGGCCATGGTTACCGCGCTGGCAATTCTGAAAAAGCGGCCGGGAGTGTCCACGGTCACACTGACGGCCGGCTCATTGGCGAAACTTTTTCCGGTCACTTTGTTGCCTCTGGCGTTGCGCCTTTCCGACTGGCCCCGAAAGCTTCGAGGCTGGCTCGCGTTCGGCGGAGCGGCGCTCATCTCTGCGGCGTGCGTCTGGCCTTATCGTTCCGCGCTCGCGCAATTCCCAGAGATATTCGCTCGTTACCAGGCTACCTGGCAAAACTACAATCCCAGCCTTTACGCCGTACTGCTGTGGTTTTCCGGATATGCGGATATCGCCGCGGGAATCGGCGAAGGTGTCGTGCTCGGACTGGCGATCTGGGCCGCCGCGCGGAAGCTCGATCCGTTGCGTGCGGCGTTTCTCATCATCGGCGCCATTCTGATGTTCGCGCCCAATACATATTCGTGGTACTTCACCTGGATCGTTCCGCTACTCTGTTTTTTCCCAAGTCCCGCCTGGCTGCTCCTGACTATCTTGCAATTTCTTTCCTACAAAGTGCTCATCGAATATCAGATCAATGGCATCTGGCATTTCGATCCCTATTTTCAGTGGCTGACCTACGCGCCGTTTTATGCGCTGCTCGCCGGCGAAGCGTTTCTGAATCGCCGCGGACGGCAACCCGCTACGGTATTGGCTGAACAAAGCGCCGGGGAAGCAGTCCGAGGAACATTTTGATCGCAGCCAGCGGCTACAGCAAATCACCGGTTATACGATGATGGAAAGACTGGCGCCGGTCTGCGGCGAAGGCGCCGGCATTTTCGAGCGGTCGATCGGACGATACAGCGTATCGCGTTCGACGGGCACGCGGCCCGCTTCACGGATCAGCCGTTCGAGCTGGGCGCGCGGCGTGAACTGCGCGGTGGTGGCGCCGGCATCGTGATAGATTTTTTCCTCCACTACGGTGCCGTCGATATCATCGGCCCCAAACCGCAGCGCAATTTGCGCCACGCGCGGCGTGAGCATGATCCAATAAGCTTTGATGTGGTCGAAATTATCGAGCA
>DASPYR010000011.1:0-9303 GCA_035636675.1 Rugosimonospora sp. | reverse complement strand
GATGATCACGAAGTGGTGCGCAAGGGTCTGCGCGCATTGCTGGAGGCCCACCGTGGCTGGAAGGTAATTGCCGAGGCCACTGACGGCCGCGAGGCGGTGGAAAAGGCCACGGATATGCGCCCGGATGTGGCCATTGTGGATATTGGCATGCCCTCCCTCAATGGGCTCGAAGCCACGCGCCAAATCGTGAAAAAAGCGCCTCGCACGCGCGTTCTGGTCTTGACCATGCACGACACCAATGCGCTGATTCAGCAGGTGGTCAAGGCCGGAGCTCGCGGTTACGTGCTCAAGTCAGATGTGGCCAGCGATTTGGTTTCGGCCGTGGAAGCGCTCTGCCGTGATCAAACCTTCTTTACGTCCAAAGTCTCTCAGGTCATTCTGGACCGTTACGTGGGCAAGTCCGCGGGCATGGAGATTTCTCCCGATCCGGACTCGCCTTTGACTCCTCGTGAGCGCGAAGTCGTTCAACTTCTCGCCGAGGGCAAGAGCAGCAAGGAAGTCGCCGCAGTCCTGGGCATCAGTGTAAAGACGGCCGAAACGCATCGCATCAACTTGATGAGAAAACTCGATTGCCATTCCGTGGCTGAGGTCGTCAGATACGCCGTGCGCAACTTGATTGCGGAAGCTTGACGACAGCCCCCTCTCCGCCGCACGTAACCCTTCTCGGCCGGCGGCGCTCCGGCAAGGCCTTATCAAGAAAGCCTAAGGAACAAAGGGCGTCCTGCCTCGTAAGGCGAATTTGCCACCCGAATCCATTGCTATGGGTATTTCGGCCAAGATCGGCCTCGCTTGCGTTCTAGATAGGCTGCCTCTTCTAGACAGAAGGCATTATAGATAAGGCCGAGGGGACTCATGCCAAAGCGCGCTCGCGTTGCAATCGTCGTGGCTGCCATGATCATTTTTGCTATTGCTATGCTGGACCTCGTTCGCTCTAAGGTAGAAGCGAGCGGACGTGCACTTAAGACTGTTGCGGTTCAATACTCTACACTCAAAAGGATTTAAGCCGCGCCTGCTGAGGTGGTTCGTGCCGCTGCCAATGGCCAGGCTAAACGCCAGTAGTCCCTGATCCCCGAAACATTTGAAAGGAAGCAGCTTACTGATGGGCGGTGATGAGCCCTGATGCCATTGTCCCCATTTGAGCCTCGCGGCTTAGCCCCGGGCGGCTCCATCTGTAGGCCACATCCACAGCGTTGCTGTCACAGTAAGGACACCGGCCGTGTCTGCTCAAGGCGTCCACCATCCGTAGGCAATTCGCACAAAACCATTCGTAGTCGCTCATCCGTTCCATCTTCTGCCCCCTTGTATTTACCCATCCCCCACGTCCGTATACCAACTGATTCGACGCGCCGGTCACGCTTTAGGGTGCATCGGAGAGACCTGAGTCCACAATCGGGCAAAACCCTACGCCCGACCGCGCTCTGTAAAGACTTACCCTATGGTCGGCGCTGGCACGGGTGACGAGCAAAACCTCTTGTTTTCAATGGGATTATGAAATGCGTGGGTGGTCTTGGTTCACCGGGCTGTAGCATAAAGAAAGCCCCGCCGGTTCAGGGTGCCGGCGGGCCGGTTCGCCAACTACCTTCCCCTGAACTGAACTGTTGATGCAAAAATCTCCAACGAGGGGCAACTCCACATTTCTCGAACTACGCATTTCGCGATCAGTTGACCACCTGCGGTAAAATAGATTTTAGAGTTTTTGTAATGGACCAGGTGTCTGCTGCATTCGCAACGGCGCGATGCGCCGACTTGCGACGCGCTGAAACGCGATTGATCATTGATGATTGCAGGGGTCCGTCTTAGGCTCTTGGCATGCAGAGATTTGACTCTCGATCGACGAAGGAAGCAGGTTGCGCCTACTGTCGGCCTGGCTCTGACGTAAGTTCTTTGGAATACGTCGTTACAAAAGGCTCGAGCTAAGTGTCCTGAAATGTGCACATGCAAGTCAGGCCACTTATCCCTTTTAGAATGTGCACTTGCATAAAAGCGGGGGGAGGGGGTCTAGCGCGGGGCGCTCCGAAACCTGGCGCCCCGCCGCCTTCACGATGCAGCGAACCATCATCCGCGACTTAGAAAAACTTGTCGGAACTTCCGGCGTGTTATCGAGTACCGAGGATTTGCTGCTCTACGAATACGACGGTTCCGTCGAAGAAGCGCGCCCCGACGCGATCGTCTTTCCGCGCGGCAAGCAGGATGTGGTGGAGATCGTCAAACTGGCGAATCGCTATGATGTCTTTATCGTGGGCCGGGGAGCAGGCACGGGGCTCTCCGGCGGGGCGCTGGCGAGGCAAGGTGGAATTGTTTTGGCGTTCTCCCGCATGAACCACATCTTGGAGATCGACGCAGAAAATCAGCGGGCCGTGGTCGAACCCGGCGTTGTGAATCTCGATCTCTCGCGCGCAGCCGAGAAGTACGGCTTGTATTTCGCTCCCGATCCTTCCAGCCAGAAGTCCTGCACCATTGGCGGCAATGTCTCGGAAAATTCCGGCGGGCCGCATACGCTCGCCTACGGTGTTACTTCCAACCATGTCACCGGCCTCGAGTTGGTCCTGCCTGATGGCAAAGTTGTGCAGCTCGGCGGCCGGGGCACGGAGACGCCCGGCTATGATCTCACCGGCCTCGTGGTCGGCTCGGAGGGAACTTTCGCGCTGGTCACGGAAATCACTGTTAGACTTCTGCGGCTGCCTGAAGATGTGCGCACGCTTTTGGCCATATACGACTCGCTCGAAGATGCCACCGACAGCGTCGTGGATATCACTGCTCGCGGAATGATTCCCGCAGCTTGCGAAATGCTCGATGGCTGGACTCTCCGCGCCGTCGAAGCCTATGTCCATGCTGGCTTTCCTCTCGATAGTGCCGCCGTTTTGCTGATAGAGGTGGAAGGCGTGCGCGAGGCCGCCGAAGCCCAAGCCGCCCAAATCAGCGAGATTTGCCTGCGCCACCATGCGCGAGAAGTGCGCCGCGCGCGCGACGCTCGCGAACGCGCTTTGCTTTGGAAAGGCCGCAAAGAGGCCTTCGGCGCCGTTGGCCGCGTCTCGCCATCTTATTACGTGCTCGATGGCGTCATTCCGCGCACCAAGCTCACGGCGACGCTCCTGCGCATCGAAGAAATTGCCAAACGTTACCGCTTCGTCATCGGAAACATTTTTCACGCTGGAGACGGCAATCTGCATCCGCTGATTCTTTTTGACCATCGCGATCCCGATCAGTTCCAGCGTGCCCGGGCCGCCGGCGCGGATATCATGCAGCTTTGCGTGGAGATGGGCGGCACACTTACCGGAGAACATGGCGTGGGCATGGAAAAGAATGAGCTCATGCCGCTGATGTTCAACGAAACCGACTTGGATTTAATGCGCAAGGTGCGTGCCGCATTCAATCCTGTGGGCCGGCTCAATCCCGGTAAAGTCTTGCCCCTTGGCAAGGGCTGTGGAGAAACGCGTCTGCGACCTTTTCCCCTCTCTGCGAGTGGGAAGGCATGAGCCAAGTTGCCGTATCGCTGGCTTCGCGCCTCGGAGAGTTTGTCGGCGCCGGCCGCGTCCTCACCGATCCAGCTTCGCTTGCTGCCTATGAAGTGGATGGCCGCCGGCCCTCTGCGGCTCTGCTTCCCGGTTCGGTTGCTGAGATAGCTGAAATTCTCCGCTTCGCTTCCGCCGAGCGCCTCGCCGTAGTCCCCGTTGGCGGCAAAACGCATCTGCACATTGGCATGCCGCCGCACCGGTATGACCTTGCTCTCGACGTTTCGGGAATGAACCGCGTGCTTGCCTACGAGCCGCACGATCTCACGCTGGGCGTTGAGCCGGGCATAACCTACGCCGAGCTCGATCGCAGCCTTCGCGAAAAAGGTCAGTTCCTGCCTCTGTCGCCGCCTTTTGCGGAGCGCGCCACGCTTGGCGGAATCGTCGCCGCAGCCGCGGACACGCCATTACGCTACGCTCACGGCACGGCGAGGGATTTCTTGTTGGGGGTCGAGTTCGTCACCGGTGAGGGAACGGTTTCTAAAAGCGGCGGTCGCGTGGTGAAGAATGTCACTGGCTACGACCTGCACAAGCTTCTGATCGGCTCGCTCGGAACTCTGGCTGTCATTACACGATTGAACTTCCGCACGTTTCCATTGCCGCCTGGCCAGAAGATGTTCGTGGCGGCCTTTACCGAGCAATCGGACGCCTTCGCTTTTTGTCGCGCCATTATGGAATCTCCGCTACAGCCGAGAATAGTGGACGTCCTCAATCCCGGCGCGGCAGGGCTCTTCGCCGCGCGTGACGCCGGTTCCCTGATTCGGGGTTCCTGGTTCGTCGTTATTGAAGCAGCCGGGCACGAGGCGGTCCTGGAGCGCCACGCCCGCGATCTTGCTGCGATGTCACAGGACGCACGCGCCGCCGAATTTATCGCTCTCGACGCAAACCAACGAGATCATCTGTTCGGTGGCCTTTGCGAATTCTCGCGAATCGCGTTCGGTGCGACTTCCACCGCGATGGTTTTCCGTGTCACCGCTCTTCCTTCCGCCATGCCGATGCTGCTCGCCGAAGTACGCAAGCTCGTCGAGCGCCACGCATTCGATTGCGCCATTCTGATTCGTGCTTTAGGCGTCGTGTACCTCGCCCTTTTGCCCCCCGCAGACCCGAAGATATGCCCTCAATTGCTAAACTGCGCACGCGAGCTGACGACCCTCTGCGCCACCTCCGGAGCAGCCCCCCTGATCGAGCTTTGTCCGCTGGAAATAAAAAACGCGCTCAGCATCTGGCCCCAGGTGGGAAGCGAACACGAGATTGCCCAGCGCCTCAAGCGCGTCTTCGACCCGCAAGGCATTCTCTCGCCCGGCCGGTTTCGAGGAGGCATCTGACTCCGATGTCGCAGATGTCGCCAAGCACAACGGCGCTTGAATCTGCCTCTCCGGCCAAGGGCCAGAGTGGCTTCCACGGCGCGGACCGCCCCCAAGACGTGGACTACCTGCATTGTATTCACTGCGGCTTGTGCCTCAACCATTGCCCGACGTATCGGTTGTGGGGTCTCGAAGCGGACTCGCCCCGCGGCCGCATTCGTCAGATGGTCCTCGTGGACGAAGGGCGGCTGGCGCTCGGCGAGTCTTTCGTCCGGCATATTGACCAATGCTTGGATTGTCGCGCCTGCGAAACGGCATGCCCCGCGGGAGTGGAGTACGGCAAGCTGGTGGAGGCGGCGCGGGCCCAGATCGAGCAGAATTATCGCCGCCCGTTTTCATCGCGCATCGCCCGGAGCCTGGTCTACCGCCATTTGCTTCCTTATCCGCGCCGCATCGCTACCGTGGCGCGCCTTGCGCGTTTCTATCAAAACTCTGGCCTGCAAACCGTAGCGCGCGCGTCGGGCTTGCTTCACCTGTTGGGACTGGCGGATCGCGAAAAATTGATGCCTACGGTGGAGAAGGAATTCTTTTTTTCGCGGCTGGGGCAGACCTTTGCAGCGCAGGGTAAGCGACGCGCTCGCGTGGCGCTTTTTGCGGGATGCATTTCGCAAGTCAGCTTCGCGGCCTTGCATCAGGCTACCATTCGCGTGCTGGCGGCAAATGGGTGCGAGGTTGTCGTGCCCGAGGGGCAGCTTTGCTGCGGAGCTCTGGCCGCTCATGCCGGCGTGCGCGATATCGCCCGGCAGCTTGCGCGTGCAAATCTAGACGTCTTTTTGCGCGAGGATTTTGACGCCGTCATTACCAACGCCGCGGGATGCGGCTCAACCCTGAAAGAATATGACCAGCTATTTTCCGCCCATGATCCGGCGCACGAAAAGGCTCGCGAATTTCGCGCGAAAATGCGTGACGTCACCGAATTTCTCGATGTGTTGGGCATGACGGCGCCTCTGCGCGAGCTTCGCATGCGCGTGACCTATCAGGACTCCTGCCATTTGGCGCATGGCCAGAAAATTCGCGAAGCGCCGCGGCGGCTGATTTGCGCGGTTCCCGGAATCGAGCTCACGGAGATGCGCCTAGCGGATAACTGCTGCGGCTCTGCGGGAGTCTACAACGTCACGCAAACGCTGACCTCTCTGGAGTTGTTAGCCGAAAAAATGCATTGCGCAGCCGAAACCGGCGCGGAAACCATCGTCACCGCGAATCCGGGTTGCCTGCTGCAAATGCGCGCCGGAAGCGAGATCCACAAAACGGGACAGCAGGTGCTGCACGTGATGGAGTTGCTCGATTGGGCCCTCAACGGAGCCCCGGCCTCAGCTATTTCTCGCCAATGAGATAGCGGCAGCCCGCCGGAAACCCATGTGCGCCGCATGCACTGTCCCGGCAGGAACGTCGCAGCGTTCTCCAGGGCCATACGTCGTGCTTCGACCGTCCACCGTCAGCGTCATCTCTCCTTCGAGAATGATGTGCGCGGTTTCGACGCGGTGGGCGTGGTCGGAATAGCGGCGATCCGGCCTGTCCTCCCAAATATAGGTGTTACCAAAGCCCTCGCTATGCAATTGCTTTTCGAGTTCGGGGATGTTCATCCCAGCAAGTGTCTCCCGCTCAAATTCCTAAGCCATGATCCGTGATTTATTCCTGCGGCATAAACATCCGAGCGGCCACGCGCGTTACCAGCCGGCGCGGGGCGAGCCGCTGCGCTTCGACACTCAGCCAGTTGCGAGTTCCCGAAATGACGCGAGGCTTACCTGCAGCGAGCGCGTCAAGGCCCACACGCGCGACCTTTTCATTCGGCTCCTGAGTCCGGAGCAAGTGTGCCGGCTGCCCCGCAACTTCATTGAACTCGCTTACCGTCGAGCCCGGACACAGGGCGCAGACTCGCACGCCATATCGCCGCACTTCTTCGGCTAGGCCTTCGGCAAACAAGAGGTCGAACCCCTTGGTAGCGGCATAGGTACTAATATATGGAACGGGTTGGAAGGCGGCTGTCGAGGCCACAATCAAAATGTATCCCGAGCGCCGCTCCACCATAGGTGGGAGAAACAGGTGGGTCAGATGCACGACCGAGGCGATGTTGACCTGCACCATATCCAACAAACGCTGCGCCGCGATCTTGCGGAACTCGCCATAGGCGCCAAACCCGGCATTGTTGATCAGCAGTTCGATGGGCAGCCGCTTCTTTTCGGTAAAGCCAAAAATCTCGCCCGGAGTTTGGGGCCGCGCGAGGTCCGCAGTGAAGGTTTGCGCTTGAACTTTATAGCGTGTGGTGACGTCGTCAGCTAGTCGCGCCAGCCGGTCGGCACGCCGGGCGGTGAGAACCAGATTGGCGCCACGAGCTGCCAACTGTTCGGCAAGCGCCCAGCCAATGCCGGAACTGGCACCGGTAATCAGAGCCCATTTGCCTCTCCATTGCTCCATAGAGCCTCCTGCAAATGAGCATACTTCAGCGGATATGGAAAGTGGCCGAGCCGATTAGGCCTTTGAGTTCCAGGGTGGCATTACAGTCTGGCGCAGGCGCTCTCCTTCTGACTTTAAGCGATTGAGCAGCCGCCGTGCCCAGACAAATTCCGCCGCGAGTATGGCTAGACCTCCGACGATGGCCGGCCAGCCCGGACCGGGAGTAACCAGCATCACTACACCAACAAATAGGAGCGTAAAACCCGCAAAGATCTTGGAAAACCTCTTAACCTGCTGAACCGTCTCGAGCGACACCGCAACCCTCCCCTGTTCCCCAACCCCGTCACCGCATCCATCAGTTAGATTGCAACAATGGCCTGCTGGTTTCACCTCAACGCTTAGTTCGTGCAATTTTGATTCCGCATCGCTCATTTGGCGGACGATCGCCAAACTTCGGGTGAAAGACCAGCCCCTTCGGCGTGATTGGAGTTGATTTTGGGGGTGGAGCGGAGTACAATAGTCTCCACAATGAGGGAGCTAATTACCCTACGCTGCGAGGCCTTGTGTTGTCCTTGTTGTCCGTCTCGGTGCTCTGGCGTCGGGGGGGAGACAATCTAGCGTCAAAAGATAGAGCGTCCTGACCAAACCCACCGCCAGAGACTGACTTGGCAGGTGGGTTTTGTGTTTTTTGGGCCAAACCTGTTCTGGCCGCTCGGTAAGTCGAGTTCGTAAAAGGCAAAGGGGCATGCCGACCACAGTCGAAAAGGCTATCAATGGTTCCGCTGCGCATCCTGGGCTGAACCACCTGAAAAGCCTGGAGGCGGAAAGCATTTACATAATTCGGGAAGCTGCTGCCGAATTCGCTCGGCCAGTGATGCTCTATTCCATTGGAAAAGACTCCTCCGTGATGTTGCGCCTGGCGCAAAAGGCCTTTTTCCCGGGCAAGATCCCCTTCCCATTGCTGCATATCGATACGAGTTACAAGTTCCCCGAGATGATCGAGTTCCGTGACTCCTATACCGCGCAGATCGGCGCCAAACTGATCGTCCATCAGAACCGCGAAGCCCTGAACCAGGGCGCCAATCCCTTTGCCTTGGGCACCCAGAAATGCTGCGGATTGCTCAAGACCAAGGCGCTGCTCGATGCTCTGGCTGAGGGCGGATTTGATGCGGCCTTCGGCGGGGCGCGGCGAGACGAGGAAAAATCGAGGGCCAAGGAGCGAATCTATTCGTTCCGCGACCGCCAAGGGCAATGGGATCCCAAAAATCAGCGTCCGGAATTGTGGAACATCTTCAACTCCCGAATCAACAAGGGCGAAAGCATTCGTGTTTTTCCCCTGTCGAATTGGACCGAACTCGACGTTTGGCTCTACATCCACATGGAAAACATCCCCATCGTGCCCCTTTATTTTGCTCGCAAGCGGCGCGTCGTGATTCGTGGCGGATCGATCGTGCTGATCCATGGCGATCACGAACTGCAGGCCGGGGAACAGCCGCAATTTTTGGAGTGCCGGATGAGATCACTCGGCTGTGTGCCTTGCACCGGCGCGATCCGCTCACAAGCCGACACCGTTCCCAAGATCATCGAGGAGATGTTCTCGTTCCGCCATTCGGAACGGGAAAATCGGGCCATCGATCACGATGAAGAAGGATCGATGGAGCTGAAGAAGAGAGAGGGTTACTTCTAGTGGCCTTCGCAACGCAGATGACAAGCTCGCATGAGCTCGCTCCCTCGCTCGAGCGCCTGGTTGCTCATCATTTGCAGAAAGACCTGCTGCGGTTCACCACTGCCGGAAGCGTGGATGACGGCAAGTCCACCCTCATCGGGCGGCTCCTGCATGATTCCAAGGCCATATACGAAGACCAATTGGCGTCGGTGCGGAGCAGCCGCTTCAATCGTTCCGGGGGTCCCATAGATTTCGCATTGCTTACCGACGGGCTGCGGGCCGAACGCGAGCAAGGCATCACGATCGACGTCGCTTATCGCTACTTCGAGACGCCGGCACGAAAGTTCATCATTGCCGATACGCCGGG
>DASPYR010000010.1:0-4509 GCA_035636675.1 Rugosimonospora sp. | reverse complement strand
GCTCACCAGACACGCCCGTACCGATAACAACTAACCAAGAGGAGGAAGCATGTCCCAAGCAAAGGATTGGGTAACGACTAGTCGCCCAGTGTTTAGCAATCGCCACGAAGTGTGCGTCAGTTAGCTGTTAGCGTAAAACCGATATCCCGGAAGTTGCCTTCTGAGAAGTAGAGATCTCGATCAAGTGGGCGAATAACCGATGGGAGAGGACCAGCCAGCGAGAAAATAGTGTCAGAAGGTGAGCTTCAGGGCCAATTGTATCTGCCGCGCCGTCGTCACCGTTTCGGTAATCTGACCCGCAGTGGCGCCGCGAGTCGTAGCCGACGAAAAAATATTCGTGTTGGGCTGGCCGAAGTTGGGGTGATTGGTGATGTTGAAAAATTCTGCCCGGAATTGCATCTGCTTCCCTTCCGCGACTCGGAAGCCCTTGAAGAGCGAAAAGTCCAGGTTGAACAGGCCCGGTCCAATGATGGTCTGTGGCGCGGCATTGCCGTAGCGTCCCGGCGGTGGCGCAATCCACTGCATGGCGTCAAAATATTTGTCCGGTCCGCCCAAGACGGGGTTGTTGTTGCCACCCGGTTTCAAGTCGGGCCGTTCGGTGATGCTGCCGCTGGCCTGGATGCCACCGCTGCGTGAATTATTGAAGCTGATGGTAGGTGTCGCCGGCAGTCCCGAGCGTCTCCGCAGAATCGTGTTGAACGACCATCCGCCCACCAGAGCGTTGCCAATCTTTCCGATATTTGCTGCAAACTTCTTGCCGTTCCCCACCGGAAGCTCATAGGTGGTCGAAGCGATGAAGTTGTGCTTGACGTGGATCGTCGAGAGGCTCTTCTCAGCTCGGCGATCGTACCAGTTCTGCGGGGAACCCTGAGGCCCCTCCTGGCCCTCGCCGCCGGCATACCCTACGTCTCCCAGATTCTTTCCCCACGTGTAGGAGACGTTGTACTGCAAGCCGTTACGGTATTTCTGCTCCAGCTCCATCTGGAGCGAGTGGTACCAGGAATGGCCGTAGAAGGTCTCCATGCGGTAAGCCTGGAAGTTGGGATTCCATCGTTGTCCAAAACCGGGTTCTCCGGCGGCAGGCGTGTACCACCGGTCATAACCCACCGTGGGATCGAAGGTCTTAATAGGAATGAACTGGTTGGGATTGGAGCTGGTCGTAAGGTGCTTGCCGTTGCTCCCGATGTACGTGGCCGTGACGACGACCGAACTGGCGAGCTGGCGTTGCACGGCGAAGTTCCATTGCTCGGTATAGGGCGTTACGGCGTTCGGTTCTACAAAAACGTAGGAACCAACGTTGAGGCTGCGCGGATCGGTGAGTAACGCTCCCAGCGGATAGGGGAACGGAATTGCCCCAGTCGTGGCATTCTGGAAATAGACGGTTGCGATGGGGGGCGTGTAGTAGTACAGCGCGTAGAGATACTCTCCAATCGGTTCCTTGAAAATGCCGTAGGCTGCGCGGATCACCGTTTTCTGGTTGCCGAAGGGAGTCCAGGCCAAGCCGATGCGCGGCGAGAGTAGTTTCAAAGGATCCTTTACGGTGATCCAGGGATAGCCGACTTTGCTAGTGGTGGTATCGCAACACGGATTCAGGATCGTGGCGATGCGCCCGTTTACTTCCTTCGGGTCTGTGATCCGCTCCAGGCGCACCCCTAGATTGACGGTTAAACTCGGCATCGCGCGGAAGTCATCCTGCACATAGGTCGCCCAGTATGTCTGCCGCCAGCCCTTCTCTTCATCCCACGTTCCAGGAATCCCCAAGCTGGTGGTGCTTTGGACGGCGCCGGAGCGGTAAAAACCGGCGAAGTTGGTAAAGCTCATCACCCCGCCAGCCCAGATGTTTTGCGCCACATTTCCGCGGTAGCGTTTCAGATTGCCGCCTACAGTAATCGAGTGGCGGCCGCGATTGAAAATCACATTGTCTGAGAAATCGAAGGTATTGTCGATAAAGCGGTCCGGCTCTTGAAAGCCGCTCCCGATCTTGCCGGCGACGCTCACGCCTCCGCCAATGCTGAAGTCCATCAGTGGGCTGCCGGGGAAAATGCCGAGGCGCGGATCGAGTCTCGGAATGTTTTCGACAGTGATGTTTACGTTGCGCGCGAAGCCGGCTCGGAAGTCATTGACGATGGAGTTACTCACGAGCCGCGTTTCCCCGATGGTCACGAAGTAATAGCGGCCTGTAGCGTCCAGGCTATACCCCTTGATGAAACCGCTTCCATATGACGTCATTGAACTGCGGTCGAGCGAGAGGCGGCCAAACAAAGAGTCTTTGGCGGTAACCTGCTGGTCGTAGCGGATCACTCCGTTGTCCTCGGAAATGGGCCGCCGCCGCCAGGTCTTCAACAGGCCCAATCCGTTGCCGAGATCATATTTCGGGTCCGAAAACGGAATCAGATCCAGGAAAGGCTTCACGTTCGGATCCATTGCCACGGGCGTGGAAGGATTCCCAAAGATGGGGCCCAACCCGGCACGGGACTCCAGCGTGGGAACCGTCGAAACGCCGGTCAGCCCGACTAACTCCCGGATGGCCTCGTAAGAACCCATGAAGAAGGTGTGGTCCTTGACCACCGGCCCTCCGATGCTGCCTCCAAATTGATTTTTTCGGAAGGGGGGAATCGGCTGATCGCCGGCGTCAAAGAAATTCTTGGCGTCAAGCTTGGAATTGCGGAAGAATTCAAAAGCGCTGCCATGTATCTGGTTGGTTCCCGCTCGCGTAACCGCGTTCATGATGCCACCGACGCCGCGGCCGTACTGCGCTCCGTAGTTGTTCTTCAGAATGGTAAACTCTCGGACTGCTTCCACTCCCAACAACTGACCCGCCATGCTGCCCGGAATATTGTTGTACCGCAGGCTGTTGATCTCGGTCCCGTCCAGAAGGTACATCGCCTGGTTGGGCCGCGCGCCATTGATCGAGATCTTCGGTCCCAACGCGACAAACGCTTGTCCGCCCCTTTCAATATTGGAACCGGTATGGAAGTCGGCGATCACCCCGGCCTGGATCGTCGCCAGGTTGGCGTAACTGCGGCCGTTTAGAGGGAGGTCCGACATTTGTTTTTCACTGACCAGGCCCGCTACCTCAGCCTTGGTGCTCTCGATCAGCGGCGCTTCCCCCGTAACCGTCACCGACTCGGAGACGGCGCCGACTTGCAGCGTCAGATCCAGAGTCGCCTCCCGCCCGACGGTCAGTTCGATGCCGCTGCGAACCAAAGTTTGGAATCCGGCGGCTTCTGCTGCGACTTCATAGTGGCCGACCACAAGCTGCGTGGCCCGGTAGCGCCCTTGCTCATCGGTAGTAACGGCCCTGGTAATGCCCGTTTCTACGTTCCGAATCGTAATGCTGATACCGGGCACAATGGCTCCGGTAGAATCGGTCACTGTCCCCAGAATCGTGGCCGTGGTCACTTGCGCCGAGATCTGATTCAACCCTGCGATCAACCACAGCAGGATCGCCCCAAGCGGTCTTCTGGACACCGTCATAAAGGCCTCCTCTGATACGCCGCCAGAAAAAGCCAGGCATCGCTTATCCAACGCCCGCTGCCGACAATAGCCGCAGGACTTTTCGCCCTCACCACTTCTAAAGCCACGCCACCGCGACGCCGTCGTTCTGAGACCCCTCACCTGGCGCGTCAGCCTTGCGGCTGCCGCGCCGGCCTCTCGCAGAGGGAGAGGTATCGCCTCAGTTGTTTACGTGGTAGGTTTCAGCTTGCTCAGGTCTGGGCGATAAGCTAGGAACACCTGCTGCCTATTCCGGATCGCTTTGTTAAGCATTTCCTGCGTCTGGGTCGCCTCGGCGTTGCCGTATATTTGCCTCAGCGCATCGCCGGCATTCGGATTTTGGACATCGCGATCACTCAGCTTGGGAATTTGCACTGCCTGATAGCTGACGAAACCGGTGCCCTGTATCGCATTCCGCCGGATGATTGTCCGTTTGTCCCCTGCTTTTTCTTCCGCATTTTTGAGCTTCGTCAGCGCCGCTCCGTATGCTCCGGCAAACTCGGGTACAAGTTCATTCCGTTGCAGGTTGATGAACGCGGCTGGCGGATCGAACACTTTGGGATTCAGACTCCCATTCGGGTTGTAAGCGAAAACCTCGCTCCGCTGATTCGCAATGGCATCACGTTGCAGTTTCTGCAGCCGGGCGGCCTCCTGCTGACCGTACACTTTCGTTAGCATTTGACCACCATTGGGAAATTTTTCTCGATCTGCCCATTTTTCCCAGCCAATGAATTGATAGAACGTAAACGCCGGTCCACCGAGATTGACGGCATAAATGGCCACGACGGGTGATCCGGGCGTCTTGTCCCGCGCAGCGTTCAACTTTTTCATGAACTCCTCGTAATCGTTGATCGCTGACGGCCGGACGGTCGTTACGGTGACCTGCATAAACTGAAGCGGCTTGTTCTGTGCCTGGCCTTGACCTACAAGGTTCCATGCCAGCACCACGAGGACAACCGCAACGAGCACTAGTGTTAGCGTACGCCAACGCATAGATTCTCCTTTCCTTAAGGA
>DASPYR010000009.1:0-3989 GCA_035636675.1 Rugosimonospora sp. | reverse complement strand
GGCCACACCGTATATCTCCACTGCACCGCGGGCATCGGCCGCGCGCCGACCGTGGCCATCGGTTACCTGCATGCCTGCTTAGGCTGGGAACTGGACGAGGCCATCGCACACGTGAAACAGGCGCGCCAGTGTGCGCCGCATCTCGAGGCCCTTCGCCTGTCCCTAGCCGATCAAGGGGTTCTCAAACCCTGTGACAACGGGGGCTAGTACGCCTCCGAGAAATCCGCTTTGGGGAGTTGCCGCCCGGCTGTAAGTGCCAGCCCCAAAATCCCCAGAACGATGGATTAAGCCTTGGCTGAATCTGTATGATGCTAATTTCTGCACCTATTCACTCACGCATAGAGGCAACCAATGGCCATGGAGACAGCAGCAGCGATTCTCACAAAACTCGCCATGGAGCAGAATACCGAGCTCAAGTCCAAGCTGAACGCGGTGCACGGAGAAGCGACAGTGGTTTCGTTGATTATGCCCTTATTCAGGCAGATATTTTCGGAGCTGGAAAAGAACCGGCAGGCTCACGACAAATTCCCTTCTGCTACCGCTCGCCCCTCACCAGGCCGATCCGCTAAAGCTCCGCCGTCGGACGTAAAAGACGTACACGCTGAGGAACACCGCGACGATGCGGACGATGTCGGCGAAGGCTGATCGGCCTGGGCCATCCAGGCCACAGCCATCGAGCCCGGAGCCATCGAGGAAGTTCAGCTTCAGCCGGACTTGCGCCAACCGCCGCCCACGCGGTGCTTGCGTGATTCCCTTCCCCGGGAGGATTCTTCGGCTCCGCGCTGCGTCAATTTCTTTCCGCCGAGGCGCTCCAGGCTTCCGAGGAAGGCGCTTTTTTCAGTCTTCTTGGTGTTTCTCTTCTTAGCCATAGCTGCACGGTAATCGAACCGCAGTCGTGCGTCAATTAGACAACCATCGGCCGCCCTGGCCCGGTAGCCCGGACCTCAATTCGGCCGCGCGCCGTTGTTCTCCGAAGTTTGGTAACTCGAGACATAGCCACCAAGCCTCACTCCAGCTACTGGTTCAGCCGCGAACCAGTTCCACCGCAGAGCTGAGCTGAATCGTCTTGTGCAGCGTGCGGTAGAGCGGACACCTCATGGCGTATATTCCGTGCACGCGCTCAATCGTCGCCCGCTCGCTCTCCGGCGCCGCCAGCTTCATCACCACGTGAATCCGGCGGATCACCAGCACGCCTTCCTCGGTTTCCACTTCGCCGGTCGCTTCGCCTACGAGCTTGCCGTTACTCGCGTCAATTTTGCGCGCCTCCAGCGCGCCCCCGAAGGTTCCCACCATTCAACCGGCGGTCGCGGCGATCACGTAATCAATCGTAGAGGCGTGCGAGCCCTGCAGCTTGGCGGGGTCGACCTTATAGTGCTCGGCAATTGCGCCGTGTACGCTGAATACCACCGGCTTCTCTTCGCCGGGAATCTGCGCCAGGCGCAGCGGCCCCTGCTTTCGTTCGATGCGGCTCCGCGAAACGTAAACCACTTCCCCCATCTCACCCTCCTCCAAGACCTGTCGCGTACTTGATGTCATTCTGAGCGAAGCGAAGAATCCCTCCTATTCTCTTCGGTTCGCTAGATGATTCGGTTTCTCTTTACGCCCCTTCGCCCTCGCTACTACGGACGAGACTCAGACGCAAAGATCGAGCCATCACTTTACCACCAACCGCACCATCCCATTCGCAGCCGAGGAACTACTGCCCCAGCACAAAACTCACCGTGATCGTGGTCTCCACAATTAACTTGTGAAGAATCTGATCACAGTGCAGAAATATTTGCGCCGCTCATTCGTCTACAATTTTAGAAGGCGCATGAAAGCTAATTCTATGGCGTTTGCCAACCGCAGCACGCTTGCCGCGGCAGACCCGCCGCGGGACGTGCACGAAGACGACCGCCGGATCCTCGAGGCCTCCGCGCGTTACCGAGCCCGGCTGGCCAATTTCATTCGCCGGCGCGTGTCGGACCCTGGCGAAGCGGAAGACATTTTGCAGGAAGTCTTCTACGAACTCGTCGCCGCTTATCGCCTCTTCGAGCCGGTAGAAGAAGCGGGCGCATGGCTGTTTCGCGTGGCGCGGAACCGCATCACCGACTTTTTCCGCAAGAAGAAGCCGGAAGCTCTGCCCGAAGCGATAAAGGGCCCGTCCGCGGGGACAGAAGAAGGCGGCGAGCCGCTGCGCCTCGACGAATTGCTGCCTTCGCCCGACGCCGGGCCCGAATCGGCCTACGCGCACGGCGTGCTGCTCGACGAAATCGAGGCCGCGCTCGACGAATTGCCTCCCGAGCAGCGCGCCGCCTTCGTGGGACACGAACTCGAGGGCCACAACTTCAAGGAACTGGCTGCCGAAGCCGGCGTCAGCGTCAACGCCATGGTGCTGCGCAAGCACCATGCCGTGCTCTACCTGCGGCGCAGGCTGCAAGCCATACGTGATGAATTTCTAGGAGAGTGAGGCTGAAAATGAGACGAAATCGATTTACACGAGCAGCGAGATTCATTTTATTTGCCGTGGTCGCGGCGCTGGTGCTGAGCTTCGTAGCCATGCACCTATGGAATTGGCTCATGCCGCCGGTGTTCGGGCTGCACCTGATCACCTTCTGGCAGGCGCTGGGCCTGCTGGTGCTCAGCAGATTGCTCTTGGGAGGATTCCGCGGCCGCTGGGGCGGAGGCATGCATTGGCGGCGGCGCATGATGGAGCGATGGGCGCAAATGACGCCGGAGGAACGCGAGAAATTCCGCGCCGGCATGCAAGGCCGCTGCGGCCCCTTCGCGCCGCCCTCGCCCGAAGCGAAGACCTAAGTGCAATCGATCGTCGTCAACTAGAAGAACAACAGCCCTCTCATAGCAACGCATTTCTCTTGTTTCGATTCTTTTCCGCCGATTTGATACCGCCCTGGAGACTAAAAAACCTTGGCGCTGTGCAAGATACCGCCGTAGAATGAGCTACGAAATGGCATTCAAAGTCTTTCTGAGTCACAGCACTGATCCGAGCGAACAGGCCATCGTGTGGCGATTGCAAACGCTCGCCGTCGCGCACGGAATCAGTCTCTTTGTTGCCCCTGAATTCGCACCGCCGCTACGACGGGGGCCGTTAATGCTTTCAGAGCAGGTTGCCGAGGCAATTGATTCTGCGGACTGTGTCCTGGCAATCATCACGAGCGCCACTGGCCCCGCGGTCGAGAAAGAACTCGGTTACGCGCTGGCAAAAAAGAAACTCATAATTCCCATTGTTGAGCAAGGTGTGCAGGACGAAGCCTTCGTTAAGAGACTTAATCCTGTTTTCTATTTCTCTCGCCTTGATGACCCGGGAAAAGTCGAGACGCAAGTTATCGAATTCCTAAAGCATCAAAAAGTGGCTAAGGAAAATCTCCAAGCGGTGGGAGCGTTGGTCGCAATTGGACTGGGACTTTTACTGCTGAGCGAACTCTCCAGGGGATAGTTGCGCATCGCCGTTATCGATAGCTCTTCACTGATTGCCTTAGTTCATCTCGATCTCGCCAGGCAACTCTCTTTATTCTTCGACATTGTCTACGTACCAAGGTCTGTCCAACGAGAAGTCAATCGCAAGTATAGGTTTCGACATCGCATCCAGAAGCTGTTCAGGACCAGCGTCTTCAAGAGGTGTCAAACAGCTGACGCGGTGCGGGTCGACTTACTTAGAATCGATCTGGATGAAGGCGAAGCTGAGGCCCTCGTCCAAGCACAGGAGAGAAATGCAAGGTTCTTCGTTGGGGACGAGAAAAAAGCCAGAGACTTCAGCGAAAGGCAAGGACTAAGACCCGTAGGTGCGGTCAATTTACTGGCACGCTTGCATCTACAGGGACAAGCGGGTGAGCTGACTGTCCTTATTCGCAAACTGCGCATCGAGATCGGCTTCCGAGTATCGGATAACATCGTCGATGAGGCAGTCAGAAGAGCATCAGAACCAATCTGAATTGTGCTTAATACCGATTAGTCTCGCACGAGCAAAGGATAAGCGACGCCCATCGCCA
>DASPYR010000008.1:0-3468 GCA_035636675.1 Rugosimonospora sp. | reverse complement strand
GTGATTGTTCTCGCCCTCACGGATATCGCTCTGGCCGCTTACAGTTGGCAGCTTTCCTCCACGCCGCATGCGCCCCGGCAGGAGCTTGCCTTGGAAACCAGGCAGCATGATCTCTTGCGAGCCGATATCAGGCGCGCCCAGGCCATTCGCGATAACATTCCCGCCATCCAAAAAGATTGCGATCGCTTCGAACAATCGCTCTTTCCGGCAAGTTCAGGCTATTCCGCCGTCAGGTCTGAACTCGGCGCCATTGCCAGGAAGAGCGGAAGCCGGCTCGAGGAGCTCTCTTTTAAGCCGACAGACATTGCGAGCCGCGGGATGACGGAAGTGGCCATCGACGCCACCGTCAACGGTAACTATAAAAGTGTAATCGCGTTTTTAAACGGTTTGCAGCGCTCCGCCAGTCTGTATGAAGTGGACTCTTTGACGCTCGCCTCTGAGAACGCCAATCAAGCCTCTGCCAATCTCATCAAGGTCGCTTTGCACCTCAAGACGTACTTCAGGACTGCGGCATGAATCAAAAGAAACAAGTCGGCGTGCTGGTAGTCCTTTTGCTGATCGCTGGATTCATCTGGCTTCTATATTTTGACCATGACAAGCCTGTTGTGACCGCCGATGCCCGCTCCCAGGCTCCGGATTATCGGCCGATTGGCGTGGATAATCCTCAGCTCCACGTTGACCAAGTCGAGAAGGCCCGCAAAACCGAATACCAGAGCCGAGGACGCAACATCTTCAGTCGAGAACTTCCGCCTCCACCGCCGCTCAAAAATCCCAAACCAGATCCCGCACCGCCGATTACCCCGCCGGTCCCGGAGGTAGTTATTCCGAAGGTCCCGCCGCTACCGGCGAAATTCTTCGGCTACGGTACCGTTCCCAACGGCACCACGCGCCTCGCCTTTTTCAGCGACGGTGAGGACGTGTACGTCGTCGCGGAGGGCGAACTCTTGCTGAACCGCTTTCGCATTCTCAGAATTGGCAACGCCAATCTCGAATACGAAGAAGTCTCCTCGGGGCTCCGCGGTACGGCCAACCTCGAAGAACAGGCGGGGCCGCCATCCGCATGAACAACGCACGCCCACAAACCGCGGGGAAACGCAGCGAGAGTGGCTATGCTCTTCTCCTGGTCATCTTCCTCGTTACAGTCTTACTAATTTCCACGATGGCGATCGCGCCGAACATCCTCACCGAAGGCCAGCGCGAAAAAGAAAAGGAGATGATCTGGCGCGGCAAACAATACACCCGCGGCGTAAAACTTTATTACCGCAAAATGGGGCGGTTTCCGACGTCTCTTGACGATCTCACTAAGCCGAAGCTAGGTTCCCTCCGCTTCATGCGCCAGGCCTACAAAGACCCCATGAACAAAGAAGACGGTTCCTGGAGGTTTATCTACGTAGGGCCCGCGGGTCAGTTGATCGGAAGCCTCAAGCCGCGGCAAAATCTCCAGCTTCCCCAGGCCGCCGGAATCGGCACTCCCGCGAATGCATTGAATGGACCGGGCAATCCAGGGCAGCCCGGGGCGTTCGGTCAAACAGGAGGAATTGGTCAGCCCAACACGGGCGGACAGCCGAGCCAGACTGGGACGCAGCCTGCCGGATCGTTTTCGGGCGCAAATCCTCCACCCACCGTCGGGAATCCCGTCGGAACCGACCAAAGTGATGGCTCGTCGAATTCGTCTGCGATTCCTTCGGGGGACACGCCAACGATCATCGGCGGGAACATTATCGGTGTGGGCAGCAAGGTCAACAAGTCCTCCATCATCATCTACGACAAAGCCAAGAACTATCGCCTGTTTGAATTCATCTGGGATCCGTCGAAGGACAATTTCGGAGTTGGGCAACCCGGCCTGCAGACAGGAACGGGATTGGGCCAGCCTGTCGGCCAGCAACCAGGGCAAAATCCCATCAACCCTCAGCAGAATCCACAGCAGAATCCCTTCGGCCCTCAGCAGAATCCGCCGCAGAACCCTCAGCCGCCGCCTCAGAATCCTCAGTAGCCGCCTCCGAGTTCGCAGCCGACGCAGCAATTTCTATTCAGATTGAGGTGTGCGAGGCGGAGAAGCGGGCGGGGAGGCCACGGATTGCGCAGGCGGTTTCTGGGGCGTGCTTGATTTATTTTTGTCGTAGCCGCGCTTGACGCGCCGCACGTAGGAGATGGTTTCGGGATAAGGAGGAACGTGTCCATATTGCTGGACTTTGTCCGGTCCCGCGTTATAGGCGGCGAGAGCCAGCGCCAGATCGTTGTTGTACTTCTGCAGCAGGTCGCGCAGGTAACGTGTCCCCGCATCGATGTTCTCCGCCGGGTCGTCGATGTTTTTTACGCCGAGCTGCGCCGCGGTTTCCGGCAAGAGCTGCATAAGACCGCGCGCATTCTTGCGCGACACCGCTTTTGGATCGAAGTTGGACTCCACGGCGATGACACTCGTAATCAGCTCCGCATCCATGCTGTACTTTTTCGCCGCAGCTTCCACCAAATCGCGGTAGAGCGGTTGCGCCGCAGCCGGCGGGACAGCGGCGGGTAAGGGCGTAAAGACGTCTTCCGGCTCGATCGCCACGACCTCTTCGGCGGCGATCTCCACCTTGCCTCCGGCCAGTTGCAGACGATACTTGTCTCCCACAAGCTGGTAACCGGTGACCTTGAGCCGCTGGCCGCTGCGAAGAACGATGTATTCCGCGCGCAGCGACGGCGCCGCCAGAACGCCGAGCACGAGCAGCAATGCTGCACGCTTTAGACGCAAGGTGCAGCCTCCCGGAATGCAAGTTGCTCAATCGCCAAAGCCACTCCGTTCTCGTCGTTTGTGCCAGTTTCATGCCAGCCGTAGGTTTTCAACGCCGGCACGCTGTTGCCCATCACCACAGGAATGCCCGCGAACAAGAGCATCTCCAGGTCGTTGTGGTTGTCCCCGATGGCCATTACTTCTTCGCGCGCGAATCCGCGTAGGGCCGCCCATTCCGCGAGCGATGATCCCTTCGAGCACACCGGATTGATCACATCAATCATGGCGAAATCTTTGCTCTCGTAGCATGTCACTGCCAGCGCAAATTGCTTCGCGAACGGCGCGCCGCGCAGAGCGGCCTCTGCGTTTCGCATTGGCGCGATTTTGCCGGAGAGCATCACCTGAATCGGATCTTCCGTCAGGCAGGTTTCGAGCGGATTCGCGATCCCGATAAATTCCTTGTTTCGCGAGTAGTAGGCGTAACGCATGGAATCGTCCGGGTCCAGCACTTCCAGCATAAGCTGATTTTGGAGCGGCCGGTCGAAAATTACCGCCGCGCCCTCGCGCCACGGCCTGGTCAGATGGAGAACCTGTTCGGCAGTCTTCTGCGGAAGGAGATGGCGCAGATGCGTCCGGCCTTCTTTCGAGCGAATCAGCGCGCCATTGTTCACGATCATGGTCAGCGGAGAGTCCAGCTTGCGCGCCACCGGCATGGCAAAGTCATAGCGCCGCCCGGTGACCAGCGCCACCTCGAT
>DASPYR010000007.1:0-30591 GCA_035636675.1 Rugosimonospora sp. | reverse complement strand
CCCAGGAGTTCCAAATCATCTTGCGGGGCAGGCGACTGCGCCGCGCTTTCCGCGGCGATCTGTTCTAGATCGAGATCCAGGATCTGTTCGTCCGTCATTCCTGCCGTGCGCGCTGCCAGCGCGCTCGCACTGCTTCCCTGCTGCATTTTTGTCCTCCGAATCGAGACGTTACGGCACCCAGGCCGAAGTCCCCGGCAAGGGGAGCTTCGGCCGTTAAAGAAGTGTTGTCGGGCGCTGAAAAGCCGCGCGGAGACGCGGCGTTTTCAGCGCTTAAAGAAGTCCTGCTGCCGCGCGAGAGCCGCGGCATGTTCCGCGGCGTGCGCGCGCACGTTGGCGAAGCCCGCGGGATTCTGCACCCGCGCGATTTGACCGGCATCGGAGCTGGCCCAGCGCCGGCATTCCTCGAACTCTGTGGCGTGATCATCGAGCAACTCGTCCACCGGCACCGTCGATCGAACGGCAAGTAAGCCGGGCGCAAGCGTTTCAGGTGTCGAGCCCGCAAAAGGCGTGGCCATCACGCCGTTTTGCGGGCTTAACAAAGTCTGCCCCGTTAAGGCAAGCGGCCCGGCCGTCAGCAAAGTCTGAATCTCGCGCAACTGCTTGTTGCGCGCGTCGTCGCCCGGCACGACGAGTTCACTCAAGCCTACCAGTGACTTGATGAACCCGAGATTGGCCGGCTCGCGCAGCGCGGCTTGAATGGTGGGATCGGGATTGGCCATGAGCTGCTGCAGAACGGCGCGTTGCTGCGATTTCAGGCGCGGGAAAGTCTCGTCGGATTCCGGATGCGACTGAATATTGCCCTTCAGGTTGGCCAGGCGGATGAATTGCGCCTCGAATTCGCCGCCCGCGCCGAGAAACGGAATCTCCACGTCGCCCGGCCGGTTCTTGCGGAAGCAATCGACCGCCAGCAGCATCAAATCGCAGTAAAACGTTTTCAGCCGCCGCCACACCAGTCCCAGCCGCCCGAGCGCCTGGTCGCGAGCCATGGCATAGCCGCTTGCGGTTTTTACGTTTTCCATTTCCCCGCCGAAGACGGCCGGAAAAAGTCCGGTGAGAAATTGCGCGATGGGTCCGATCAGGTCTTGCTGGTGACGCAGCATGTCCGGCGGCACCTGCGCGGGCGCAGGCTGGAAGAATCCGTCCGCCAGGGACATTCCCGGACGCGCGCGCGCCGGATAATGCGCCGCGGGCTCCGCGGTTTGATTTGCCAGCGCGTCAAAATCGAGCACCTGCGGATCGGCATAGATCGGCGGAATGCCGTATTCATAAGTCTCCGCCTGCATATTGGAGAGCGTGTTGTAGCGCTCCTGCACGTCGATCAGGGAATCGCCCACGCTGGGACGATTCTGACCGTCGCCGGGCAGCGCGTGCATCACGCGCCAGCAGTCCTCCATGGATTCATTGCGCGATTCGCAATACGTCTCGCCCGCGAACGCCACGTAGCAGCCGTCAGGAAACAGGCGCAGAAGCTGATCGCGTACCGCGGCATCTTCGATGGAATAGAACGCCCACGGCCGCATCCAGGTGCGCGAAAAAGTGATGAGATTGAAGAGCGCGTCGCCGGGGTGAATCGTAGGCATGCCTTGCGACACGGCAATGCGCGTGGCCCGCGCGTAGATATCATCCGCGGCTTGCGGACCGCCCATCTGAATCTTATCGGCTGCGTGCGGAAAAGCGGCTTTCAGCTTGGCGCGGTGCACTTCCATCTGCCATTGCAGATAGGGGAACTCGTGCTGCTCGTTGGCCCACACCGGCGTATTCAGTTCGAGACCGCCGACGATGGAGATCACCTCCTGGCCGTTGGCCACGCGTCGCGTGCCCACGGTTTGCGGCACCGGTACGAGCGGCGCCGGACGAAAATCGTTCGCGCCGAGCCTCGCGCCGCATTGCGGGCAGATCGTGCCGGTCAGAAAACCTGGCGGCCCTTGCCCCGCGCTGTCATTCTGAGGCCCGGTTCGCAGGGCCGAAGAATCTCTCCGTCGGTTTTGCTCTGCATTTGCAGCCCAGGGTGCGCTCACGCCCAGGCGCGAATGCGCCGTCACTAAAGAGGGCGCGAGCGACCCTGGGGATTTTTCCGTCGCTGCGGCGCCACCGCCGCCCTCGTCGCCCACTTCAATCTCCGCCCCGCACTGCGGGCAGACGTAAGCGTCCCCGCCCAGCCGAACCCAGCGCTCCTCGAGCACCAGTTCGTCGCGCCAGCCGAAGCGTTGCCCATCGGCAACGTAACGCACGTAGCCGCCGATTTTGCCGTCGGTCCAGAGATAAAATCCCACGCCCGTGAGCAGCTGCTCCACGCGATTGTTCTGCTCCACCAGGTCCGCCACCTGCGACGCCGCCTTGGCCGTTTCGATATCGGCTTCATTCAGTGTGGACTGCGGATAAAAACGCGTGGCCGGCACGTCCTGGCTGATTACCGAAACGAACGACAGCCCGAACGCCTGGTAGAGATTGGTGACGAACTGGTAGCGAGGCATATCCGCGAGTGCCGAGTCGTCGTAGATTTTCGCTTCCCACGGCAGGTGCCAGTTCATGTCCTGCGGATTCCACCAGGCGTACTGCAGCCCTTGCCAGAAGAGCCGCGCTTGGCGAATGCGCCGGATTTCGTGCCGCCGCGCGACGATTCCCTCCTGGCGGAACTGCACTACCAGCTCCCGCAACGCATTCACCAACCGCGGCGCCGCTTGCTCCAGGCGCTCGTTATTCGGGCCGAGCGCTTGCGCCTGCGGATCATTCTGCGAGTCGAGCGCCAGCGAAATGCCGGCGCCGGGCTGCACCGATTGTGTGGGCGCATTGCCGTCGGCTTCGACGGCTGCGCCGCGCTGCGTGTCTTTCAGGATCGCGTTTTCAGACGTGCTCATCTGCCCTCATGATTGGGGATATACGTGCCAGGCTAAAGCTCGGCGCTACATTCCGGTCAGCGCGGTGCGCTCGCTCCGCGCTCATGTTCCCGTTCGCGAGCACGCGCCTCTCGCGCGGCCTCGATCTCGCGCGCCGCGAAGATCTGCTGCCACGACCGCCGCCGTATCGGTGCAATCTGTGCCGGGTGCGCCGGCGGCGCTTCGATCGGCGGCACGCCGGCCGTGCCCAGCAGCGAATTGAGCAACGCGCGGTTCTCCGCGCGCAGCCGTTCGATTTCCGCGCGCTCTCGCGCAACTTGCGTCTCGAGCAGACGCACGTAGCGGCTGCGCATCCCCTGCCGCATTCTTGCGAGCCAATCCATCATGTTGTCGATCGTTAAGGGCACACGAACCTTTCATTCTGAGGCCGCTTCTGCGGACCAAGCATCTCTCTTTGCCCGAGGCAAGCTATACCGTCAGAATTCGTCGATCTTGAGGATCAGACAATTGCGAAAACAAGCACTTACTTCGTGGGAGTCGGATCTGGTTTTTCTTCCGTTTTTGCCGCAGTCTGAGGCAGGTCTCTCTTGATAAGCTCGCAGGCCGCTTTTACCGAGCCATTTATGCTGGACTTATCGGCAACGCCGACTAGATCTCCATTTGTGCGATACACGCCAATCTGGCTTCGCCCGATTTTCCAATTCAGCCGCACAATGTAATCGGCCTTGCGCCGCTCCGCGCTCACCGTCACCTCTTTGCACGACTCCGAAAAATCGCGCGACATCTCGATCGTGCGATCCTCGACAGTCGTAGTCCTCTCGTCGTACGAGGGGCTCTTATATCCCTGGGTGCGCCGAATTGCATTCGGCGCGATAAAGACGCGCCGTTTCTCTTGTGCTCGCAGCGGCAAAACCAGAGGCAAGGCGGCGACGCCGATCAGCATTACGATGCCAATCCGGATCAGCAAAACGAGGGCAATCCGCACGGCAGGTCCTCTTGGCCGTGCATCATATGCCGCAGGATCGAAAGGTGTCAATCGTTCCCGGGCCTTCCTGCGGGCGCCCCGCGTTCGCCGCGTCAATTGACCTTCGGCTTATCGCGGAAGAGATAAAGAAGATTGGCCAGGGGCTCATTGACGGCCTTGGGATGCGCCATAAGGTAATTCCCAATCTTTTCCTCGTAATCGTAAGGACTAGACGAATATGTCTCCGCCGGCTGATTCGCATAATTCAGAAGACACCAGATATAAGCTTCGAGAAACCCTTCGCGCTCATCTGGCGGAACTAACCAGGTGCGTTCTGTGCTCCACCAAATGTTGCCAAGATATCTGCCTTTGGGCTTTTGGTTCCATCGATCGCGCCTTTGCGCCGGGGTTGGCAGAGGAATTTGGGGAGCAAGCATTCGCCAGACGTTCAGCACCAGCGCGTTTTGGTCATCGGTGTGCGCTTTGTAGTAGGCGTTGATGGCGCTCACCACCTGCACGGGCCAGCTCGAGAACGTTTCATCATGAGCGATCCACGTCAGGTAATCCTGTGCCCCTTGGACAAAGCCCAGCCGCTCTGGTGACTCCGCATTATCGAGCCACCAGTGGCCGTCGAAACGCCAATCCTTTTGTACCGGGAATTCAGGACTTACGTAGTAAGGATATTTCCGCCGGATCGGCGGCAGCGGGCCCCGCTTACCGTCAGTGCGGTCCCGAAACCGCGAGAGAATCACGGCAACAGCCTCGTTTTCTCCATTCCGGCTAGAAGCGACGTGGTCCCAAACATGATCATCGTAGTAGCCGACAGAACGCGAGTACTTCTGCGGCGGATCATTCAAGTAGGTCTGCAAGCAACCGAGATAACCCTGCAGATAGCCTATCCGCTCTGGATACGAGCCCTGCTTGTACCAGTTGCCGTCGAGAAAGCCGTGTGGATGCCTGTATCGTTCGCCGTCCTCGGGATGGGTTCGCACTGGCAGGTAGGCTTCGACCTTGGCCCATGCTTCCACGATAGACAGCGTTTGGTCTCGTGGATGGCTCTCATAGTGCTTGCTAATGGCTTTGTCGACGTCCTCGAGGTCACCACCCCGAGGTCCCTGCAAATCGGCATCTGACCAACAATCGGCAACTCCGATCAGGAATCCCGTTCGCTCCTCCCTTTCTGCGGAGGCCCACCACCGCCCCTCATACGCGACGATCTCTTTCGCTCGACCCGCTGCGTGTTTTTCAACGGTGGCCTCATCCGGCCGACATAACCCCGTAGTGGAGAAAACGGCCGCTAGACACACTGCCCACATAGCCCTAACGCAAAAATCACCGCTGCTTCGGCGCATAGTAACGAACTGGACGGGTGCCGTCAGGAAACGCTTGGTCAGCAGGAACCACGTTGCGCCTTGCTCCGACATTATTGACAATGGGCGCCTCACCTTGCATTTCCGCCAGGCCCGGGTGATCTTCAGGGCGAACCGTGACCATGTGTCCATGATTGGGCATCCCCGTACGCGGATTAGTTCCTGGATTACGTTGCACACCTATCACGCCCACACCCTGATTAGCAAGGTCCTGAGCCTCAGTGGGAGAGACCTGTTGCCAGTCCTTCGATCCCTGCAACTTGTTTGCCGCGTCGTTCGCCACTCTGTAGTTACCACCAGGAGAATACCGCAGGTCGTCTAAGGGACCGCCGATTGCCTTGATCGTTTCCCCGGTGGCCACATTGCAGAAGGTCGGATCTCCCTCGTTACCGCTCCATTGGTATGCGTCGTTCTGCCTCACGGCATCCTGCGCCTGAGTCAGTTTGCCCTGTGGCGTCCAGGGAAGTTTCGCATCCGGCACAGATGGGGCCTTGGGCGACGGCGGCGACGGCGGCTGTGGCGAAAAGATATCGAGCATGTCGTCCAGCCAAGATCCACCTCCACTACCATTCTGATTGTAGATGTCGTCCAAACCAAACCTCCCGTGGAGTACCGCGCTTGCCAAAATCGCCGGAGTTCCAAATGTAGGCAACGCAGACCACGCTGTTATCGCGGCGGCGGCGGCCAGCGGCGATGTGGGAGCTTCGGGGCGCGCCCGGCGCGGCGCTCCTCGGCTAAAAATTTCTCCGTCCAGATGTGCCGGGACGTCAGATCGGCAGTGCTGATGCGCTCAGCCACGCGCTGCTCGATGGGCGCGCGTCCCGGCCCCAGGCGCGATTTAAGTCCGTAGCGCGCGCTGTCCGCCGGATCATCGCCATCCATTTTCTGGACGTCTTCCACGTTTGCCGGATCGCGCACCAACGTCGGCAGGCAATCGATCAGCCGCTCGCAGTGGTCGGCGATCAGCCATCTGTCGTCTTGCAGCATCTGGTAGATCAACATCCAGCCGCCCACACGATCGTCATCGGCGGGAATCGGCCGCGGCAGGCCGTTTTTCTCCAGCACTTCGCCCAACTGGTCGGCAATCGTCAATTCCGAAGTGTGATGCGCAAACGCATCCGGCGAAAGATAAATCGATTGAATTTTCTCGCCTTTATTCCGCTCCACAATCGCCTGCGCCAGCATGCCCGGCGAGAGATGGTTCTGTACAAACTCTCGATAGGTGATTACGCCCCGGCCGTTCTCTGAGCCCGCCTGCCCTGAGCCTCGAAGGGTGCGGCCAGCACCTGAGCCCGTGCCGCCTGCACCTGAGCCCGTGCGGTCCGTCGTCTGGACTCCGGTGGGGTCCACCGGACTCCTGAAACCGGAGCCAGCACCCGCGTGCCAGTAAACCGCGCTGGGATGCTCGAAGCCCCAGTCGATGGAGATCCACCGCGGCCACCACGCTTCGAGACCGAGTTGCTCGGCGCGCGCCGTGTGCCGCCGCACATCGAAAAGATCGAAATACTGTCCGGCGAAGACGTTCCAATCGCCTTCGAGAAACGCCTGCCGCAGGTGCCGCGGAAGCGCGTTCAGCGTCTTCAGATAATCCGCGTCGTCTTTGTAGATCGGATTATCGGCAATCGTGGCGCGAATGAAGGCGTAGTCGCTCGGATCGTATTGCCCCGGACGGTCCATCCCCGGCGCTGGCCGCCGGTCCACCCAGAGCGCCTTCACCCAGGCGTGCCCGATATTGCCGGGGTTGGTCGCCGCGGCCATATTGGGAGTCGTCCCCGGAACCGCGCAGCGATTGCGGCTGGTGAGAAATTGCCACTGGCCCAGCGTGAAGTGGGTGAGCTCGTCAATTCCGATAAAGAGAAATTCCGCGCCCTGGTATTGATAGACGTCATTTTCGCCCGCGGAATAGCCGAAGCGGGTGGTCGAGCCATTGTGCCAGGTGATGATGTGCTTCGCTTCGTCGTAGCTGCGGTAAAGGTCGCGCGGCACGTCCCGGCGAAAATAGCTGATCAGCGAACCCTCGAGTTCCGGAAACGTGCGCCGCAGAAGCAGCGTGTCCACATTGTCAGTGCCAACCGCTTGGCTAATCGCTTCCCAGAGTAGCGCTTTCGTTTTTCCCGGGCCCGCGGCTCCGCCAAATAGCCGATACTTCGCCCGGCAATCGTGAAACTCCTGTTGCCTTTGAAATGGCGTGTAGTAATCGGAAATCCGAACCGTCTGTTCGGCTTCCGCCGCTTGCGCCGAAACCTGCGGCGCCGCAGCTTCGGGCTGGAACTCCACGCCTGTGTTAAACGGCGCGTAGCTTCTTGCCCACGGCGTAAGCCGCCGTTCCGCCGAGCAAGAGCGCGCCAATGGCGTAGTGCTGCACGCTGATGATCACTCCGGCGGCAAAGGCCAGTACGCCCGCGAATTCCACGATCTCGCCGATTTTCTGCTTGCTCCACGATGCGCTCACTTCTCGCCTCCTTCTAATTCTTCCGGCTCGTGATTGATTGCCTTATGTGCGGGCAAAGGTATATCCCAGATAATGCGCACACGTCCGGAAGTTCCCGCCGTGGCCGGTTTGCCATAAGCCCAATCGGCAAACGTCTCTAAGGCCCGGAGCCTCGTCGCGGCGCCGCGGTCGTTGCTCTTCTCGATGACCTCGCATCCGAGCGCCGCCGGGTTGCACGCCGCAAAGATCGCCAGCGCTAACTCGCGATGGTTCCGCGGAATCGGATGGGCTTTTGTCAGCCTCGGCGGCGTTTCGACTGCATCCTTGTGAGCCTTGACGGCGAGGCGCTCTGCGCCCCCGTCGCCCTCGCAATCATTGCGTTCGATCTGTTCTCCAGCCGCGCGCTCTTCCGCCGCCGGGGAATTTTCGCCAATTCGCTTCCTTCCCATGTCAGTAGCCCCAGCACTGATAGCGGATCACGTCGCTCGCCGTGCCCGTAATGGTCATGGCTGTCGCCGACGTATAGGTAAAACTTACGGCGTTCGTCACCGTGGTCTGATCGCTGCCGTTGCAGGAGTAGGTCGTTGCGCCAGTCCATACATCGTTGCCACTAAAGGTCACGGCCAGAGTCCCGCTGGCAAGCGTGCCCGTGGTCTGCACGCGATGCGTCCAGATGCGCGAGTTGGTTCCCGAATCGCTCACTGGCGTGGTTGCGCCGGTAATGAGCGCGCCGTTCACCTGCGTCTGGTTGACCCCGGCGCCGATGCTCAGCCCGGTAACAAAATTCCGTATCCACGGATTGTTGATCACCGCATTGGCGAAGCTCTGCGAACCGCCAGTCGCCGTGTTCGTTAGGCTGATTCCTTTGCTGCCCGCCCCGCTCGCCCCAAGACACTTTAGCCCCGGAGTGATGGTCAGGTTATCGACCACCGGGTTGTTAGCCCCACTGGTGAATACATCGAGGCAGTCTGCCGTTGACGATGGCGGCATAAGGCAGCGCACATTCCCAATGGTGATGTTCCCGATCACCTGTCCTGTGGTAGTGCCAATCTGCATGCAGGGCTGAGTCGTGCTCCAGCCATTCACCGGAGTGATGCTGATCGTATTGGTGTCGCCGCCCGCGTTAAGATTGACCGTGAAGTTCCTGGAGTCCAACGCCTGAAAAGGCATGAGGCTGCTGGAATTGGTCTCGTGAACGATGCCGTTTATGGTGAAGTCGGCCGAATCGTTCATGATGATCCCGCCGCCAAACGCTTCGATCCCGTTATCGTCCACGATCACATCGAACTGGCAATGCGCGGCGCAACTGCCGGAGAACATCGCGTCATTACCCAAAGAGCCGGTCAGGGAAATGCGCATCTTCACATGGGAGTCTATGGGACCCAAGCCATTACAATTCCAGCCACCCTTAAAGCCGGTATCCGCTGTTTGAACCGTCGCGTCGATGTTCACGAGCGAGATCGGCGCGGTTCCGCCAGGCTGGTTATTCGGGCAGAGCTTAATCGCGATTCCAGTTGCGCTGGATTCTACTAAATCACCGTGGCGGGTGGTGATCGTGACATCGCTGATCGGGTTGTGTGTGGCTGGCGTGCTGTTGTCGATAACGATGATGTGATCGCTCGCGGCAGGACTCCATACGTCGAGTGAGTGGTGCGAGCCGCCGCTGATGTTTACAAAGCCCGCGCCCGAATCCGTGCACGTAGAGGAATTGGCGTTGAGCTCCACGTTGTCGAGCGTGATGTTGTTGACGGGCGTTGCCGGCGTGTCCACAACCAGCGGAGCGCAGGTTCCCGAACTGACCGTACTCAGGCCGCCGCCGCGAATGGTGAAGTTGTTCGCGCCATTGCCTAAGTGGAAAAGATTTGTTGAGCCGGTTAGCTGCCGGATCGTGACACCGGGAGCCATTTCTACCGTGATGTTCGCTGCCGTAGGATTTAGCTCTGCCGTCTCGGTATCGTTCGCCGCGACGAAGTAGCGCACGTTCGCCGTGGTCCCGAATCCGCTGGTGCCCGAAAGGCCGCCCGCGCCGCCGTTTACAATCACGGTACTCGCGCCGAAGTTCGTACCGCCCCCGCCCCCACCGCCTGAGTTGTACGCCCCCGGCGGAGTTCCTTGCGGGGAGAGCATGAACATCAGCGGCTCCGGTGTTTGGAGTCCGGGAGGAGGCTTCAGGTGAAGCCTCACCGCCGGAGTCCCCAACCCGGGCTGCGGCAGCAGCACCGCCGCAAGAAACAGCATCAGCTTCTTCACTTTCCGTCTCCAAAAGAAAACGGCCCCGATTTTCTCGGGGCCGTCCGTGAAGTTAAAGCACCCAGGCGCGAGGTTCCGCCAGGGGCGGAATCCTACGGCTGAGGGATCCCGCAGTTTCTTCCGGGATTCCGGGAATGCGGAACACCATCCTCTTAGCCCCGCAGCCCTGGGGTTGTCGTGCGCCGCAACGTCCCCGCTCCGAGCGGGGAGCTTGCGGCGCCTAGAGAAGTCCGCGCCGTCAAAAAAGTCCCGCTATAATCTCCGCCCTTTTATAATCTCCGCCCTTTTTATAATCTCCGAATGTCTGCCGTCACATTCACCCCATTGGTGCGGCTGCGCAGCAGCAGGCGCACAAATGTCGCCAGCACGGTCGAACCATCGAAGTGGAACGTCTGGTTCGTCGCATCCACCGTGGTGAGATTTCCGTTCGCGCAGGTCTGATATTGCGCGTCCGCGTCCACGTCGCTCACCTGCACGTCAATCTCGAAGCTGCCCGGCGCGCCGGAGAAAAATCCAGTTACCGAGAACCCACCGGGGCCGCCTTCTTTCATGCCGAGTGCGACTCGCTGGCTGGCGGAGGCTCCGCCGCTTCCCGGTGCCGGCTGCTCGGCATTCCACACTTGCGCGAAATCACCAGGCCAGATCGCGCTCGGCGGCAAAGCATTGCTATAACTCGGCATGGTCTCCTCCGTTTGCCGAACGCGCGCACGCCTGCTGCGCGCGCGTCGAGAAGTTAGGGCACCCAGCGCCGGTGTTCCCGGCTCTTCGCCGCGAACGTGTCCCTTACCGCGAAAAGGCTACCAATAGGATGCGCTTTTCGCGGAACACAAAGCCCAGCTTCGCGGCGCCGAGAAGTCGCCCGGCGCGCTAAAAGAAGTCCCTGCGGCGCTTAATTAAGTTGCAGGGTGCAGACCACGCCGGCCAGCGTCTCCGAGGCCTGCGAGGTCACCTGAATCTGGATCGGTTGGCCGAGGGTCACATTCGCCGTGTGCGTGGTGTCGCTAATGCTCGTGCCCGTGCCGAATGTTCCCGTGATCCCTGCGCCGGAGAATGTGCCGCTCGAAACCGGCGCGGTCCGCACGGTCACGGCGCCGGAGCTCGCGTTCACGCCGCCGGTCGTCGCCGTGCACTGCAAATTCCGCAGCGTTCCTGTGCGCGGCGCGACAAAGGTGGCGTTGGTTGCGGTGGTATTGGTGAAGGCATTCGTCGCCGCGCCCGGGGAAAGCAGGTAGAGCGTCGAAGAAGCCGTCGCCGTGCCCGTTCCGATGGCCGTGAGCAGCAGCGAAGGCGACGCAAGTCCCGTCGCCGCGGTCTTCTCGTCTTCGATGCCGACATTGGCGTAGAGCGCCCGCGCATTGGTGACGTTGGTGGCCGTAGCACTCGAGCTGGGATCGACGACCACATTGCCGCCGCCATTCGAGTTCGCATCGAACGCGGCTTCATAGACGCCGCCGGTTCCGCTCATCACGTAATCGCCCTGCCCGTGCACATTCGACGCGGTCACGGTGATGGTGCAGGGCGCCGGAGAATTTGAGGAGCAGTTACTCACCGCCGAAGGCGTCAGCGTCTCCGAGCCGCTGGAGTTGAAGATCGTCACCGGCAAGCTCGTGCTGTAAGGATAGATGGTGCGGCCGTCGGGCGTCTCGATCCAGGGATGCGCGAGCTGAATGCTCACCGTGCCGGTCGCATAGGGTCCGCCAATCACGCCATTGCTGATTCCTTGATACGCGCCGGCCACGTATCGCCCGGCTGCTTTGCTGAGGTTCGAGGTCTGCGCGGATGCCGCCAGGGGCGCAAGCGCCGTCAGAAGGA
Organism: Rugosimonospora sp.; assembly: GCA_035636675.1. Classification (GTDB taxonomy): domain Bacteria; phylum Acidobacteriota; class Terriglobia; order Acidiferrales; family UBA7541; genus Palsa-189. Next base: position 18,927 of record DASPYR010000007.1, on the reverse strand, counting down.
AAATCGCCACTGCTTTGACAAATCTCTGCATTTCTTTCTCCTGAAATGAAAATGGCCGCCCGTCTTCGGCGGCCTATAGGCTCCCAAATTCATGAGGTTGTCGGGCGCCGGAACGTCGCCGGCAAGGCGAGCTTCCGGCGCAAAACGAAGTCGGGCGCTGAAAGGGCCCGCCTGGGGCGGGCCCTTTCAGCGCTAAAAAATCCCCGAAAAATAAAAAACGCCCGGAAGATTCTTCCGGGCGCACTTTCTTACAAGAAGAGTATACCACACCCGTCAACTTTTTCCGCCCCTGATTTCACTTCACGACGCGCGCGCAGGTAAGAGAGGTTTGTAGCGGCGACGTTTAGGTTCGGCTGCTTTTGCTACGGCTGCCTTCGCATCAAATCGTCAAGCAGCGTCGCAGCAACACGGACGTCGAGACTAGTGCCGTTCCAACTTGTCTCGCCAAAGAATGCCTGTCCGCGACCTTGTTGAACTTTTGCGTCGTCAGGGCGAAGCACTTGGCCCAAATAGTTGGAACGGCACTAGTCGCCTAAGCTTCCTTACCTTCCGCCTGAATCCCCGCCACCGCGGAGCGGGCCACTCTCACTTTCACCTGGTCGGCGATGCGCAGTTGTACCGCATCACCGTCTAACGCCACGATCGTTCCGTACAAGCCGCCGGTGGTCACCACCTTATCCCCGGTTTTGAGTTCACTCAACATGGCCTGTGTCTTCTTCTGCCGCCGCTGCGCGGGGAGGATCAGCAGCACATAGAAAATTACCATAATGATCGCCAGAGGCAAAAAAGCGATCAGGCCGTTTCCTGCTGGATTTTGGGCGGCGAAGAGAATTGCCGAGGCCGCGCCATTGAACGTCATTGCTTGCTTCCGCTCCCGGTAATTAATTATTACAGGATCAACCACAGAAAGGAAATCCTGCCGCTACTTTCCCGGCGGCAGGACCAAAGGCCTTTCCGCTCTTGCGCGCGAAACTTCATGGAACGAGAGGACCGCTACTCCACTATGGATGACCCGCTTCCAGACGCGCCTGAAGTTCAGACGAGAACCGTGAGAGGTTCCCAAATGCGATAGCCTCACGGATTGCCTTCATGATGTCAAGGAAAAAGTAAAGGTTGTGGTGGGTGTTCAGGATGGCGCCGAGAATTTCATTGGCCCGAAACAGATGACAGAGATAAGCGCGCGAATAGCGGCGGCAAACCACGCAGGCGCAGGTTTCGTCGATCGGGCGCGGATCGTCGATGAATTCGGCATTCTTGATATGCAGCGGCCCCCGGCGCGTGTAGAGATAGCCGTTTCGCGCGTTGCGCGTCGGCAGCACGCAATCCATCATGTCGATGCCGCAGCGAACGTAATCCAGAAGCTGTTCGGGTTTGCCCACGCCCATCAAATATCGCGGCCGGTCCGGCGGCAAGCAGGCGGCCGTCTCCCCGGCGATCTCGCAGGAGAGTTCGTGAGGCTCGCCTACCGCCAACCCGCCGATGGCATAACCGGGAAAATCGAGCGCGACGAGTTCCGCCGCGTTTTCACGGCGCAGGTCTTGGAATGTCCCGCCCTGCACAATCGCAAAGAAAACCTGCTGCGGATTCGTATCGCTCGGCGCCCGCGTCTCGATCTCTTTTTTCGATCGTCTCGCCCACGCCAGCGTGCGCCCGGCCGCGGAAGCGGCACGCTCGCGCGTGCCCGGATACTCGATGCACTCGTCGAGCGCCATGCCGATATCCGAGCCGAGCGCGCGTTGCACTTCGATGGCTTTCTCCGGCGTAAGCATGTGCTCGGTGCCATCGAGATGAGAGCGGAAGCGGACGCCTTCATCGCTGATTTTTCGCAAGTCTGCGAGGCTGAATACCTGATAGCCTCCCGAATCGGTCAAAATCCCGCCCCGCCACGCCATGAACCGGTGCAACCCGCCCATGCGGCGAATCAGCTCGTGCCCCGGGCGCAAATAGAGATGGTAGGTATTCGCAAGCAGCAAGGTGACGTGCAATTCTTCCAGCGCTTCTTGGGTCATGGCCTTCACGGTGCCGGCCGTGCCCACGGGCATGAACGCGGGCGTTTCAATCGTCCCGTGCGGGGTCGTCAACCGCCCTAGGCGGCCGCCCGAAGGATCAACCTTCACGACTTCAAACTGAAGCGTCATATCCGCAGTCTAACAGCCCCTCCGGCTCGTTCCGAAGGCGGTGCAGGTTCAAGACAGCCGGCGTTGCCATCACCGGCGTCGGCACCATGTACTAAGGCTGATAACACGGCGCTCCACTCACCCTCGGTCCTTTCGTTTTTCCTTATAATGTCGTGGTGCTCGCATCGCGAGCTCACAGGTACCGGATGACTTCCCCTTCGCCCCCAAGACCTCACTGGCAAGCGCTGTTCTCCAATCGGGGCTTCCCGTTCTTCTTCACCGCCATGTTCGTGTCTCTATTCGGTACAGGCATGAATTTCGCCGGCGTCACAGTTTATGTTTTGGCCAAAACCCATTCGACCGTCCAAGTCAGCTTCACGGTGATTTTGCTGACGCTGCCTCGGTTGCTCGTTCCTCCGCTGGGGGGCGTCCTCACCGATCGCGTGGATCGCCGTTACGTTTCCATCATCCTGGATCTGGGGCGCGCGGCGATTGTGGCCTCCGCCGCTCTGCTGGCTTGGCGAGGCAGGCTCGACCTCTGGCAACTCTACGGCATGGTTTTGCTCCTCGGCGTGGGATTCGCAATCTATTGGTCCTCCAGCCTCGCTTTGCTGCAGGAAGTGATTCCTGCCACGCAACTGGTCAGCGCCAATTCCGCTGTTCTGATTGCGGTGCAGGGCGGAATGCTGGCGGCCGGCGGCTTGGTGGGCTTCGTCTATGAACGCACCGGCCTGGCCGGGATTCTGGCGATCGACGCCGCAACATATGTCTTATCGGCACTCTGTCTTTATTTGTTGCGGCGGGGGTATTTTCCGCCCCAGGTTGCGCCCTCGCCGGCTCTTTTCAGCAGCGCCGATTTTGGCGCGCGCCATGCCGCGCGCGAGCCGGGTGTCCTGGCTGACCTTCACGAAGGATTAAACTACCTTCGCACCCAGCCCGCCGTGCTCGCTCTCGGGCTGACTTATGCGTGCATGATGGCGGGCGTAATCAGCGCCAATGTACTCGTCGTGGCGCTGGCGAATAATCTGCTGCACGTGGGAGCTCGCGGTTACGGCTTCATTGAATCGGGCTGGGCATTGGGCGCGGTGATCGGTGGATTTGCGGCTGCTCCGCTCTCGCGGCGACGCCCCTTTCAAGTGCTCGTCACTGCTTTATTCTTGCTCGCACTAGGGCACGCCATCTTCCCTTATGCGGGTTTTCTGGGGGTGGCCATCCTGATGAACGCAATTTTCGGCGCATGCCGCGCCATTGGCGCAGTGCTCACCCAATCGTCAATTCTGGCTTCGGTACCCAATCGATTGATGGGCCGCACGCAGTCCGCGTTTGCATTTATGGCTACCGTCCTGCAAGTGGTGATGAGTTTCATGCTGGGCTGGCTGGCCGAGCACTCCAGTCTGCAACTCGCCTTTCTTCTTCTCGGCGCGATTTACGGAGCGGCGCTTGTCGCTGCATTACGCGTACGGACATTGAGCGCAGTTCCGGCGACCGAACCCAGCGCCGCTTGACTTGCTATGACGGAGATTTTTCAGAGAACTAGAGGTATTCCCGCGAAGAGCCTTCCAGAAACGCCCGCAACTTCCGCGAGCGCGAAGGATGACGCAGCTTGCGCAAGGCCTTGGCTTCGATCTGGCGGATGCGTTCGCGGGTGACGGCGAACGACTGCCCGACTTCCTCCAAGGTGTGTTCGGAGCCGTCGTCGAGGCCGAAGCGCATCTTGATTACTTTCTCTTCGCGCGGCGTGAGCGTCTTCAGGACCGACGCAGTCTGTTCCTTCAGATTCAGATTGATCACCGCATCGGAGGGCGAAACCACAGCCTTATCTTCGATGAAATCGCCCAGATGCGAATCTTCCTCTTCTCCGATGGGAGTCTCGAGCGAGATGGGCTCCTGTGCGATCTTCAGAATCTTGCGCACTTTGGCGACGGGAATGTCCATGCGCTTGGCAATCTCTTCCGAGGTGGGTTCGCGGCCAAGCTCCTGCACCAGTTGCCGCTGCGTGCGGATGAGCTTATTGATGGTCTCGATCATGTGCACGGGAATGCGGATCGTGCGCGCCTGGTCGGCGATGGCGCGCGTGATGGCCTGGCGAATCCACCACGTGGCGTAGGTGGAGAACTTATAGCCGCGGCGCCACTCGAATTTATCTACCGCCTTCATCAAGCCGATGTTGCCTTCCTGGATCAAATCCAGGAATTGCAGGCCGCGGTTGGTGTATTTCTTGGCGATGGAGACGACCAGCCGGAGGTTGGCCTCGATGAGCTCCTTCTTGGCCTGCTCGGCCTCCATTTCGCCGCGAACGATTATCTGAAGCGTGCGCTTGAGTTCGGTAAGTCCGACTTCGCTGGCCTCGGAAATCTCTTTCAGCTCGGTCCGGCGCGTCCGCAGTTCCCGCCGCGCTTCGGCCGCCGTATCCCCTTTGGAGACGTCGGCCCGCCGCTCCAGCTTGCCTGCTTCGCGCTCGAGCGACTGCAGCCGCTCCACGGTGTGCCGCATTTTGTCGATCAAGCGTTTGCGCTCGAAAGGATTGAATTCGATCGAGCGCGCCAGTTGGGACATCTCGACGCGCGTGCGTGAGATGGCGTATCGCCCGTGCAGATAGGAACGCTTCTTGGCCTTGGGAATTCGCTCCAGCTTGGCCGCTTGTTTCAGCGCCAGATCGTAGAGGCTGGCGATCTTGTCGAGAATCTTGAGCGTTTGCCGCGTCTTATTCTCAATCTTCTCTTCGGTCAGTTCCTCGTCGTCAAACTGGACAATTTCCTTGATCGAGCGCGTGCCGTTGCGCAGATCATCGGCGATGGCAATCAGTTCCTTGATGACGATCGGCGAGCGCGTGATGGTCTTCAGAACAAGAAGCTGCCCTCGCTCGATGCGCTTGGCAATGGCCACTTCGCCTTCGCGCGTCAGCAGCGGAACCGTGCCCATCTCCCGGAGATACATGCGCACCGGGTCGTTGGTTTTTTCCAGGAGTCCGGGTGTCAGATCGAGTTCGACCTCTTCGCCCCCGGCGGCTTCCTCTTTGATTTCCCCTTCGATCGGCTCGGCAACCTCTAAGGCCGCGCGCGCGGCTTTGGCCGCGGCGACATCTTCGTAGATATCGATACCGTATCGCTCAAAGGTGGAGAGCAGATCGTCAATTTCTTCCGAAGAGTGAACTTCTGCAGGCAGGATATCGTTGACTTCGTCGTACAGCAGGTAGCCGCGCTCCTTGCCCATATTGATGAGCTGGCGTACCTGATCGTATTTTTCTTCTAAGGCCAGAGCCAAGAGATTCCTCCCAGCGGCGGCAAAACGTCAGGTTTAGGACCGTCCGTTAGCGCCAGGGGCGCACTCAAGTTCCATGAAAGTAAAGACAAATGTTGGATGCTCGCTTGTGAGGTAAAACACACGCTTTCTTGCTTCTGCCGCCCGTTTCCCGGTTTCGAGGAGCCTGCACCGGACACGCCATTTTGATGCACGACGTACCTTACCCGTTACCCGTTAAACCGTATCACGTTACACACCCCAAATCGCGGCGTCAACTGCCGCCATTGCGTAAATCTGCAAGGCGATCCGCCGGTGCATTCCCGTCACGGCGCCGTGCTCGCCAGGCGCCGCCGCAATTCTAATTTCCGCGCCTGCAACGCCCGCAATTCCTCCGCATCCTCTCCAGACCTTGATCCCGCGCACGCTTCGATCTGCCGCTGCACGGCAGCCAACTCTTCCTCGGATTTACGCCGCCGCAGCACCTCGAGGCAACTCTCCGCCTCTTCCCAACTCGCTTGGGCCGCGCTCTCGAACGCGATTTCGAACAGCAGCCGCCGGTCGTATTCCTCGAGTTTCGGCGCGACGCTGGTCGCGTCCGGCGGCGCGCCTCCGGAGCAAGCCTCCAGCAGCACGCCAAGAATTCTCTCCGTCTCCAATCCCAGATGAAGTTGATGGGCACGGATTTCTTCGCCCAACCGCTCGCGAAAATCATTCCCTTCCAGCAGCATCTGCACCAAGCGACGCTCCGCGGGCCTGGCCGCTCTGCCCGCGAGCGCCGGCTGCGTCTGGATCTCACTGTGGCGTTCCGCCGCGGCTCGCCTCAGGGCCTCCCGCAATACCGGTTCGTCCACCCGTAACTGCTGCGCAATACGCGAGGCCCATTCCGAGCGCAACAAGGCGTTCGGAATTCGCCTCACGAAAGGCATGAGAAAATTCATCGCCCGAAGCTTCTGCTCGGCGTTCGCAAGACCGAGCTGGCGCGCTCGGCCGATCAGATAGTCTAGATACGCGGGTGCGCCTTCGAGCAGTGTGCGATACCCGGCCGCGCCTTCGCTGCGGATAAACGTATCGGGATCCTTGCCTCCGGGCAGCGCCAGAACGCGCACCTCGCAATTGTGCTCCAGCAAAATCGAAAGCGAACGTTCGGTGGCCGCCTGGCCCGCCGCGTCGGGATCGTAGTTCACAATAATGCGGCGCGTGAAGCGGCTGAGCAGCTTCACCTGCGTTTCCGTGAGGCTCGTACCGCAGCTCGCCACGACGTTGCGGATCCCCGCCCGCGCCACCGCGATCGTATCCATGTAACCCTCGACGAGAATCGCCGCATCTGCCGTGCGAATGGATTCCTTGGCACGATCCAGGTGATAAAGCACGCTGCTCTTGATGTAGATCGGCGTCTCCGGCGAGTTCAAATACTTGGGCAGATCGTCCCCCAGGGCGCGCCCGCCGAAAGCGACCACTTTGCCGGATTCATTGGAGATCGGGAAGATAATGCGCCGGCGAAAACGATCGTGTACACGCCCGCCCGGATCACGCGCTGCGAGTCCGGCCAGCTCCACAAGCTTCTCGGGATATTTTGTCTTGAGGTGCCGCAGGAGCGCATCGCCGCCCGAAGGCGCGTAGCCCAATTCAAAGCGCGCAATCGCTTCGGCGTCCAAACCGCGATCCGCGAGGTAGCCCCGCGCCGCTTTCCCTTCCGGAGTGCTTTCCAGCTGCCGCGCAAAAAATGCCGCTGCCTCGCGATGCAACTCAACGAGCGCGGTCCGCTGCTGCTGTTCGCGCCGCTCGTCCGCCGAGAGTTCCCGTGATTTGGGAAGAGCGATGCCGCACTTATCTGCGACCGTGCGCACCGCCTCCATAAAATCGCACTTGTCCATCTCCATGACAAATTTGAAGACGTCTCCGCCCACGCCGCAGCCGAAACAGTGATAGATCTGCTTCACCGGATGCACGGCAAACGACGGCGTTTTTTCGGAATGAAATGGGCAGAGTCCCGTGAAGTTTTGCCCGTTTTTCTTCAGGCGCACATATTCGCCCACCACGCGGACGATATCCGCCTGCTGCTTGACGCGATCGGCAAGTGAGCCCGCTTCCGCCATCCTGTCGCTTTCGTCTTCGTTATTCTAAAACAGAGCAGCGCCGCCTAAATCAGCCTCGCAACTCCACCACCGTCACTGCCGTCCCGCCGCGCTCCTGCGCCTCGGCATGAAGGCTTTCGACCAGCGGATGCGTCGAAAGGAATTCCGCCAAGCCGCGCCGCAATGCGCCGGTGCCGTGGCCGTGAATGACGCGCACCTGAGGCTTGCCGGCCAGCGCGGCGCCATCGATGAATTTGTCCACCCGCCGCGCGGCCTCTTCGACCGTGCAGCCAATCACGTTGATCTCATCGCCCGCGGTGCTGGTTTCGCGATCTGCGGGAGCCATATGCACTGTGACGCCACTGCGTGATTCGCTCGGCAGTTTCGCCCCAGCGCTTTCGCCCGAGCGCGCGCCTGTGGTGCGCTGGGCGTCCGGTTCGCCGACTATTCCGGTAATCTCCGATAAGGGCACTTTCATCCGCAAGGGGCCCGCTTCGATCTCCGCGCTCGCGCCGTCTCGCCGCCGCAGCAAGACAGCCGACGGCAGCCCTCGCACGCGCACGCGAATGCCCGCAACGAGTTCCTCGGGCGAAGGCGGACGCGCGGTATCGGCGGCGATGCCCAGGTCCGCCTGCGATTCCGAGAGATGCGCGACCACGGCCGCATCCGCTTCGCTGCGCGCCTCCGTTCGCGCCTGCGATAATTTTCGCCTCGACTGCTTCTCCAGCTGCGCTCGCAGCTCCCGATCCTTTACCGCCTCGATGGCCCGCGCCATCTGCCGCTCGTGCTCCTCGAGCGCAGCGGCGAATTTCTGCTCCAGCTCCGCAATCCGCCCGCGTTGCCGCGCGATCCATTCTTCGCGCAGTTCGCGGCGTTCTGTTTCCAACTGTCGCGCCTGCTCGGCTAAATCGCGCTGCATCTGCTCGAGAACATCGCGGCTGCGATGCAAATAGGCGATCAGACCGGCCGCCTCGCGCGCCTCAGGAGTCATGAGCTCCTGTGCCCGCGCGACAATATTTTCCGGCAGGCCCAGCCTCTGCGCGATGGTGATGCCGCTCGATCCGCCCGGCACGCCGACGCGCAGCCGGTAAGTAGGGGTTAAGCGCTCCTCATCGAACTCCACTGCGGCATTCAGCACGCCGGCGGTCGTCGAAGCATAAGACTTCAGCCGGTCGTGATGCGTCGTCGCCAAGACCAGGCAGCCTCTCGTGCGAAATTCTTCCAGCAGCGCCACCGCCAGCGCCGCGCCCTCTTCGGGCGCGGTGCCTGTGCCCATTTCATCCAGCAGCACCAGGGAACGCCTCGTGAGCGCTCCCAGAATCGACTTCAGATTCAGCATGTGCGCTGAAAATGTCGAGAGGTCCGCGGCGATGGATTGTTCATCGCCGATGTCCGCCAGCACGCGATCAAAGATCCCCATGCGCGCCGCCTGTGCCGCCACCGGAATCCCCGATTGCGCCGCCAGCACCGCGAGGCCCACGGTTTTCAATGCCACCGTCTTGCCGCCCGTGTTGGGTCCGCTGATGACCAACACGGTGTCGTCCTTCCCGAGCGACAAACTGAGAGGCACCACCGGACGTCCTTGCGGCCGCAGCGTGCTTTCGAGCACGGGATGCCGGGCCCCATCGAGCGCGATCACGACTTCATCGCTGAATTCAGGAATACAAGCGTCGTATTCGCGCGCGAATCGAGCCCGGGCAAAAAGCGCATCCATTTCCGCAATGGCCGCCGCCGCCTGAGCAAGCGGACCGCGCTCCGCCACGGCCTTCGCGGTAAGCTCTTCCAGAATGCGCGCGACCTCTGCCGCTTCCTCCTCTCTAAGCTGCACCAGACGATTGTTGATCTCGATGGTCTCGAGCGGTTCGACGAAAACTGTCTGGCCCGTAGCGCTGGCCGCATGGACTACGCCTTGGAGGCTCCGCCGCTCCGAGGCACGAACCGGGATCACGTAACGGTCGTTGCGCTGGGTGACGTAATCATCGCCGCTCTCGCTGCCGCGAGCGCGCAGAATGCGCTCGAGCGTCTTCTGCAGATTTTCGCGCGTGCGTGCGATTCCCCCGCGCACGCGCCGCAGCGCCGGCGAGGCATCGTCGCTGATTTCCGCGTTGGGGAGAATGGCCCGGCGGATGGCAGCCGCAAGGAAGCGCAAATCTGCGAGCGAGCGGGCGCGCTCGGTGAGCAGCGGGAATTTTGCGGAGGCGTCGCGAAAGATTTCGCGTAGCGAGGTTACGGTATCGATCAGCGACGCGGCATCGAGCAACTCCGCCGGCGCGAGCATCACGCCCGGCAGCGCCAGGCGCTCGAGCCACGCTTCCGGGTCCGCCAAAGCGCCGAAGCCGAGTTCTTCGCCCGAGCGCAGATAACCGATCGCTTCTGCGATCGCGGAAAACTCCCGCTCCAATTCGCGGCGCTCGGTGCGAAATCCGAGGGCCTCGACGGCGCGGCGTCCCGGCGCCGAAGTGGTACGCGCCCACAGCAGCTCGCGCAGGCGGCCGAACTCCAGAATCTCTTCGGCGCGGCGTCCCATCGTTCTTATCGCTTGAGGGCCAGCGCCTGGGCCAGGTAATCTGCGGCTTCCGCAGGATTTTTCGCGCTATGCACGAGTCGCGTCCTCGCCTCTCCCCAGCGCGAGCCGTGATTGATCTCGACTTCGCGCACCCGCTCGATGATCGGCCCCCAAAAATCGCCCAGCGTGACAAACGGCTTGCCCGCCATGACGCCCTTGTTCAACATCTCCCAAACCACCGCCAGCTCCACCAGCGTGCCTGTGCCGCCCTTGCACGCGACGTAGCCTTCTCCAAAACGAATCAGCTCAAATAGCCGCTCTTGCCAGGTGCTCGCGGCGTGTTCCTCATCCACCCAGTTGTTGGCCCGCGTGCGAAAAAATGTCGAGGTAATCGCCATGGTACCGCCGCCGGCCTCTTTGGCCCCGCGCGAGACCGCCTCCATGACTCCCGCATATCCGCCGGAACAAACCTGAAAGCCGCGTCTGGCCAGCTCGCTGCCCAGCCGGCGCGCCTCTTCGTAATCGGATTCGCCGGCGCGTGGCCGCGAACTGCCGAATACAGTAATGATGGTGCTTCCCGACCCCATGCAGGCAATTATTTTACCGGGAGATTTGTCTCTGTGCTTGATTCGAGAGTGCCGGACCGCGGTTTTTGGCCGAGTGCGCCGTGCGATTCTCCGCACGTGAGGCCAATTCTTCCACCATGGCCACGCAGATCGAATCCACCACGTTGGCCGCATCGCGCCCGTGCGTTCCCGTATTATTGCCAAAGATCGAGAAAAGGAGATGAGCGCCGCGGCGTGAAGTAGCGTAGCCGGATAACGAATCAACATGCTCGACCAAGCCGGTCTTCGCATGAATCTGCCCGGCGGCCGCCGTGCCCCGCATGCGATTCTCGAGCGTGCCGTCCTGCCCGGCCACCGGCAGCGTGGCCACAAAATCAGGTCCCCACGGCTGTCGCAGCGCATAGGCCAGCAATTGCACCACGCTTTGCGGCGTCACCAGATCGCCCCGCGAAAGTCCGGACCCGTCCGTCAATTGCACATCGTCCGGAGCAATCCCAATGCTTTGGCGAAACTGGGTCGCGAACGCCAGCGCGTCATCCATGGTCGTGGCGCCGGCTTTTTCCCTGGCTGCCACGCGCAGTAATAATTCCGCGTGCAAATTCATGCTCAGCTTATTCGTGAGCCGCACGTCTTCCAGCAGTGCTGGCGACTTGTGCTCCGCCAGCACGTGCATCGTCGAGACCGTCTGCGGCGGGGCATTACGATCGCCGTGGCGCGCGCGGCTGCGTCCTTCGATGCGCACACCTCGTGCTTCGAGCAGTTGCATCAGAATTGCGGCCGCGTTCTCGGCCGGCTGGCTAACCGCGAGCTGCAGTTGACGCGCGGGCGCATCCAGCGGAAGCGTTCCGGTCAGATGAAAGGTTTGCGAATCGGGATCGCGCTCCAGGCGCAGCATCGGTTCCGTTCCCGCCGCGGTGGTCAGCGTGTCATTGCGCATTTCGTAGATTCCCGGCCAGGGAGCCGCGCTGTATACGAGCGGCGCGCCGATCGTGGCGCCCGGACGGACATCGACGGAAATGAAATTATCGTTGACCGCCAGCGCCGATACGGCCGCGCCATAACTCCATACCGCGTCGTCAATGCCCCAGCCCGGCGGGTATCGCTCCGGAGCGAAATAGCTGTCATCCGCAACAACGTCTCCGGAAATTTCCTTCACGCCTGCTGCCACCACCTGATCCGCCAGATCCGCCAGCGCTTTTTCCGGCGGGCCGTTATGCTCGGCGTGCTCCACAAACGGAATCACCCGGTTGGAGAGATTCGCATCGCCCCGGCCGACCAGCACCAGATCTCCTTTCAGGTGCCCGGCGGAATCGGGTTCCGCGGCGCTCTCGATGGTCGTGCGGATATGAAAGTCCGGGCCAAGCGTAGCCAGCGCCATGGCCGTGGTAAACAGCTTGGCATTTGACGCCGGCATGAAATAGCGGCCGGCATTGAGCGAAAAAAGTACCTCGCCGGTTTCCGCGTCGCTAATCACCAATCCCCAATATGCCTTGTCGTTACCCGTCGATGCGAGCGCGGCCTGCACTCGCTCGCCGAATCGCGCGATATCCCTGCGCGGTTGTTTCGATCTGGCTGCTGCGTGGACTCCGGCGCCAGCCGGCGGGTTATGCGCCTGCGCGAAGCCCACCCGCGGATCCACCGTTGCCGCCCAAAGGGCAAGCAAACAGATCAGAAGCAGATACGCGACTCCGGCGCTGACGAAGGGCCCTCGGCGCTTTGATAAAGTTGATAAATCGGTCATTGCGCTGCTTTGCCTCGTGCGGTGAAGCTCGGCTTGGCTGTCTGCGATTATAGGGCCTGCATTCCCATCCGGCCAGAACCGGGCTCTCAGGTTTCGCTCTACGTCTAACTCCAATAACTCCGGTGTTTAAGTTTCCAGCCTCACGCAATTGCGTCCGGCGCAGAGAAAACCTTATGATGGTGCTGCCAAGCCCAGGAGGACGGTAATGAAGAAGGCATTTTCTGCGTTTTTGGCCCTCGCTCTCAGCGCCTTGCCAATCACTTCCCTGGCCGGCGATAAGGAAACGGGTCGGCTGGAGAATTGCGGCATGGTCCTCGACGAAATTCTCCGTATCCCAGACAATATTCCTCAGGACCTGTTGGATAAAGCCGAGTGCGTCATTGTCATTCCTTCCGTGCTCAAAGCCGCATTTGGAGTCGGCATCGGTTACGGACGCGGCGCCATGACCTGCCGCTCCGGCGAACACTTCACGGGCAAATGGGGAGCGCCCACCATGATCGCTCTTGAAGGAGGCAGCTTCGGATTTCAGCTCGGCGGCCAAGCCACCGATTTCGTGATTCTGGTGATGAACCCGCGCGGCGCCGATGCCATCTTGTCCAGCAAGGTCAAGATTGGTGCGGATGCCTCTGCGGCGGCGGGGCCCAAGGGTCGCGATGCGGCAGCCGAGACCGACGTGACGCTGCGGGCTGAGATGCTCACCTATTCGCGCGCGCGCGGTCTTTTCGCAGGCATATCGCTCGAGGGCTCCACTCTGCGCCCGGACAATAACGCCAACGAGAGCGTTTACCACAAGAAAATCAACGCCACCGATATCGTTCGCAAGGGGACGGTAGCGATCCCTCCTGCGGCGCAAAACATGGTCTCCTTGCTGGATCGGCATTCTCCGAAGAACACCTCGGATCCAAATTCGCTCAAGTAGCCCCTTGTTATTCTTCGGCTTGCTACTGGTGCCGTAATCCGTCTCTTCTCTTATGCGGGGTTTAAACTCCTCGCAACATTAGGTCATCCTTTCCGCGTACGCTCAAATCATTTCCATCGGATATACTTGTCGCTTCCGCTGAATTGTGGCAAGTTCCCGAAAAAATGCCAGAGCGACCCACATGCTCGATTTGCGTCAGACGGCGGCCGGAGCGATTTTGCCCGGCAAAGGGCGAGAAAATCTGTGCGCCCTGTTGCGGCAGAGAACGCGAGGTCACTCTCGATTGCCCGCCTGATTGCGCCTATCTGATTGCCGCGCATCGCTACGAACAAGAGCACCGTAAACCGCTCGCCGAAAGCGAGATTCCGTTTCCCGGCGTGGAATTCTCTTCCAGCCTGATCTGCGAGCGCGAGCCGTTTCTCTCCGGATTGGCTTTCAGCCTTTCACAGTTCGCTGCCAATCATCCTGACCTGACCGACGAGCACGCTCTTGTGGCCATCAAGGCGCTTGGCGAGACTTATCGCACTCTCGTCTCCGGCATTTATTACGAAAGGCCTCCCACTGTGCAGCCCGCTGCCGCGCTCTATGGCGCAATGGCGACCTTCATCCAGGACTATAAGAAAAAAGAAAGCGAGCGCCTGGGATTCTCAGGCCTTAAGGACTCGGAGATATTTTATTCGCTCGTTTTCCTGGCCCGTCTCGCGCGTAACTGGACGAATGGACGCCCGCGCGCTCGAATCTATCTGCAACTTCTGCGCGGTCAGTTTCCCGAGCGTGACCTGCAGCCCGAGACCTCGCGCATCATTGCCCCCTAGGATTTCCTGTTTCGCGTTTGGCGCAAAATTTCGGCCGCCTGAAAATCACGAAGCGCTAAAGCGCGAGTGCGAGCTGTTCTCGCGCTTGTTTGTGTGTCCGCTCAGGCGCTTCCGGCCGCGTCTCCAGGCCGTACTTGCGACGCAAGGATGCGAATCGCGCGGCGATCTCAGCGCGGTAAGATTCGGGCGCGTAGCCCGATCTGGCGTACCAATCCTGATATTGCCGGGCGAGTCGCGGAAATTTCTCCGCCAAAAATGGCAAGAATTGCTTGCGCGAAGCTGGCATGAGAAAAAGCACATTGGCGGCAAACCAGCACGCTCCCGCATCGCGCGCCGCACGCGCAAGGACCTCCAAGTCAGCGGTGCGATCCGTCAGACCCGGCAGCACGGGCATGACCAGAATCCCCGCGGCGATTCCGGCTTGGCGCAGTGCGCGAACGGCGCCGATGCGCAGATCGGGCCGCGGCGCTCTCGGCTCGAGCAGCCTGGCGAGCCCCCTTCGCGGTGTCGTTATCGACAGGCTCACGCTCAATTTCGAGCGCTCGTGAATGCGTAACAAAATCTCCAAATCTCGAAGGACCTGGTCGGATTTCGTGGTGATCGAGACGCTGAGCCCCTCGAGTTCGGCCATCTCCTCGAGTATGGCGCGTGTCGCGCCAAAGTCGCGCTCGGCCGGCTGGTAGGGATCGGTCGCCGTACCGATGGCGATTTGCTCGCCGGGAATGGCGTTCGAGCGCAGTTCCCGCGCCGCCATCTGACCGGCGCCCTTTTTGACAAAAATCTTGCGCTCGAATTCGCCGCCGTCGAGTTCCATATATTCGTGCGTGTAGCGCGCGTAGCAATACTTGCAACCAAATTCGCAGCCGCGGTAAGGATTGACCGTCCAGGTGAAGGGAACGCGGTCGGAATGGCAGCGATTCAGGATGGAGCGCGCGGGCAGGAGGAAATATTCCGCCCCCCGCTTGCTGTCCGCCAGCGGAGAAGAGGCGGCCAGGCGTGCAATGCCGACTCGGTCGGCGGCCCGCTCCGGTGGCGTCGGAGCCTGGCGCTCGATGTCCCGGTGGCACGGGACGGGGGGAAATAGAGGTAAGGATTCCTTCCCGCTCGATGTGGGCCTATCGGAGCCGGCAAAAACAGGAAGATTTGGAAGAGTGGCCATTGCACGCCTGCCAGATTGCCTCTTTATATTCGCCTTTCATTCGCTTGTCAAGTTATTTTCGCTTTAGATTCGCCACTGACATAAGCGGTATTACCGTATCCGCTGCGGGACACAAACCACGTCGAGCCGTTCTTGGCCTCCGGCGGCTATACTCCTTCTTCGAGCAAAAGGCGGGAAAAGTGGGGAACGTCGGCATACTGATTATCGAGGATGATGCCCCCAGCCAGGCTGCGTTGACCCAGGTACTCGGAGCCGAAGGCTGGCTTGTTGAGGGGGCAGCCTCGACTAGCCAAGCTTTTAAGCAGCTCGCCACAGGGAAATGGACCCTGGTGCTCGCGAACATAGCCATGACCGGCGTTACTGGGGCTCTCTTCGACACGCTCAGGGAACTGGCGCTACCTCCTGAGGGCGAAGCGGCCAAGGCGCACGTGCGCGTTCTGTTTCTCGTGCCTGAGTCGGCCACGGCTCAGGCCACGCCGCTGCTCGAACAGTCGCACCTGTCCTACGTGGTAAAGCCGTTTACGTTTCACGATCTCCTCGAACGCGTGAGCGATCTGCTGATGGAAGCAGAAGCCATCGGCGCTCCGCTTCGTAAGGTGCGGCAGGAAGGACAGACTTCCGGCCGTAGATCGCGCCGGGGCGGCCGTGATGCGGGGCGCGATGGGACTCGCAATACGGGCATGTTCGCCAGTCGCGACGATTATCAGATGACCGAGGAAGAGATCACCGAATACGAGCGTCAGGAAACCGAAGAGACACAGAAAAAGAAGAAGAAGAAACTCATCACAGTGGATTGATTTCGCCCGAAACTCACCTGTGTAGAACCCACGGTTAGGTCGTCAGCACGCACCTCTTCACGATGTTAGCGGCGGCGTTATGTTTTGTCCGCGTGCCAGAGCCGCACTTCACTGCGGTCCGGCGTCTCAGCGAGAAGCTGGGTGACGCTCTTGTGCAGCGTGGGATGGCGAAATTCAGGCGCGATTTGCGCCAGCGGCAGCAGAACAAATCGGCGCTCGGTCAGCCGCGGATGAGGCACCTCCAGTTCTCTGCTGCGAATCACGGTCGAGCCGTAAAATAGCAGGTCCAGATCGATGGTGCGCGGACCATGGGGCGTGATGCGCCGCCGGCCTAATGCCCGTTCGATCTTCAGCAATGCGTGTAGCAATTGCACCGGCAGCAGCGACGTTTCCGCTTCCGCCGCCGCATTCA
The DNA here is from genome assembly GCA_035636675.1 of Rugosimonospora sp. Taxonomy (GTDB): domain Bacteria; phylum Acidobacteriota; class Terriglobia; order Acidiferrales; family UBA7541; genus Palsa-189. The sequence goes on along the minus strand of DASPYR010000007.1, from coordinate 2,577 downwards.
AAAACCAGGCCTGGCCGGGCGCGCCGACAGGTTCGGTGATATAGAGGGAAGATTGCCGCGCGACGCGAATGCCCGCGGAATTCAGGGCGTCCACGGCGCGCGCGAGCATCGCGGCGCGATCTCCGAGGTTCGACCCCAGTGAAATGTAGATCGTCTTGGAAGTCACGGCAGCTCCACATCACGATGATTCGGGACGACTCAGAAAAGGGCATGCTGCGCGCGCGGCGGTTCCAGGCCAAAATGTTTGTAAGCCAGCGGCGTGGCCATGCGGCCGCGCTGGGTGCGGTCGAGCAGGCCCATCTGCATCAAGTACGGCTCGTAGATCTCTTCGATGGCGTCCTCTTCCTCGCTGAGCGAAGCGGCGATGGTATTGAGCCCCACGGGACCTCCGGAGAATTTCTGGATGATGGTGAGCATCAAATTGCGGTCCACTTCGTCGAGCCCGTGTTCATCCACGCCGAGGCGGTCCAGCGCCTCGCGGGCGACTTCGGCAGTGACGCGGCCTTGCGCGCGGACTTCGGCGAAGTCCCGCACGCGGCGCAACAGGCGATTGGCAACACGCGGCGTGCCGCGGCTGCGGCGCGCCACTTCCTCGGCTCCGCCGGCGTCGAGAGCGATGGAGAGAATTTGCGCCGAACGGCGCAAAATCTCCACCAGGTCCTCGGGCCGGTAGTATTCGAGCCGATGCACGATGCCGAAGCGCGAACGCAGCGGCGCGGTGATCAGACCGGCGCGCGTCGTTGCTCCCACCAGCGTGAAGCGGTTCAACTGAAAAGGATGAATGCGCGCGCCGGGGCCCTGTCCGATGACGAGATCGATTCGATAATCCTCCATGGCGGGATAAAGAATCTCCTCGATCGCGGGAAGCAGGCGATGAATTTCGTCGAGGAAGAAGAGTTCGCGCACTTCGATCGAAGTGAGAATGGCCGTCAGATCCCCCTTGCGCTCGAGCAGCGGTCCGGAGCTGGTTTTGATCGTGACGCCCAATTCGTTGGCGATGATCTGCGCGAGCGAAGTCTTCCCGAGGCCCGGAGGACCGTAGAGCAGAACGTGATCGAGCGAATCGCCCCGGCTGCGCGCCGCTTCGATGGCGATCAGGATATTTTCCTTGACGCGCCCCTGGCCGATGAAATCCGCCATGCGCTTCGGGCGCACGCTGGCATCGAGTCGCGCGTCTTCGTCAAACGCGCGCCCGGAAACGATGCGTTTGGGCGTATCGGTCATTTCTTGTTGACTTTGTTAAGCGCGAAAAGCGCCGTGATGACTTCTTTAACGCCGCGAAGCTCATCCTGTTGGTAGACGTTCGCGGCGAAGACGCCTTTTCGCGCTCGACAACCTCATTATTGCGTTACTCAACCCCCAACCCCTAGGGCGCTGCCGCTGTGGCCGGATGGCTCAGTTTTTTACCGCGCGAGCACATCCTTTCGGTGGCTCGCGCTCAGGTGCTGCAGCGTGGCGCGAAGCAGCGCCTCAAAAGTCTGCATGGCGTTCGCGCCGGCGCGGGCGTTGCCGCCATTCGCGGAGACCTCCTGCAAGGCTTTCTCCGCCGCGCGGCGATCATAGCCGAGATTGAGCAGCGCGGAAACGACGTCGGACTCGAGTTGCGTGCGGCCGGCTGCCGGGACGCGCTCCGGCTGCGGCGGCTCCATGGCTGCAAGCTTATCGCGCAATTCGACCACAATGCGCTCGGCCGTTTTGCGGCCCACGCCGGGAATGCGCGTGAGGCGGACGAGATCGCCACCGCGAATGGCCGGGAGCAATTCGTCCACGCTCATTCCGGAGAGAATTTTCAGCGCGAGGGCCGGTCCCACTCCGGAGGCGGAGATCAGCAGCTCGAAGAAGTGCTTTTCGCGGGCCGTGAGAAAGCCGTAAAGGGCAATGGAATCTTCGCGCAGGTGCGTGTGGACAAGCAGCGTAACGTCCTCGTGCAGTTCTCCGAGCGCATAGAAAGTGGATAGTGGAATGGCGACGAGATAGCCGACGCCGTTTACGTCCACCAGGACTTGGTTCGGCCGCTTGTCCACGAGCTGTCCGCGCAGGTAGCCGATCATTTGTTCGCGCGGGCGCAATCTCCACTTCCCGGAGTCCAGAAACCGGACCTGTAGGTAGTCCCGCGAGTTCTGGACCGCGATTATAATGGGCGAGAGTGAATCATGCTGGAATTTTCGCCCCCTCCCGACTTTGTTAACGCGCAAAAGCTCATCTCCGGTTTCGGGAGTCCGGTGGACTCCGCCGGAGTCCGAAGACCGGACCTGTTGGTAGACGTTCGCGGCGGTGGCCCCCCTTGGGGCCACTTTCAGGCAAGTGTTCATTCTGCAAAACTTGCATGGGACGTTTGCGTAACTGTTGATTCTGCTCACATTCGCGCGCGACGCTCCGGAGTCGAGAAAAACGCGGGGTACCCCCTCCCGGTTTTTTCGCATGTGTTCATTTTGCGCATGTTAGCCTGCAGCGCATTGGTCCCGGCGCGGGGCGCCGAGGGCGCGGTATTTCTTTTCCACTTGATGGCAGGAGAGGACAAGCCTTGGGCGCGATCTTCCGGCTGGCGTCCGGGCGCGCAGGCCGAGGACTGGACTC
>DASPYR010000006.1:0-34490 GCA_035636675.1 Rugosimonospora sp. | reverse complement strand
AAAGGGCGCCGGCGCGCTCTTTGTAAGGAAGGGCGTGGAAATCGATCCTTTGCTTTACGGCGGGCAAAATGAGCGCGGGCGCCGCGCCGGCACCGAAAACGTGGCCGCCATCGTCGGTCTCGGGAAGGCCTGTGAAATCGTGCGCAGCGATCTCGCCGAAGCATCTGCCCACGTTGCCGAGTTACGCGATCGCCTCGAAAGCGGTCTCCTCGCGCGCATTCCCGGAGCTCGCGTCAACGGCGATCCCGCGCGGCGCGCGCCCAATACCTCGAGCCTGCTGCTGCCTGGCGTTGAGAGCGAGTCCCTCATCATTGCGCTGGATTTGGCGGGGTTGGCTTGCTCGGCGGGCGCGGCATGTTCGTCAGGAGCGGTGGATCCCTCGCACGTGCTCACCGCCATCGGCCTTACTCCCGCGGAAGCGCGGGCCAGCGTCCGTCTAAGTCTCGGGCGGACGAACACACGCGAAGAGATCGACAGAGCGCTGGAATTGATCCCCGCGGCCGTTGCGCGCCAGCGCGACGTCGCGTCCAGTCGAGAAATGGCGGCCGCGCAATGAGCTCCGAAGCGAATCTTCGCGAGCTGACTGTCGTGGCCATGAGTGGCGGCGTGGATAGCTCCACCGTTGCCGCCATGCTGCATGAATCGGGTGCTCCGATCGTTGGCTTGACCATGCAGCTCTGGAATCAGCGGCGCTTTCCGGAACTCTCTCCGGGCGAAGCTCCGCGTCAGCGTTGCTGTTCGCTCGATGACGTCTACGATGCGCGCCGCGTAGCCGAGCACATCGGCATTCCCCATTATGTGGTCAATTTCGAGCGGCGATTTGAGGAGACCGTGGTGCGTCCTTTCGTTCAGGATTATCTCGCCGGGCGCACGCCGATTCCTTGCGCCCTTTGCAACAATCATGTGAAATTCGATCAGTTGCTGGTGACGGCGCGGCAGATCGGCGCGTCGCGCATCGCTACCGGCCATTACGCCCGCATCGAGCGAAACGCTCACACAGGCCGGTACAGTCTCTTGCGCGCTTCGGATCTCTCCAAAGATCAGTCCTATTTTCTTTTTGGATTGACTCAGGAGCAGTTGGCCCACGCTTCGTTTCCCTTGGGGAACCTCTCCAAGCAAGCCGTTCGGGAGATGGCCCGGCGCGCGCGTTTGCCGGTGGCGGAAAAGCCGGAAAGTCAGGAGATTTGCTTTGTGCCCTCGGGAAACTATACGAATTTTATCGACGCTTATCGCCGTGAAACCAGCGAGCGAGGACGAGCGGATAAGGAAGATAGCGAGCGGAGTCGAGCGGATAAAGACGACAGCGAGGGCAAACGAGCGGAAGAAGAAGACAGGGAGCAAGGACCGGCGGCTGAAAAAGACTGTGACGAATCCGGCGAGCTCGTAAGCACTTCGGGTCAAGTGTTCGGCAGGCATTCGGGGATTCAGAATTTTACCGTGGGGCAGCGCCGCGGGTTGCGAATTGCGGCGCCACGGCCGCTGTACGTCTTGCAGATCGATGCCCACGCGAGGCGTGTCACGGTAGGGGAAGAGAAGGAATTGTGGCGCGATAGTTTGGAGACCCGCGACGTCAATTGGATTGCCTGGCCCGGTTTGGATGAACCGTTAGAAGCAACGGTGAAAATACGCTACCGGCATGAGCCGGCTCCCGCGCGCATCGAGCCTGCTGACCTGGCGACGGTACGGGTGCACTTTCACACGCCGCAGCGCGCCATCACGCCCGGCCAAGCCGCCGTCTTTTATCGGGGAGACGAAGTGCTCGGCGGTGGCTGGATTCGCTGATGGATCCTTCGCTGTGCGGAAATGAGGTCACTGCGAGTAGCGCGGCGCGGCCGTTTCCGCTGGCAAAACTTGCGACGCGACGAGGAATCCGCTTTTCCGCTCACATTAGCGAAAGGGAAGCCGCGTGGATATTCACTGCGGAGCGATGCTTACGAGAAAGAAGCGAGTCAAATGAAAAGCTCTTCGTCCTGCTGCTCGCTGACACCATCCGGGCGGCGGCGCCGCCCGCGGTAAAACTCCAGGCCGGTCTGGATTCCGCGCACCAGCGCGGTGACCGATTGCATCGGCCTCCACACCGTGCTGCGGATGCGCGTTCCCGTCTCTTCCACGGTTTCCATGGCCCCGGTGAGGATTTGGTCGGCGTGCACCAGTTGCATGCGCAGGCGGTCCACGGCTTCCGTGACCATGCGATCCACGCGCTGCACCTGGCTGCGCGCGACGTGGGTGATCTCCGCGGCATCGGAAATCATGCCGGAGATGCGCGGCTGCGCCTCTTCCACCAGCATCTGCAGCCGGGAAATTACCGGGTTGATGCGCCTCTGAAGATCGTCGGCGATCTGCTCCAGGCGCCGGTTGATGCGGCGGAATTCTAGGAACATCGCGCCGAAGATCAGCATTTGCACGAACAGAGATATAGACGCGACGATGACGAAAAGGGGCACCACCCAGCTTGGCATCAAATTCGGCCCTACATTTCCTTGGATTTTTCGCGTTGATAAGCTTCGCGGCCCGCGTCCACCGCGGCGGAGATGGACTCTTTCTGCTTGGCGGCAACCTGCTTGCCGCGTTCCACCAGATCGTCCGCCCTTTCGCGCAACTCGCGAGCTTTGCGCTGAGCATATTCCTTGCCTTCTTCGGCCCTCTGGCTCAGAAACTCGCGTGTTTCTTCGCCGGATTTGGGAGCAAAGAGAATGCCCACAAGGGCGCCGATCCCGAGACCTACCATGAAGTAACTGATTCTGGATCCGGTGCTGTCGCCCATTTGACTAACCCCCATGCGGCTCAACCTAGCACACACGTTAGTTGGATGCAACAGAGCGTGTTCGCGGCCACATCAGGCCGCTGGATCTGCTTTGGGTGCGGCGCTCGAAACATGGTTGCCGTGAAGATGTTCGGCAATTCGCATGGCCACCGGCCGCGACACGATGCGGGAGAGATCTTCGGCGCTGGCGAGCCGCACGCGGGCGACGCTTCCGAATTCGCGAAGCAGCTTCCGCACGGTTCGCGAACCCACGCCGGGAATTTCGTCGAGTTCGGTCTTCAAGGTCCTGCGAGAGCGGCGTTGGCGGTGAAAGCCAACCGCGAAGCGGTGCGTTTCATCCCGGATTTGCTGAATCAGGTGCAGCAAGGGCGAGTGTCTTTCCAGGCGGATCGGTTCGTCCTCCTGCCCGAGAACGAAAAGGACCTCTTCCTGCTTGGCGATGGCCGCCACGGGCTGATTGATGATTTCCAATTTTTCCAAAGCTTGCGCCGCGGCGCGCAGTTGTCCCAGTCCGCCATCAATCAGAATCAAGCCGGGCATTTCTCTCTGTTCGCTCTGCACGCGGCGGTAACGGCGTTCCACCGCTTCGCGCATGCTCGCAAAATCGTCGTTGCCCCATGCTCCGCGAATAATGAACTTGCGGTAATCGGATTTACGCATGCGCCCGTTTTCCCAGACCACCATGGAGGCAACCGTGTCGGTGCCCTGAAGATGAGAGATATCGAAGCTCTCGATGCGCTTGGGAGGAGCGGGAAGATTCAGCGTGGATTCCAGCGCCTCGGTAATTGCCTTGGAATTGGGCTTCAGCACACGGAAGCGCTGCTCGAAAGAATGGCGCGCGTTTTTCTCCACCAAATCCAGGAAGGCATGTTTGGGACCGCGCTGCGGCACGGCGATCTCCACGCGCCGGTATGGCAGATCCAGGGTCGCGGCGCGTTCGGAAAGGATTTCTTCGAGTAACTGGCGGTCCTCGAAATCCCGCAGGACATGAATCGCTCGGGGCAGATAAGCGGCATCGAGATAGAGCTGTTTGAGCACCGAGGGCAGGAATTCGCCGGGATCGAATTCCTCGAGATCCTCCCAATAAAAATCGCGGCGATCGACCACGCGGCCGGCGCGAATGTGAAAAAGATTCACGGCGACCTGGGGAGGTTCGGCGTACCAGGCGAGCACGTCGGTGTCATCGCCGGCGGCGGCGGCAATCTTCTGACGCTCCTCGATCTCTTCGAGGGTGTGCAGGAGATTGCGGTAACCGGCGGCCTGTTCGTAACGCTGGCCGTCCGAGGCTTGCATCATGCGCTCGCGGAGACTGGCCAGCAGGTCGTGGCGCCGGCCTTCCAGAAAAGTGCGCGTGTCGCGCGCCGCCTCCGCGTATTTCTCCTCCGAAGCAAGGCCGGGCACACAAGGGCCCCAGCAGCGCTGAATGTAATATTGCAGGCAGGGACGCGGATGCGGCCGCGTCAAGTCCACGGTGCAGGAAGGAATTCGGAAGTGTTTGTGAATGAAATGGACGATGCGATAGGCGAGGCTATGCGGGAAGAACGGGCCGAAATAGATGGAGCCGTCTTTGCGCAGACGGCGCGTCACGTAGACGCGCGGATATTTTTCAAATGCCGTGAAGCGAATGTAGGGGTAGGTTTTGTCATCGCGCAGCAGCACATTGAATTTCGGTTGATACTGCTTGATGAGGTTATTTTCGAGGGCCAGAGCTTCGCGCTCGTTATCGACGACGATGTAATCCACATCGGCGATCTCCCGCACCAGGGATCCAGTCTTCGCATCCGCCCATCTCGTTTCCAGAAAGTAGGAGCGCACGCGGGACCGCAAGGCGCGAGCCTTGCCCACGTAGAGAATGGCACCGAGCGCGTCCTTAAACAGATAGACACCGGCGTCATGGGGAAGATGGGCGACTTTTTCCCGGAGTTCCATGGGCGGAGTTACAATTGTCAGCAGGGGAGTTCTCGATGACCGGGAATCTCCCACCCCAACGCACGGTCTCTCTTCTATGGGGGCGCTTCGCGCCCAGGCGGCGTGCGTCGAGGGCCCCGGGCTCGTGCCGCGGGCGACATTCATGATAGCAAAGCGAATCACACCTGCGAAAACCATGCGAAGCGCGCGCCATCGGATCCGTCCGCTGAGTGCTGTTTTGGCGCTGATCGCAGCAGTTCTGGTGTCGTCGTTTGCCGGGAGACCTGCGGCGGCTCAAGAATCAGCGCTGGACAAAGGGCCCGCGCCGCCGTACGCGGAAGCGGCTCCTCCACCGGCTCCGGCGGAGCCCACGTATGATCCGCTGCGAGCGGATAAGAGCGTTGAGATCGGCACGTTTTATCTGAAGCGAGGAAATTACGATGCGGCGATCGAACGTTTCCAGGATGCCACGCATTTCCAGCCGAAGTTGGCGCGGCCGTATTCCTTGCTAGGAGAGGCCTACGAACGCAAAGGGGACGTGGACAACGCGCTGGCCGCGTATAGAAAATATCTGGAAGTTTATCGTACGGCACCCGACCGCGAGAAAATTCTCAAGCGCATCGAAAAGCTGGAAAGCCAATCCGGGCATGCGCCGACAAAACAGAAATCAGGGTAAGCGGTCGAGAACTTTCCTGGCGCGTTCGTAATTGGCATACCGTTTTTCTTCCATCCGAAACTTCAGCGAATGGGCTTCGATCCCGCAGCGAGCCGCGCGCAGCGGATGCTTCACGTGCAGCATTTCGTGGAAGAGCACATATTCAACGGCGTAGCGGGGCACGGAGGGCCGGTCCAGCCAGCGGTTCATAACGATCTGGTCGAGGGCCGGATCGAAGCAGCCGAATTGCGCGCGCCAGGTCCGGTTGCTCCAGCCGAGCCTGGGCCGATGCAGTCGTCCGCCGAAATAGTGCCGGTTGAGGCGGGTGAACATGGGCGCGAGGTCGTAAATCGATCCGCGTGGACCCAGTTTGACACGGCGGCCCCGAGCGCCGCGGAGTGCAGCGACGCGCCGGCGAGTTCGCGGTAACAGAACAAATTGCCGATAGGCGCGAAGGATTTCGCTTGGCGCACGCCGCCGAAAAACGCGAGATAAGAGAATCGCCGCAGCGGACTCCAGAACCGCGAGCGGCGCCCCGCGCAAGGCATCTGACAGGCGCACGCACGCGGTTTCTTCGCGCAAACGGATGGTGTGCATCAAATTGGCGTAAGGATAAAACTCCACTTCAAAGCGCGGCGGGCGTCCCCGGCAACCCAAACGCGTGTAGAGCCGTTGGAACATCGCGGCGCCGCCGGGAACGGGGCTGGGGCGTGCGGATGCGCGTTTCATTGCGGTCTGCGGCGCACAGGAGGCGGAGCATTCTCCTTTATCGCTTCGGCGGCGTCCCTGATGGCGTCGTTGGTTGCGTCAATGGCGTCATCCAGGTTTTCTTTATAGGGCTCCACGGCCTGGCCTTTCGCGGATAGCTCTTTCAAGTAAGCCAGGAATTCGGGCGCGCGGCCTTGCATTTCCTTGATGGCATCGCGGATGTCCTGCTGCTTTTCGACGCCGAGCTGAATCAAATCGGAACCGTCATCAATACAGCCGGCATAAGCATTGATCAAAGCGTTGATCCGCTGGTTGCGATGTAATTCGCCGGGATGGGCGAATTCATATTGCAGCTTCTTGATGCGATCGGCGGCGAAAGAGATGAAAAGCTTGATCCGCTCCGAAGTGGTTTCCGCGTCACGAATCTTGTCCGCCTCGGAGTCGCTCAGGTAGTCCTTCTTTTGAGCGAATGCCGGAGCGAAGGCCACAGTCATTCCAGCAACGCACAGAAAGGATGCAAGCACGAGCGGCAGAGACCGCACGGCGACCTTCATCTCGGATCTCCTTTCTTCGATCGTTTCTCGCCCAAGGTCGGAAAGAGAGCCTCGATAAGTGAATTTTGGGACTTGGCCAAATCCAATCGCACCGCCTGGAACCAGGGTCTCTTATCCAGCGGAAGCTGAAGGATCAGTTCATCGATATGCCGCAGCGTTTGGCGAAGGCTGATTTGCAGCTCTTTGAAGCCGGCGGGATGCTGCTCCGCATTCACGCCGCTTGCCGAGAGCGCCTGGACGGTGCCCTCCACCTGATCGCGGTAGTGCTCCAGATCGGCAAGAGACTGCTCGTCCTGATCCGATTTCAAATCCGCGCGAGCCTGGTCGATTTCAAAGCGGCCCAACTTGGAGAGTAACTTGGCTTTGACCACGGGATCGCGCTCCAATTGAAATTGCGCCTCATACTTCGCACGCGACTCCTGCGCAGCGGCGGTGAGACTGAAGCAGGCGCAAAGGGCCACGCTCGTCACGATCCAAAAGGGATGGCAAAATCTACAGCCACAAGTGGGACGCCGAGCCACTTTTTTAGCGCGAAAGCCCAACTCTGTTGCGCCGCGAAGCTGCTCTTTATGTCTCGCGAAAAGCGCGACTTTCTTGCACGGCGGAAGCTCATCTCCGGTGTCGGGAGTCCGGTGGACTCCACCGGAGTTCCCGCATTCCCGGGATCCCGGAAGCAACTGCGGGACCGAATACCGGACCTGTCGGCAGACTTCCGCCGCAGGAAGGTAGCCTTTTCGCGATGGGGACACGTTCGCGGCGAAGACGGTGCCTTTCGCTTGCAATTATTTCCTCGAAGTTCTGCCCAATTCGCGCAGCAGAAGTTTCAGCCGCGCCTGTGCCTGGAATTCCTGATCGGCGCGTTCGCCTCGATCCAATTCGAGAAACTTTTGATAAGCGGCGGCCGCTTCGGGCTTCCGTCCTAGTTTATCGCACGACAGGGCGCGAAAAAACCAGTCAAGCGGAGCCGGTGTTTCGCGCTGCGCAAGAAGATCCAGAGTGGAAAGCGTGGATTGGTACTGGCCGGACAAGTAATAGACTCCAACGAGCTGGCGCAGGGCATCGGAATTGGCCGGCGCCAATTCGAGACAACGCCGCAGTTCGCTTTCCGCGGCGGTGTAATCATGCAATTCCATTTTGGTTTGGCCCATCCAGAGATGCAGTTGAGCATCGGCGGGAGCTGCTGCCAGCGCTTTCTGGAACGATGCATCGGCTTCGGTCCACTTTTTCTGCTGCAAATGGATGCTGCCGCGAAGCTTCAGAGATTCGGCGCTGGGCGGCGCGCCCTCGTCGAGCAAATCCAATTCGCGGAGGGACTCGTCGAAGCGGTTCAGGTCCTGCAAGGCCACGGCGCGCTCGAAGCGGGCATGTCCGTCGCCGGGGACCCTCTGGAGATAATCGCGGAAGACATCCACGGCCTCGGCGGTCTTTTGCTGGTGGAGCAAAGATTCGGCCAGGCCGAGTCGGGCGGGCGCAGAATCGGGCTTGAGAGCCAGCAATTGGCGAAAGTCAGATTCGGCGGCTGAGGTTTGTCCGCCGGCTAAAAGCGCGCGAGCGAGCGCAAAAAGAATGGCGTCGTCCTTGGGTGCAAGGGCCAGTGCGGCGCGATATTGCTCGATGGCCTCGGGACGCTTGCCGCTGCGTTCGAGGGCCTCAGCCAGGAGATAGAGCGGGCGAGCCTGGCCGGACAAGAGCTCCGCCGCGCGGCGAAACGACGCCTCTGCCGCGGCGGCGTCGGAATCCAGCAGCGCGAGTCCCAGGTTCAAATGCGCCGGAGCGAGATTCGGGTCCAGCGAAATGGCGCGGCGATATTCCGCAATGGCTTCCGGGTTTTTCTTCAGCCCGGAATAGGCGAATCCAAGTTCGAAATGAGGCAGCGCTTCAGTAGGTTTCGCCGCGGCAATGTTTTCCAGCAGGGGGATGGCGGCGGCGAAGTCTTCGCGATCCAGCGCATCCTGGGCTTGCGCGAGCAGTGGCGCAAGGGGATCTGCGCCCAAAGCAGGAGCTTGCTGTGGCTTTGATTGCGAAGACGGCGAAGAGGGCGAATTTGTTGGGGCCGAGGTTTGTGAGCGCAGGGCCGCATGTGGCGCGAAAAGGGCGATCAGGGCGAGGGCGGCGAGATTTCGGCGAATTTCGCTCATGGCCTGTGCGAAGTTCCTAATGGCGCAACGGCATTTTGTTGATGCGTCGCGCGAGGGCTCCGGCGAGTTCTAGTGCCGTTCCAACTATTTGCACCAAATTCTCTACTAGGCCACCCTATCCGCAGGCTCTTTGGGCCGAACCTCTCGCCGGATCAAGTTGGAACGGCACTAGTCGTTCGCTGTGATCTTATCCTCGTTTGGCGCTGAATTCATTGGCCGCCGCACTACTTTTTAGGGAAATGCACGACTCGCCGCGCCCGTTAGAATTCTTGAGGGCGCGCGCAAGATATTTGCCGGTGTAGGAGTGAGGATTGCGCGCAACCTGCTCGGGAGTTCCGGTAGCCACGATCGTGCCGCCCTGTGCGCCGCCTTCGGGACCCAAATCGATGACCCAATCGGCCGATTTGATCACGTCCAGATTGTGTTCGATGACGATGAGCGAAGCGCCGCCGTCCAGAAGCTTGCGAAAGGCCGTCAGGAGCTTCTGAATATCATCGAAATGCAATCCCGTAGTAGGCTCATCGAAAATATAAAGAACGCCGGGATTGGCGGTGTAAATCAGGTGCGCGGCGAGCTTCAGCCGCTGCGCTTCGCCTCCCGATAGGGTGGTGGCGGATTGTCCCAGGCGCAGATATCCGAGACCTACCTCCTCAAGGACTTTGAGTTTAGAAATCACGCGCGGCACGCCGGCGAAGAATTGCAAGCCCTCGCGGACGGTGAGGCCGAGGACTTCGTGAATGTTTTTGTCGCGATAGCGCACTTCCAGAACGGAGCTCTTGAAGCGAGTGCCGCGGCATTCCTCGCAGATGAGTTCGACATCGGCGAGAAACTGCATTTCGACCGTGACCGTGCCATTTCCTTGGCAGGCTTCGCAGCGGCCGCCCGGAATATTGAAGGAAAAGTGCCCGGCTGTGAAGCCGCGCCGCCTGGCGTCCGGCGTGGCGGCGAAAACATCGCGTATGGAGTCGAAGGCCTTCAAGTAGGTAGCGGGATTGGAGCGAGGGGTGCGGCCGATAGGGGATTGGTCCACCAGGACAACTTGGTCGAGGAGCGTATCGCCCTCGATACGGTCGCAGAGTTCCTTGAAATTGACGCCGGCGCGCTTGGCTTCCAAGGCTTTATAGACCACGTCATAAATCAATGTGGATTTACCGGAACCGGAGACGCCGGTCACAGCGACCATCGTGCCGAGCGGGAACATGACATCGATGTTGCGAAGGTTATGCGCGCGGGCGCCAAAGATGCGCAGAAAACGACGAGAAGGTTTATGCCGCAGGGAAGGCACGGGAATGCGCAGTTCGCCATTGAGATAGCGAGCGGTGAGGGAGTCTGGCGCATCGAGGAGACCCTGGCGTGGGCCGCAGAAAAGCAGCTTGCCTCCCAATTCGCCGGCCCCGGGTCCCAGGTCGAGCACATAATCGGAAGCGGCGATGGTTTCTGCATCGTGCTCGACGACGAGAATGGTGTTTCCTAAGTCGCGGAGGCTTTTCAGAATTTCGATCAAGCGGTGGGTATCGCGCGGATGAAGGCCGATAGAGGGCTCATCGAGGACATAAAGTGCACCGACCAACTGCGAGCCCAAGGAGGTGGCGAGTTGGATGCGCTGCGCTTCGCCGCCGGAAAGCGTGGAGGTGAGGCGATCGAGCGTCAGATATTCGAGTCCCACCTGGTCTAGAAACCGCAGCCGCTGCTGAATCTCCTGCAGGATTCTCTCGGCGATGGCGGCCGCTTCGGGCGCCAGCTCGATGGAGCTGAAAAACTGGCGCGCCTCGGCAACCGTCAGCGAGCATACCTCGGTAATGGATTTCCCATGGATGCGCACGGCGCGAGCTTCGGCGCGAAGCCGCGTGCCTCCGCATTCCGGACAGGTGGCATAACCTCGATAGCGGCTGAGGAACACGCGAACGTGCAGCTTGTACTTCTTCCTTTCGAGCCAGGAAAAAAAGCCCTTTACCCCCGGAAATCCCGCGTCGCGATCGCCCTCGACGATGGTGTCTCTCTGTTCGGCGGTGAGTTGGCGAAAGGGAACATCGAGGGGAATTCCGCGCGCGCGCGCGAATCGCTTCAGTTCCTGCCAAAGCGAGCGATGACGCGGTTTGGTCCAGGGCTGAATGGCGCCCTCGTTGATGGACTTGCCGCGATCGGGAATGACCAAGTCGAGATCAAAATCGACGGTATTGCCGAATCCTTGGCAGCGCGGGCAGGCGCCGTAAGGATTGTTGAACGAAAAAAGGCGCGGCTCAGGCTCCTGATAGGCGAGGCCGCACTTCTTGCACTCGAAGCGATCGCTGAAGACGATGCGCTCCGTTTCGGGGTTCGTTTCTGCAGGAGGAAATTCGAGGATGGTTTCTCCCTTGCCTTCGCGAAAAGAGATTTCGACCGAATCTGCCAAGCGCGAGCGGATTTCTGGGGATACGGAGAGACGATCCACCAGCACATAGATGGGTTGCGAGAAATCGAGATCGAGGAGCGATTCCGGTGAAGAGAATTCGTGAACCCGCGCCGCCTGATAGAGGCGATTGAATCCGCGCTTCTGCAGGTCGAGCAAGGCTTGCCGCACGCCCTCCGCCGCAGGGCGCGCAGGTTTTCGCGCGCCGGGCTTCTTGGCCGGTTCGGGGATCGCCAAGCGGAAGAGCACGTAGAATCGGCGTCCCGGTTCGAGCGCCAGGACACGCGTGGTGATGGAGTCGATGGTATCGCGGCGGACTTCGCTGCCGCAGCGCGTGCAAAACGTGCGGCCCGCTCGGGCATAGAGCAGGCGCAGATAATCATAGATTTCGGTGGCGGTCGCCACGGTGGATCGCGGATTGCGCGTGGCGTTCTTTTGCTTGATGGCAATGGCCGGGGCGATGCCCGAAATTTCGTCCACATCGGGCTTTTCGATGCGCTCGAGGAACTGGCGGGCGTAAGCGGAGAGCGATTCAATATAGCGGCGCTGGCCTTCGGCGTAGATGGTGTCAAAAGCCAGGCTCGATTTTCCCGAACCCGATACGCCGGTCACTACGGTAATGGCGTTGTGGGGGATCTCGAAGCTGATATTTTTCAGGTTGTGAACGCGGGCGCCGGAAACCGCGATGGAGGTGGGCTCCTCGGTGATTTCAGGCTTATCGAGTTTTTCGGGCACAAGGTCCTGCACAGCCGGAAATTTCAGTGGCAATCTAAACAAAAAATTATACGTCGCCGGAGCGGGGGCGGCAAATGGTAGCGCGGAAGTACTTACGCATGAGAAGCAGATTTCTCGCTTCGCTCGGAATGACAGCAACTTGTGCGGACGTTGTGGATGTCCATACCGAAGCAGCATTCGATCATAATAGCTCTGCTGAAATCGTTACTGCGTTCGGCAAAATCGAAGAGGGATTCTTCGACTTTGTTGCGCGGCGAAAGCTCATCCTGTAGGTGACTTTCGCCGCCAGAGCGTCCCGACCGGAAATCGTAAGAACGCGATTTCCGCAGAACCGGGTCGGGACGCTTCGCTCAGAATAACGAACTCTTGAGAGGGGAGAGATGGCGTTTTCTCGAATTGTGTGGCTGGTGCTCGATAGCGTAGGCATTGGCGCGCTGCCGGATGCCGAGCAGTATGGCGATACGGGGCGGAATACTCTGGGGCACATCGCGGCGTCACGGCCGCTGGCGATTGCGAATCTCGTTCGCCTGGGGCTCGCGAATATCGAGTCCTTGGAGCACCTCTCGCCGGCTGGCGACCCCGTGGGCTGTTTTGGAAAAGGCGCGACGCGCTCACCCGGAAAGGACACGACCACGGGGCATTGGGAAATGGCAGGAATCTGGCTGGAAAGGGCCTTCCCGGTGTACCCGCAAGGCTTTCCGCCGGAAATCATGCGGGCCTTCGAGCGCGCCATCGGCCGCAAGACTCTCGGCAATAAGCCTGCGAGCGGCACGGAGATTCTCAAGGAACTGGGCGCCGAGCACATGCGCACCGGCGATCCCATCGTGTACACCTCCGGCGACAGTGTTTTCCAGATCGCCGCGCACGAGGACGTGATTGCTGTGCCGGAACTTTACCGGTACTGCGAAATTGCGAGGAAAATTTTGGATGGACCGCACCGCGTCGGGCGGGTAATTGCCAGGCCCTTTACCGGTGGGCCCGGGAATTTTCGCCGCACGGAACGCCGCCATGACTACGCCGTAGAGCCGCCGCGGCCGATGTTGCTGGACGTGCTGGCGGAGCGAGGAGTGCCTCTATTGGAGATCGGAAAGATTCACGATATTTATCATGGCCGGGGTAGAGGAAGCTGCGTATCCACGAGAAACAATGCCGATGGGATGAAGCAATTGCGCAAGGCTTTAGCGTGCCAGCCAGGCGGACTGATATTTGCGAACCTCGTCGACTTCGACATGCTGTACGGGCATCGCAAAGACGTGGAAGGCTTCGCGCGGGCTCTCGAAGAGTTCGACGATGAGCTCGGGCCGTTGCTCCCCAGCTTGCGGGAAACCGACGTGCTGCTGATCACCGCGGATCACGGCTGCGATCCCGATCCTCGCTGGGAGACGACGGACCATTCCCGGGAATACGTGCCGATTTTGGCTTATAGCCCCGGAGGGCAGAAGGGCAGAAACCTGGGCGTGCGCGCTACGTTAGCGGATATGGGGCAGACGGTGGCGCAGAATTTTGGCGGAGAAATTCCTCACGGCGAGAGCTTTCTCGCAGAGATTGATGCTCGGAAAGCAACGTAGACCGCGTCAAATCAGAAGAGACATCCCTCGCTCAAGTTGGATTTTGTTAAAGGCGAAAGCTCAGAGGGATCCCTCGCTCCGGTTCGACTTTGTTATCCGCGAAAAGCGCATCTCCGGTTTCGGGAGTCCGGCGGACTCCACCGGAGTCCGAAAACCGGACCTTTTGGCAGCCTTTTCGCGGAGGATGGTGACTTTCGCCGGAAGACGGGATGACGATGCTGGTCGCATCGTCAATTGCCGGCACCAGCGGCGAGGGCCGGACCGCGCGCGTAATAACCGGTGCGGGTGCGCACCTGAAGTTTGCCGTAGCCGCGCTGCGGAGCGACGCTGATCTGCACGGTGCGGTAAGTACCGTCGCGGGCTGAGTTCGTGGGGTAATAGGCTACGGTGTACTGATTGCGGATATCGCGGGCAATTTGCGTGCAAATGGCTTGGGTGTCCGCCACGTTCTCGGGAAAGAAGGCGAGGCCGCCGGTGGAGGTGGCCAATTCGGTAAGCGCGCGGCGCGCCTTTTTCATGTCGCCGCGGTTGTGTTTGATGTCGTCATCGCTGAAGATTCCGACGGGATAGATCAAGGCGTCAGAGCGCTGCGCTTCCTGCACCGCGTTGGGCAGCGTGCGGCGGCTGGCGTTGTCCACGCCGTCGGTCACCACCAGCAGCACCTTCTTATCCTTCGAGCCCTTCTTCAGATGATCGAGGGATCCAATCACGGCGTCATAGAGGGCGGTACTGCCACGGGCATCGATGCGCTCCAGGGCGTCTTTCATTTCGCTGACGTCGCTGGTGAAGTCGTGGACCGTATCCAGATAAAAATCGTCGTTGAAGTTGACGACAAAGGCCTCATCCTGGGGATTGCTGGTTTTCACAAGAGTCAAAGCGGCGGCGTTTACCTGGGGCCGTTTGTCGCGCATGCTGCCGCTATTGTCGATTACCAAGCCCATGCTTACGGGCACATCTTCCTGGCTGAAGACCGAAATCTTCTGATCGGCCTTATCTTCCATGACGTGGAAATCGCTCTCTTTCAGGCCGGGAACGAACTGCCCGCGATCATTCACGACGGAGACGTGCAGGACGACCAGATTTACGTTTTTCTTGATGGAATAGTCCGGCGACGCCGAGGGTGCCTGAGGGGCAGAAGGCTGCGAGGGTCGCTGGGCGCGAAGTGCCGGAGCCGAGAGAGCGAGGATTACGGCCGCCACCAGCGTGAACGCAGATCGCCTATTGAGCCGGCGCGTAGTATCCAGTCTTGGCGTAAACGTTGAGGGGCGGAAGCCCTTTGGGCGCGAGCAGCTTAACTTTGATTTTCCGCCAGGTGCCATTGTGACGTGTATCGCTTGGTTTATATCCGAGGACATATTGGTTACGCAGCTCCATTCCAATCTTGGCGGCAATATCGGGCAAATCGCCCAGGCTCGAGACCGGGAAGACGCGCCCACCCGTCATTTCGGCGAGTTCCGACAGCAGACTAGGTCCGTAGCGCTCCTCGGTTGTTCGGCCCATATCGTTAACATCAAAAACTCCCATGGCGTAGAGCTGGCAGTCTGCTTCTTTCAGGAAGTTCCGGATGTCCGCTTCGTTGTACCGACTATGATTATCCCCTCCATCGGAGATGATGAGCAAGGCGCGCTTGCCGTTACGTGCACTCCTCATCTGACTCAGGCCGAGATAAATAGCATCGAGAAGCGCAGTGCGGCCCTTGGCGACGGTAAACATCATGCGATTCTCAAGCTCCTCGATGCTGGAAGTGAAGCGGCTGGTTAGCTCGGCGCGATCATTGAAGCTGACCAAAAAGAACTCGTCGCGTGGATTGGCCGTACGCAGAAACTGAATGGCGGCCTGGCGGGCTTTTTCGACCTTGTCAGACATGCTGCCGCTCATGTCGAAGACCAAGCCAATGGAGATGGGAACGTCTTCACTGGAGAAGGCGGAGATTTCCTGTTCCACGCCATCTTCGTAGACGCGAAAGTTTTCCTTGTCCAGGCCGGTGACCAGGCGACTATAAGGATCGGTGACGGTCACGTTGACCAGGGCCATCTCCACGTTCATCTGGATGCCGGGAGATTTCTTGAAGTCCGGTTCCTGGGATTGATTCGGAGCTTCGGGACCGGTGACCTGAGCCAGCACGGGCAGGGCGAAGACAACAAATGCGAGAAGGGCCACGTATGGCAGCCGTTGTCGGTATATTGCCATAAAAACCCCCCTCCCGGCCCTGGCCGGGGGGCTGCGGGGTAAATTACCGGCCATTACCGGCCATTCTAGCACTAGATAGGGCGCACGCAAGGCGGCTAGATGGCCTCGGCTATCCTGGCGGTAATCCGCGCCGGAGAGAGCCGCAGCTCGATGACGAATCTGGCCGGCGCGATTATGCTAGCATCATCGCCGGCGCCATCCACCATTAAGATGAAATAAAAACAAAAGAGAGAGAGCTTCGAGACAACATCAGAATCAGCGACAGAATGCTCATGAATATCCTGGCCGTTATTCCGGCACGTTTTGCATCGACCCGCTTTCCCGGCAAGCCACTGATTGCGATCGCGGGAAAGCCGATGATCGAGAGAGTGTGGGAGCGGGCGCGGCGCGCCAGCCTTGTTTCTAGGGTCATTGTGGCCACCGACGACGAACGGATCGCCAACGCAGTGAAGTCATTCGGCGGGCAAGCGGTGCACACACGCGCCGACCATCGCTCCGGCACCGAACGCGTGGCCGAAGTCGCCATCGCCCACCCCGATGCGGAGATTCTGGTCAACGTACAGGGCGATTTGCCGCTCATCGAGCCGGCCGCGATTGACGCCGCCATCGAGGCGGTCCGCGGCGATGAGGATGTGAAGCTGGGGACTTTGGCCGTGGCCATTGCTAATCCCGCAGAGATCATGGATCCGAATGTGGTGAAGACCGTTGTTGACTTCGACGGCAATGCGCTCTATTTTTCCCGCGCGCCGATACCGTGGGTAAGAGACCGGCAAGGCCCGGTGCACGCGAAACATTTGAAGCATCTGGGGCTTTATGTGTTCCGCCGGGAGGCCCTTCTGGAATTTGCCACGTTTCCGCAGGGCGATCTGGAACGCATCGAGCAACTCGAGCAGCTACGCTGGCTGGAGAACGGCTATCGCATTCGCGTCGCGGAAACCGAGTGCAAATCCATTGAAGTAGATACCCCGGAAGACGTGAAGCGAGTGGAGCAAATGCTGGCCGGCGGGTCAGTCTGACGAAATGCGGGCGCGTTGACACGTCGCCGCAGTTCTCCGTAAAATGCGGTGTACACCTACTTTCCCAGGAGGAAAAAGACAGTTTCGCGCCCGGCAGTCGGTTTTTGCGGGGCGTAACCTGCGCGGATGGGTCCGAAGTATATCTTTGTAACCGGCGGTGTGGTTTCCTCCCTTGGCAAAGGCGTCGCCGCGGCGTCCATCGGCTGCCTGCTGGAAAGCCGGGGCCTCCGAGTCACCCTGCAGAAATGCGATCCCTACCTGAACGTCGATCCCGGGACCATGAGTCCTTATCAGCACGGCGAAGTTTACGTCACCGATGACGGCGCGGAAACCGATCTGGACCTGGGACACTACGAACGGTTTACCTCGGCCAAGCTGGCGCGCGATAACAACTGGACCACCGGCCGTATTTACGAAGCGATCCTGTCGAAGGAGCGCCGCGGCGATTTTCTGGGCAAGACGGTGCAAGTGATCCCGCACGTCACCGACGAGATCAAGGCGGCATTTCGCAAGGTCGCGCACGACGTTGATGTCGTGATCATCGAGATTGGCGGCACTGTGGGCGACATCGAGTCGCTGCCGTTTCTCGAGGCCATTCGCCAGATGCGCCTCGAGCTGGGTCCTGAAAATACCATTTTCGTGCACGTGACGCTGGTGCCCTTCATAGCCACGGCGGGCGAACTCAAGACCAAACCAACACAGCACAGCGTGAAGGAGATGCTGAGCATCGGCATTCAGCCCGATCTCTTGCTGTGCCGCAGTGACCGGCCGCTGCCGCACGAGATGAAGGCCAAGATTGCTCTCTTCTGCAATATTGCGGAGCAATGCGTGATAACCGCGCGCGACGTGAATACCATTTACGCCGTGCCGGTGACTCTGGCAGGCGAGGGATTAGACGAGCAAATCCTTCGCCTTTTGAAATTGGAGGCGGCGCCGCGCGACATGAGCCCCTGGCTCGGGCTGCTGGCCAATATGGAGCACCCGCAGGGCGAAGTGCGCATTGGGGTGGTGGGCAAATATGTGGCGCTCGAGGACGCCTATAAGAGTTTGCGGGAAGCCTTGATGCACGGCGGACTGCCGCATCATCTGCGTACCGGGATCGAATGGATCGAAGCCGAAGAGATCGATTCGCCGGAAACGGCGGCGCGCCGGCTGGCGCATGTGGATGGCATTCTCGTGCCCGGCGGTTTCGGGAAACGCGGCATTCAAGGCATGATTTTTGCGATTCAATACGCGCGCGAGCGAAAGGTTCCGTTCTTTGGAATTTGTCTGGGGATGCAGTGCGCCACCATCGAATATGCCCGCAACGTCGCCGGTTTGGCGGATGCCAATAGCACCGAATTCGACGCGCACACGCCGCACCGCGTGATTTACAAGTTACGCGAACTGCTTGGGGTGGATGAAATGGGCGGCACCATGAGACTGGGGGCGTGGCCGTGCCGCATCGAGCCGGGTTCTTTCGCACAGCGTGCCTACGGCGCCGCAGAGATCAGCGAACGTCATCGGCACCGCTATGAATTCAATCGCGATTATGAACAGCGGCTGACCTCCGCTGGCCTGCGAATCACCGGCCGCACGCCGGATAGCTCCTATGTGGAAATCGTGGAGGTGGCCGATCACCCTTGGTTTCTGGGCTGCCAATTTCATCCTGAGTTCAAATCGAAACCGCTGGCCCCGCATCCGCTTTTCGCTGCATTCGTGGGAGCGGCAAGCCAGCGCGAATCGGCCGATCGCGCGCTGGCCGCTGAAGGCGTGCCAGCGGCAGTGCAAGCCGCGAAACGAAGCTAGAATTTTTATCCGACACGTGCAGATTGCAAATCCGCAACGTCCCGCATAGGCTTAGACTCCCGATGACCGTGCGCAGCTTAGAATCCTGAGGACCGCGGGAGTTTACTTGCCGCCTCTTCGATCGATTCCTATTGGCGCCTTCCGCATCGGCGCCCGCGAGCCGCTGGTTCTGATTGCCGGACCGTGCGTAATCGAGAGCGAGGGACACGCCATGAAAATGGCGGAGCGGCTGGTGAAAATAGCGGCGAGGGCTAAAATCCCGCTGATTTTTAAGGCATCTTACGACAAGGCAAACCGGTCCTCCGTCGGTTCTTTCCGCGGACCGGGATTGGCCGGCGGCTTGGAAATTTTGCGGAAGATCAAAGCTCGATTCCGAGTGCCGGTACTGACGGATGTTCACGAGCCCGGTCAAGCACGCGCGGCAGCGGAGGTTTGCGATGTGCTGCAGGTGCCCGCCTTCCTTTCGCGCCAGACCGATTTGCTTACCGCCGCGGGAGAAACGGGGCGAGTGGTGAACTTGAAAAAAGGGCAGTTTCTATCGCCTTGGGAAATGGTCAACGCTGTGGAAAAGGTGAAGAGCACGGGAAATAACCAGGTGACCATCACGGAGCGCGGCGTTTCCTTTGGATATAACAACCTTGTGGTGGATATGCGCTCCTTTCCCATCCTGGCCAAGAGCGGATGCCCGGTTGTGTTTGACGTGACGCATTCCGTACAGTTGCCCGGAGGGCAAGGCGATTCCAGCGGAGGACAGCCGGAATTTATCGAACCGCTGGCGCGGGCGGGAACAGCCGTAGGCGTGGACGGCATTTTTCTGGAAGTGCACGATCACCCCGAACGGGCGCTGTCGGATGGCTCAAATGCGTTGCGTTTGGATCGGCTGCCGGACTTACTGGCGAAACTGACGCCGATCGCCAAGCTGGTGCGTTCCTGGAGCCCCTCGTGAGCCTGGAGACGGCAAGACGCGTTCTGCGCATTGAGGCCGAGGCGCTGAAAGAATTGCAGGCGCGTCTGGATGCGGGATTCGAGCGCGCGGTGGAGGTGCTGCTGGCTTGCAAAGGGCGCGTGGTGGTCACGGGCATGGGCAAGTCGGGATTGATCGGGCGCAAGATTGCGGCGACGTTTTCATCCACAGGCACTCCTTCGGTTTTTCTGCATCCAGCGGAGGCTTTGCATGGCGATCTGGGAATGTTGCTGGGGGGCGACGCCGTGCTGGCCGTCTCCTATGGAGGCGAAACCGAAGAGATCGTCGCTCTTTTAGCCACCATGAAGCGGCTCGGACTTCCCCTGGTGACGTTCACCGGGAATACGCGCTCCACACTGGCGCAGGCGAGCGACGTGGTGCTGGACACCAGCGTGCGCGAAGAGGCTTGCTCGCTGAACTTGGCGCCTACAGCATCCACCACGGCCGCCATGGCTTTAGGCGACGCCCTGGCGATCGCCTTGCTCGAGCGGCGCGGCTTCGATCACGACGATTTCGCCGCGCTTCATCCGGGCGGCCGGCTGGGGAAGAAGCTCCTGCGCGTGCGTGAGCTCATGCATGCGGGCGAGGCGCTGCCAAGCGTTTTGCCGAGCGCGAAAATGCCCGACGTAATTTATGAAATGAGCCGCAAAGGTTTGGGAATGACCACGGTCGTCGAGACGAGCGGCACGCTGGCCGGAATTATCACCGACGGCGATTTGCGGCGCCTGATGCAAAAGCGGAGCGGCGCGGTTCTCGAGCTCACGGCCGAAGAGTGCATGTCCGCCAATCCCGTGACGATTCCTTCGGAGGAATTTGCCAGCGCCGCATTGCGGCTGATGGAGCAGCGCAAGATTACTTCGGTGGTCGTACTCGACGGCGCGCGGCGAGTGGCGGGCGTCGTCCACCTGCATGACCTCTGGACGCTGGAGCTTTTTTAGGCTGACAGGCCCGCAGCCGACACGTCGATCAATTTCGAGGAGAAGAGTCTTGGCTCGCAGCACTCGCGCCAGCTCCAATGGATTCCCGGCCGCAGTGGCCGCCCGAGCGCGCAAAATTCGCGTTTTGCTGATGGATGTGGATGGCGTGCTCACCGCAGGCGAGGTCTATCTCATGCCACTCGCCGACGGAACGGCAGTAGAGATGAAAGCCTTTCATTCGCAAGACGGCGCCGGGTTGAAATTGGCGCGCGAGGCTGGATTGCGTACCGGAGTGATCTCGGGGCGCCAATCAGCGGCTACGACGCGACGCGCCAAAGAGGTGGGAATGGAGTTTGTGTTCCAGGGCCGCAGTGAAAAGCTGGCGGCGTACGAAGAGATTCTGCGAATCGCGGGCGTGCGCGATTCCGAGGTCGCCTATATCGGCGATGATCTGCCCGACTTGCCCATCCTGCGGCGTGCTGGTCTGGCGATTGCGGTGGCCAATGCGGTTGCCGAAGTGCGCCGTGCCGTTCACCACGTGACGCGCCGGAGCGGAGGAGATGCCGGCGTGCGGGAGGCCATTGAAGGCATTCTGAAGGCGCAAGGTAAATGGCGAACCGTGGCGAAGAGGGCACGCGCCTAGGCAGGTTTAGGGTCCCGCCGAGGATGTTCCTCTCCATAATTGACAATCTCGTTCCCGAATCCTTGGCTTGGCCGATCCCAGTTACGATCTCCAAACCAAATCCTTATTTTCTCTTTAGGACTTCTTAATGGTATAAATACTCGTTTACGGGTCGGGGGCTGTGTGCTCGGCTGGGTTCGTCGCTGATGTGTAAAGTCTACTGCCGCATCTGCTCCGAAAGCTTGAACGGAATGCGGAACTCCTCGCACTTGTCCGAATCCCTTTGATGAAGAACGATTTGGCGGCATCACAACAAAGAAGAATGTCCGGCGCGCCTCGCGTGCTGGTGGCCACCACGGCCATGCTCGCGTTCATCTCTTTCTGGCGCGCGGCGGCGATCGTACTCAACGACATGGGCTCCTCGGCCTTCTACGCCGGAGCGATTGCAGAACACTTCGTCGGGAAAGCGGGTCCGTGGTTCATTTTGGCGATCATGTGCCTGGCCTATGCGGTCCGAGCGGTTTACATCGAGAGCTGCAGCATGTTTGTGCGCGGCGGCGTCTACCGCGTGGTCAAAGAGGCCATGGGATCGACGCTGGCGAAATTCTCCGTATCGGCGCTGATGTTCGATTACATTCTGACGGGGCCGATCAGCGGCGTATCCGCGGGCCTCTATCTGGTGGGGCTTCTCAACGAGCTCCTGCACTACGCGCATTACCAATTCGTTCTGCCGGTGAACGCCAGCGCAGCTGCGTTTGCGATTTTGGTGACGATTTATTTCTGGTGGGAAAACGTCAAAGGCATTCCGGAATCGAGCGAGAAAGCTCTGCGAATCATGTACGTGACCACGGTGATGGTGGTCATCATGCTCGTCTGGTGCGGCTATACGCTGTGGATGAGAGGCGCTCACCTGCCGCCTGTGCCTTCGCTGCGCAATCTCACGTTTTCGACAGATGCGCTAGGGTGGTTAAGCCACAGCCGGCTGCCCTATACCGTCGGGTTGATCGGAATCCTGATTGGGTTGGGTCATTCGGTTCTGGCCATGAGCGGCGAAGAGACCATGGCCCAGGTCTATCGGGAGATCGAGCACCCCAAGCTGCGCAATTTGGAAAAAGCCGGGTTCATCATTTTTCTTTACAGCCTCATCTTCACGGCCGGCGTGGCTTTTTTTGCCGTGATGATTATCCCGGACAACGTTCGCGGAAACTTCTACGACAATCCGATCGGCGGCCTGGCCATGTATCTCACAGGGCCGTTGCTTGTGCGGCTGGCGTTCCGCGGATTTGTCGTCATTGTAGGCGTCTTGATGCTCGCGGGA
The DNA here is from genome assembly GCA_035636675.1 of Rugosimonospora sp. Classification (GTDB taxonomy): domain Bacteria; phylum Acidobacteriota; class Terriglobia; order Acidiferrales; family UBA7541; genus Palsa-189. The sequence continues at coordinate 12,256 of DASPYR010000006.1, read as the reverse complement.
GCGGTAAATACCGCGATTGTCGGCTCGAATGGAGTGCTCAACCGCGTTTCCGAGGACGGGATTTTGCCGGACTGGTTCCGGCGGCCGCATCGCCGCTTTGGGACTTCTTACCGCATTTTGAATGTAGTTGTGGGCCTGCAGCTCCTCACCATTATCCTAAGCGGCGGAAACATATTTCTTTTGGGCGAAGCTTACGCTTTTGGGGTGATGTGGAGCTTCGCCATGAAGGGGCTAGCGGTCCTGGTTCTGCGCTACAAAGAGCCAGGCCAGCGCGAATTTCGCGTTCCTCTGAACATAAAAATTGCAGGTATAGAAATTCCGGTGGGCTTGGGTTTCATCACGTTGGTGCTGATTGCGCTGTGCGTCATTAATCTGTTTACCAAGCAGGTGGCTACGATCTCGGGCGTGGCGTTTACGCTCGTGTTTTTTGCCGTATTCGAGCTGTCGGAAAAGATCACCCAAAAACGCGGCGCAGCCCACGCGGAGCTGGATCAGTTCAACGTCGAGCCGGGCGGGGAACTCACGCCGGAGGCGGTGGGCGTCCGGCCTGGAAACGTCATCGTGATGGTCCGCAATTACAACACGCTCTACCACCTCAGCGCGATTTTGCTAAGAACGGACACGCAAAAACAGGATATCGCCGTGCTGCATCTCCGGCTTCTCGAACGCGCCGCTTCGGGCGAGCACGAGCTCGAGGCGGAGCAACTTTTTAGCCGCGAAGAACAGGAGTTGTTTACTCGTTGCTTGAATCTGGCAGAAAAGATGGGCAAGACCGTGCACCTTGCGGTCGCTCCGGCCGCGGAGAAATGGGACGGCATCCTCCGGGCCGCGCAGAGTCTGAAATCGTCGTCCGTGGTTCTAGGCCTTTCACCCCGGCGATCCATCGCCGAGGAGGCACGCATAGCGGGTCTGGCGTGGGAAGCTCTGCCCGCGCCGAAGCCCCAACTAACGCTCGAAATCCATTCTCCGAATGGCCAAGAACACGTCTTTTATCTGGGCCCGCATGCGCCGCATCTCACTCCCAAGGAAATCGATCTTCTGCACAGCCTTTGGCTTGAATTCAGCAATGATGTTGCGCCTGAGGAGTTGCACCATCGCGATGTGGTGCACTTTGCTCTAAAAGAGTTAGTGAGAGAAACACATAGTTCGAGCAGGGAAGAGGTGCTCGAGCGGCTACGCCAGCACCTACGCGAGATTCGGGACCAAAGGGCTCATGTGCCCAAATATGAGTGACCCGCAGGCGTCTGCACAGATTTAAAATTCCCTATTCCTCTCATTTTCTGCACGTGCCAAGCCTCTGTAGGCCAAACATCGGCTTGAGGTTTTCCGATACCTCAGTTTGAACTTTTCGGCCACACGGATTCCGGGATCGAACAGGGGAAACTGGCCATCAAGGGCTGCGAAGCTGCGTGCGAGGCGATCTTTATGGTTCAGGCGAACGAGAATTTGCGGATGAATGACAGCCATTTGACGCCGTGGTGACAAAGCGTGCGCTTCACCTCCTTACTATGTGAACCGCGCGAGCCGCGGCCCTTTTAAGCGAGTTGCCGGTCCGATGGCACGTATCGAAGAACAATTAACAGCGTGGCGGCGACTCAAGGAAGTGCTCCGATGACCATGGTCTTATGCGATCCGAGCGTCAGAAAGGGAATGTCAGGTGTGCCCGCTTCGCCGATTGTTTCTTGCGAGGGGCAAATGCCACTGAGCGGGGCGTCTGAAGGAGAAACGATTCGCCTGGCACAAAGAGGGGACGCAGCGGCTTTCGAGCACCTATATAGGTCACATAGCCGCCGCGTTTACGCCCTGTGCCTGCGAATGACGGGAAATCCCACCATCGCGGAGGATCTGACACAGGACGTTTTTCTCCAGGTGTTTCGAAAAATTCAGACGTTTAGGGCGGAGTCAGCATTTTCCACCTGGTTGTACCGCCTTGCCGTCAATATTGTCCTGATGCGGCGCCGCATGAAGGGTCTAAAGGAGACGTCGCTCGAAGCCAGGAGCGAAACAGGCGATACTTTCCATCGCAGAGAAATTGGGCGGCGGGACCAGCGGGTCTCAGGCGTTGTGGACCGGCTGAGCCTGAGACGCGCGCTAAGGCAACTCCCGCGTGGTTACAGGCAGATTTTTTTCCTGCATGACGTGCTGGGTTACGAACATCACGAAATTGCCGAGGCGCTGGGCTGCTCGATCGGCAATTCCAAGTCGCAGTTACACAAGGCCCGCATGCGCCTGCGCACAATTCTGCAGAGCGGCAGCTCGGCAAAGCTAATCTCCCAAGCGATTCAAGCCATAGGCGTGCGCTAGCAAGAAAATGACTTCCTATTTACATGATTGCGACAAGGCGATTGGCGAATTGCGGTACCACTAACCGATGCGCGTCTGGCGCAGTACGGCGTTACCTGAATCCGGCCAGCAGTGCGCAAGACAGAAGGCGAAAACGGAGGTCTTGATGAATTCAGATGCGACTTATAGTTTCCAAGGACAAGGACCAACGCTCGCGGGAAAATCCGGGAGATTGACGCGGCAGGTCATTCGATTGGCTGTCATTTTGCTTCTCGCGGCCACGGCATACGCGCAGTATGGCGGAGGCGGAGGGACAACGGGAGGTACCATGGGCACTTCGGGCACCACAGGCGCTTCGACCACGCCCAGCTATGGGCACGGTAAGGCCATCGGCATTGGAGTGGGAGCGGCCGCGGCAGGTGTCGGCGCCATTTACCTCATGACTCATCGCGCCAGCAAGGTCACAGGTTGCACAGAGATGGCCGACGATGGACTACATCTTACGGATGACAAGACAAAACGGACATTAGCGCTTGTTCCCGGTGCCGCCGATATCAAAGCCGGCGAGAGAGTCGAGTTGAAAGGCAAAATCAAGAAAGACAGAGGCGGCGATCAGAGTTTCCTGGTGAAAACGGTTGCAAAGGACTTCGGTGAGTGCCGCGCCAGTGCCGGCGCTGCGAGTCTGGTCAACTCGCAAGGAAGATAAGCCCCAAAAGATAAAAAAGCTTCGGGCGGGGACGACCTCACCTCCACGTCCGTCGGGTGCTCACTGGATTGTCATTATTTTGTCAACCTTCTGTAATCTGTTTGTCCAAGACTCCCATAACCCGTTTTCTTGCCCTAAAGTGGCCGGTTGTTAACTTTCTGCAGGATCGAAGAGGGAGGGAAACCGGAAACCTCTTCCCGGCCTGAACAGGGATAAGGGATACCGGTGATCGCTTCAGAGGGGCTGCGTTTTTTTTTGAGGTCCGCCGCGAAGCATCGGTCGTGTGCCCAATGAAATCTGCGCATACCTTCGAGTATGATAGCGGTAACCTCAACGTCCACTCGTTCGTTGCAAAAAGAGGAGATTTTATGTGCGCGACCATCCCAAGGTTAGTGCGCTCACGCGGGCCACTGCTGTGCGTTGTAGTATTTGCCGGTTTATCTGCAAGCGCTCAAGGCCTGACCAGTGAAGCGCCGGATTTGGGCTTAAAGATTGCGGCCCTGACCCACTCGATCGAACAGATGCAGAGCGAGTTGCAGCAGTCTCGTCTGGAAATCCAGCAGCTTCGCAACATGCTCACACAAATTCTTCGAACTGAAGCGAATCCTCCGCCCTCGAATCCTCCTGATGAGCATGCCGCCGAGCGCACGCAGCCGCAAAATCCTGAGACGAATGCACCCCTCGCGCGCATCACGGAAGACGATTGGCAGATCCTCAATGCCAGAGTCGAAGAGCACGAGCAAGTGAAGGTGGAGAGCTCTGCCAAGTACCGCCTAAAGATTTCGGGCATCGCCTTATTCAATGTGTTCGATACCTCTGGTCAGCTGGACAATTTAGACGCGCCAACCGTGGCCGTGCAGCCGCCTCCTTATGCTTACACCGGCAGCCTCGCCGCATCGTTCAGGCAATCCGTTGTGGGCCTTAGAGGCATTGGGCCGAGGGTATTCGGCGCAAGTACGAGCGCGGATTTTCAGTTGGACTTTATCAACGGGGCGGCCGGCCCTTATGGTGGCGTGGCGGCCGGTCTCGTGGGCCTCAGGATTGCGCGGCTGCAGTTTGATTGGAGCAAAATTTCGATTACCGGCGGGCTGGAGACCCCCTTCTTTTCGCCGAATTCCCCCACATCGTATCTTTCGCTGGCAGTTCCCGCCTTTGCGGCCGCGGGAAATCTTTGGAACTGGACTCCTGCAATCCGCGCCGAGCGGAGATTTGATTTCACGTCCGCGGAGTTCAAGGTCGAGGCGGGAGTATTTGATTCCGCGGGTTATTCCGTGAGCGGTTCGAACGTGCGTGTGCCGACACCGGGCGAATATTCCAGGCAACCTGTTTATGCCGTGCGCCTATCCGGGAACAACAGAATGGAAGATCACGCCATTTCGTTCGGGATTTCCGGGATTTACGCTCCCTTGCATTTTCCCAATAGGCAGGCCGCATCTGCTTCGGGCGCGATTGCCGATTGGAAATTTCCGCTGATCGCAAAACTGCAATTGAGCGGAGCGTTTTTCACTGGCAAAGGGCTCGACGGCTTTGGCGGTCTGGCGCTTCCGACCGTACAGCCTCAGGATTACCAACATTATCTCTATGCCACCGCGCCGACGCTGGCGGGTATTCCCGTTATTGGCGGCTGGTCGCAACTGAAGTTCACACTCAATAGCCGCAGCGAGTTCAACGCGGCCGGGGGGTTGGGCACCAGGGATACCGCCCGTTTGCGGACGGCCACACAGTTCGATCCACTTCTGCGGGCTGTTCCTTCGAGCAATCGGATTTTCTTCTTCAACTACATTTTTCGGCCTCGCGGCGATTTGCTGTTCTCCGCTGAGTATCGGCATTTTCGCACGAGCGAGGTCTTGGGAGGGCCGAACGTTGCAGGGCAAGTGGGTTTGGCGGCGGGATTCCTCTTTTAGCCATGGCTAGGAAGCTTCTCATTGCGACTGTGCTGGCCGCCCTGGTTTTGCCTCCATCATCGGGCACTCCCAGGGAGGCCGATCCGGCAGTGGTTGACGTGACGAGTGAGGTGAAATTGATCGAGAAGAATTCCACCAAATCGGCGAAGGACGCCTCCCAGGTTGTCCTTTGGCTCGTTCCGGTGCAGGGCACAGAAAATTCTGCCGCCGCGGTTTCGGCGAAACATCATTACCGCATGTTGCAGGAGAACAAAACCTTCGAACCGAAATTGTTGGTTGTGCCGCTCGGTAGCAGGGTGGACTTTCCCAACCTGGATCCGTGGTTCCACAATGTTTTCTCGCTTTATCAGGGCAAGCGCTTCGATCTGGGCCTGTATCAGGCCGGAGCCGAAAAGGAAGTTGTATTCGACCGGCCGGGGGCGTCTTTTTTATTTTGCAACATCCATCCGCAAATGACCGCGGTCATCCTCACGGTGAATTCGGATTTCTTCGGCATTTCCGATAAGGCGGGCCGCGTTTTCATTCGCCACGTTCCCGCCGGGCGATATGCGATGCATGTCTGGTATGAGAATGCTTCATCCGAATTCACGGACGTTTCGCAACGGGCGATTGACATCGGCCCGGGACAAAACGCATTGCCGGCGCTCTCCATTCCCGTGGCAAGACACGACTGGCCGCACAAAGATAAGTATGGTTACGATTATGATCCCAAGGCTTCAGCGCCGGCGTACTGAATATGGAAGAAGCGAGGAAGGAGAATATGGATACGGTTCTGGTGATCGAAGATAGCCGCGCCATGCAGAGAACTTTACAGCGCTTGTTTGAGGCAGACTCCCTGGTGGTGCAAATCGCTTCCGATGGCATGGAGGGACTGGAAGTCTTCAAGAAGCAAACGCCGAGCGTGGTCGTTCTGGATTTGAAGCTACCGCGACTTTCGGGTAAGGAGCTTTGCCGAGCCTTCAAAGCTCACATGCCCTCGGTTCCCATCGTCGTCCTGAGCGCGGATGCGGAGATTGAGGATAAGGTGCTCCTGCTCGAATTGGGCGCAGACGATTACGTCACGAAGCCATTCAGCCCGCGCGAATTGCTGGCCCGGGTACGGCGAGCGATGCGCCGAAACGGAGCTAAAACGCGGATCGTTTCAAACGTCGCCCCTCAAGCGATGGATCACGAACTGCTGGTTTTCAAGGACGTGCAGATTGACTTTACAAGCATGGAGGCAACCCGGGCGGGCAAGCCGATTCCCATGACGGCCCAGGAATTCAAGCTCTTGAGGTACCTGGCGCGGTCGCCGGAACGAGTGATTTCGAGAGAGGAATTGTTGAACGAAGTCTGGGGCTACCAAAATTATCCGTCCACTCGTACGGTGGACAACCATATCCTCCGCTTGCGGCAGAAGCTCGAGCCCGATCCCGCCAATCCGCGTTTTTTCCTGACCATGCACGGCGCGGGATACAAATTTGTGCCTGGGCACGGCGCGAATGGAAAGAACAGCTAGATAGAATGGCAATGTCACGCTTGCGCTTAAAGACGCAGCTTCTGATCTCCACCCTGCTGATTATCTGCGCTCTTACGGGCGCGATGCTCCTGATCGTTCGCCATACCGTTCGGGCGGAGATTGACGACCAGGTGCGAGATAGCGTGGCGGCCTCCGTGCGCGCGTTTGAGAGCGTTCAGAACCAGCGCCAAGACCAACTCTCCCGAACCACAGCGATGCTCGCCGAACTTCCCACCTTGAAGGCCTTGATGACCACGCATCACGCGCCGACCATTCGGGACGGTTCGCTTCCTTTTTGGCAGCTCGCGGGCAGCGATCTGTTTCTTCTCGCGAACCCTAAAGGCGAGATGATGGCCTTGCACGCTAAGAAATCCGGATTGAATCGTGCAGACGTCGAGCGGAATCTCACGAGATCTCTCGATGCCAATGAGGATGCCGCCTGGTGGTATGCCGACGATCAATTGTATTGGGCCTTCATTCGGCCGATTACGGCCGGTTCCGGAAGCGACGTCAAACAGCTTGGCGCGCTTGCCATCGGCTATCAGGTGGATTCTACCGTTGCGGAGCAGCTTGCGCTCGTGGCGGGCGGAAAGATTGTGCTGGTAAGCGCAGCGAAGGTCATCGCCTCGACCCTGTCATCCCGCGAACAAAGCGAATTGGAGGATCACCTGGGGCAATACACCGCGCTTTCGGCTTCGGGAACGCAGGAGGTGGACCTGGGGGCGGAGCCCTACGAGGTGGCGGCGGTTTCGCTGCATGCCGACCCTCGGACGCCAGTGCAATGCTACGTACTGATACCCCTGCGTCGCCCCATTAGCTTCATCGCTAAATTAGATCGAACGATTCTCGCGCTCGGCATTTCGGCTCTGGTGTGCGCCACGCTGCTGCTCAGCTTCGTCGCCGGCAGGATCACGCGGCCGTTGGACAACCTTCTCGCCGGTGTGCGTGCTTTGGCCCGCGGCGATTATGCCTTTTCCATTATGCCGCGAGGAAGTAGCGAAGTTGTTGAGTTGGGAACGGCCTTTTCAAAGATGCGGGAGGAACTGCTCGCTTCACAGCGGCGGCAAATCGAGACCGAACAGGTGGCCGCGCTGGGAAGAGCGGCCGGTTCCATTTCTCATGATCTGCGACACTCCCTCGCCGCCGTCGTAGCCAACGCCGAATTTCTCTATGAGGCCGATAAACTTAAGCTGGATCGAGATGAGATTTTCGAGGAGATAAAGATCGCTTCGGAGCAGATGACCGAATTGCTCGACTCGCTGCGGGAGCTCTCGCGCGAGCAGCGTGCGCTTTCGGTACTAACCACATCGCTGGAGTCGGTTGTCAGGCATGCCGCCGACGCCGTTCTCACCCGGCCCGAATTCCATCATCGCATGCTCTCTATTCAAACGCCTCCAGACACCACGGGTGTTTTCGATCCCAGGAAAATCGAGCGTGTTTTTTTCAATCTGCTGCTGAACGCGTGCGAAGCGACCTCAGACCGAGGAAAAATTGATATTGAAATCAGGGCTTCGCATCACTCATTCGAGGTGCGCGTCGCGGACGACGGCATTGGCATCCCTGCTGGGATTCGCGGCACGTTATTCGACCCGTTCATCAGCTCAGGGAAGTCCAATGGCACCGGCTTGGGTCTAGCGATTGTCAGCAAGATCATCCACGACCACTTCGGTTCGGTAGGCGTCGAAGAGACCGGCGAAACCGGAACGGTTTTCCTGGTCAAGTTTCCTCGTTCGCAAAGTAGAAGCGGTGATTCCTTGGAAACCGAAATCAACGAAGCGAACCGCAGTCCCGCTTAGAACAGGGCTCGTGCCTTTGACGATTATTTTTGCCGAGGCGGCGCCGCAGTGTGCTTGGCGCAATGGCCGAGCATTAATCGGGCGCCGCCGTCGTTAACAGCACCGAGTAAGGCCCCCAAGGGTCAATTTACTGCTCGAGCAGTTCAGACTTCGCGCCGAGCCTCGTCTGCATCTTCCGCCAGATCGCGCAGGAATTGGAAGAAAGCGGGCGACTGGCCGATGAAGAGCCCCATGTCCGTTAAGAATTTGACTACGCCCATGGCAATCCCTTTTGTCTCGGTTGGGCGAATGACGGAACATATCGGCAGGTCTCGACTAAGGAAAGGACACGGCTCCGGCATGATCAAGTTGGTCTGGAAGGTCTCGCCGCCAAATGGAGCAGCATTGAGATCAGGAAACGTCAGCCCGTTCGTGGGATCGGTTAGAGGAACCGCATTGCCCGCCTTATCCGACCACGTTTGAAAGTGCATTGTTTCCGTGGGGCCAATGCTGATCAGGATTCGCAGCACTTCCACGCTCGTCGCCCTCTGCGCCATGGAGGGATAGAGGCTCGTGCCGCCCTGCTCGATCGTCGGAAAATGGAATGCCGCCGTGTTGGCAATGGCCTGGAGATGGTCGGCGGGCTTCAAATCGGCGTCCGTTCGGGGAATTGCCGTGAATGCGCCTTTGTTCAAGTCGGGAACCGCCTGAGGAAATACGAAAGTGGGATCAAGGTCGGGGTTACGGGAATCGCTGCGATACCGAGTCCACCAACTGGTGTCCAGAGTAAGCTCCGTGAGGTTTGTAAGCCTTAGCTTCCCGCTTGATCCGGTCGCGGTGCTGCCAGGCAGAGTGCGGAATCTTTCGAGATTTACCGTCTCGGCGCCCTTGGAAGCGAGGTATGCGTTGAGGAAGTTCTGGTGGGTGAATTCGTCGTCGGTATTGTCGTGAATGTATTGCGCCATGTCGCTGTCCAAATTCTGTAGCGCAGCCGTGTAAGCTGGATTGCCACTCCCGCCCGGGACTTCTTTGGTGTTTGGGACGCCTCCGAGTTCGTTGTACTGCACCCAGAAGTCGGTCTCAAGGATTTCCGCTGCAGCCGCAAATCTGAGCAGGGCCGCATCGCCTCTTGTCAGGTGCCCTGAATGCTCTTCCCGTCCTTCCTGTTCTTTCGCGAAAGCCGAGAGCCCGTTTCCGAGCACTTCAGCACCTACGGTCAACGCGCCAGCGACGCCAATCCCATTTCTCAAGAAAGAACGCCGATTTGTCCGACTCCGACTCCCCCCTGCGCCATTAGGCTGTCTCATTGTCTTTTCCTTTCTTCATGCTGATTTCATGTCTGCTAGGCTGTCCTGCCGGGCGAACCAAGACTTTCCCTTGTAGAAATGACTCTAGGGTGGACTCGTGCGAGAAGTTGTCAGGCATCCGTCAAATGTCTGCACATTCTTTGTCACGCACGCGCCGTGTCGCGGCTTCTAGGTTTGGCTTCAGCATTGGACGGATTGGCGGACGGATGAGAGGAGCAGTTCGCAACCTGAGTTGGAGCACTACGGAGTGATGTTTCTTATGTACGGAGAACAGCGCTTGTCAGCAGCTTAATTCATTGCAGGACCGAAAGCACAAACCTGACGTTGTTTCTACTAATCGCTGCTAGCGGCCTTGGCAGAGAAGTTTTTGGCTCCGTGCTCGGGTTTAGGATCCGCCGAACCGATGGGCCAAGTGACCTCGAGCCCCGTCCCTCGCAAGAGCAAGATCTTCGAGTGTTTGACGACACGAATGGCGAGTAAATTACTGGCTCCATGGTGGAGCTCCGCCAATCCTCGCTTTTCTGCACGCAAGGAGTTGTCCGCCTTGTAGAGCGCCACGCTAAGGTGGTGTTGGCCTGGGAAAAGTGTGCACACCGCGCGCAACCGTTCTCCTACTGCCTCCGCCACGGAAGCCAGAGGTGTACTGAAGACCACTTGATCGTCGGCAAACACGGTCAGTGTTCCGTCGCTTGATTGAGCGGAGATCTCGATGGTCATCGGTATCCCGGCGGTAGAGGTGGACGAGGCCCGGTTTGCGCCCAACTGAGGAGCGGGGTTCAGTAGAGGCTCGGCCTTTGGACTTGCGTCTGCAACCGTAGGATTCGGTTTAGGTGCGTCCACCGGTCTTTTCATGGTCCGGGCAGACTTCGGTCGAACTAGCTGGCGAGGAGGTGGCAACTGCTCCGGCTCTGTTATTTCGGCGGATGGCGCCAAAATGTCTTGCGCCTCGCTCAGTAGCGGCAGATCGTCCGGTGGCTTTGGAGCTGGGTACATTGCGACGGGTGCCGGCGGCACCCGAAGATTATTCCTATAGAAGCGTGCTGCGAGCGGCGTGAAGAGAGCCAAGACTAGCAGAGCCGCTACTCCTGCGTAGCGGAGGGCCGTCGTTACGGATCGATTTCTGCTGGTTTTGCGCCGTGGTAACACCAGCGGCTCGTGGGCCACAGTTTCCAGCGCCGTCGACAATATCTCCCCGTTTGCGTAACGGTTGTCCGGATTCTTGGCCAGGCAGCGTGCCACAATCCCGTCGAATGCCCGCGGGAGCCGCGGATTCACCTTCGTGGGAGGCGTGGCGTTCGCCTTCATGATCTGTGCGCAGACGGCTTGCACCGAATCGCTTTTGAAGGGCCGTTGTCCCGTAGCCAACTGATAGAGAACGATTCCGAGGGAAAAAAGATCAGACCTGCCATCGGTGGGCTTGCCTTCAATCTGTTCTGGTGAGAGGTACGCCGGCGTCCCTCGAAGGCTGCCGACTTGAGAGATATGGGCGGCAAATCGCGCGATGCCGAAATCGGTCAGCATGACGCGCCCGTCCTGATTGATCATGATGTTTGCCGGTTTGATGTCGCCATGAACGATGCCCTGTTCGTGGGCATAGGCGAGTGCGCGCGCCAAAGCTGCCCCCCAGCTATAGGCTTGTTGGGGCTCGGTTTTTTTGGCCGCAATGTGTTGTTCCAGAGTCTGGCCGACGACGTATTCCATCACCAGGTAGGGTGCGCCGGAGGTTTCGTCGATGCCGACGTCGTGCAGTTTCACGATGCGAGGATGTGAAAGTTGGCCGACGATGCGAGCCTCGGCCATGAAGCGCTCCCGCCAGGCTGGGTCGTTCAGGCCTGACTGAAGGGTTTTGATGGCCACGATGCGGCCGATCAGCGTGTCTCGCGCTTTGAAAACAGTGCTACTTGCGCCCAGACCAATGGCTTCCAAGATCTCGTAGCGTCCCAGTTGCATGCCAGACTCCTTCCGGCCTCCCAGCGTGCTCTCGGACAGTTTCGACAATAGAGCCTGCAATCGTGGTTGTGAATGGTCCCCTGGTTTTAGCCGCAGGTACACTAGTACCGTGTCCGAATGGAGGTGTGTTGGTACTTTTGGGGAGCCCGTCGGCAAGCAGGTTTGGGCCGCACCCGATAAGTCGTTTATCAGGTGCGGCTTAGAGTCCGAACGGCAGTGACCGAGAATCCCGGCGGGATCCGTCCCAAATCACGGACCAGGCCGTATTGGAATCGTCGGTTTTTCGTTCAGGAAGCGCTGTCGAAAACTGAGTTCGTCCGAGATCGTGTAAATGGTTTCGGTCATGATCCCATCGGTTTTCAACTTGAACGTTAGCTCTCCATTCCAGGGTTTCGTATAAGCCTTGGGATCATCAAAGCTAAAGTTGAAAACCAACGTCTCCGGGTCCGCTCGCCTGATGCGCTCTACCATGTGGAGGTCTTCGGTATGCGGGTGGCCGATGGGATCAAGCCATGTGGAATCTTTGAAGCCTACCGAATCCACAACCAGTGTGTCCCCTTCCCACTTGCCCACGGACTCCCCAAACCACGAAATGTCCGGAACCTCCGAATGTGGCCGGTTGAGGGCAATCTGACGCCAGGATTTGTTATATTCCCAGAGTTGGTAAATGTAGTCTGGGGTTTGCACAATTTTGAATCTCATCGGATGAATGGAGGCGCGCGGATAACCGTCTGGATCGGCATATCTCAATGCCGGATCGGTGGTCTTTGCAAAATCCTGATCCGGTCCCGTGGCCGGCCGCTGGGCCTTCATCCGGGCAAGGGACCAGGGGG
>DASPYR010000005.1:0-2927 GCA_035636675.1 Rugosimonospora sp. | reverse complement strand
CACACTTTTCTGACCATTCGTACGGGTCCGCAAGAAGTCACCAATATGGGTGACCGCATCGACCTGTTAATTCCTCTCAACCAGGACAGCATGGATCGCCACCTGCAGTTGCTCACTGCCGGAGCTGCGTGTATCTACAATTCGGACACGATTAAGCCGGGCTCGCCCGCTGACGGCGTGCAGCTCTGCCCGCTTCCGGTTTCAGAGCTGGTCGACATTACGCGAAACAAGGTTGCGCAGAACACGCTCGCCATCGGCGCCGGCCTCCACATGATGGGTATCGGGTTCCAGGCGTTGGAAGAAGTTCTCCGAGAGCAGTTCAAGAAAAAAGGCGAAGCCGTAGTGGCGGAAAACGTTGGGGTGGCTCGAGTTGGCTACGATTATGCCGCCGCGCACTTCACGGCTTTCGCGAATCCAGTTCCCAAGACCGAGAACCGCTACGCGATCCTGAGTGGCAATACAGCCATGGCCATGGGTGGGGCAGCAGCAGGGGTGAAGTTTTATTGCGCCTACCCGATGAGCCCTTCAACCGGCGTTCTGCACTGGATGGCGGCGCACGCGCGCAAAGCCGGCATTATGGTCCGGCAAGTGGAAGACGAGATCGGGGTGATCAACATGGCGATCGGCGCAGCTCACGCCGGCGTCCGCGCCATGTGTGCAACGTCGGGCGGCGGGTTCGCTCTGATGAGCGAAGGCCTTGGCATGTCCGCCATGATCGAAACTCCGGTGGTCGTCATCAACTGTCAACGTGCCGGCCCGTCCACCGGCGTTCCCACCAAGACCGAGCAGGGCGACCTATGGCAAATGCTGGGCGCCGCATTTGGCGACTATCCCCGAGTGATTGCGGCTCCGCTGGACATCGGCGATTGCTTCAAGCTCATCCCGGAGATTTTCAACCTCGCCGATCGGTTCCAATGCCCGGGCCTGGTGCTTTGCGATCTGCTGCTGTCGGAAGGCAGACTCAGCGTACATCCAAACGATCTCGATTTCCGCCCGCCAATCGATCGCGGAGAACTCATTACAACCGCGAACGGCAACGGAGCGCAGGCTGCAATGGCGACGAACGGGGATTACAAACGCTACAAAATCACCGAGAGCGGCATTTCCCCGCGCGCTGTTCCCGGCGTTCCCGGCCACATCCACACCGCCGCCACCGACGAACACATGGAAGACGGCGTATTGATTAGCGATGAATTCACCAATCCGATCAAGCGACGCGCGATGATGGACAAGCGCATGCGCAAAGTCGCCGGCATTGAGGCTGCCGTTCCGCCGCCGGTGCTGTGGGGGCCGCGCGAAGCCGATGTTACATTGATCGGCTGGGGTTCCACGAAAGGTGTGATCGAGGAATCCTGCGAGATTCTCAATGAGCAGGGAATTACGGCCAATCAGTTGCAGATCCGCTGGCTGGTGCCCTTGCATGGCGATGCAATTCTCGAAATTCTGAAAGATTCGCGGCACACCATCATCGTGGAGAATAATTACAGCGGCCAGTTTGCGCGCTACCTCCGCAGCGAAACCAGCTTCGTGGCCGACGGCCACATCCGCAAGTACGACGGCGAACCCTTCATGCCGCACCACATTGTGGAGGCCGTGAAGCAACAACTCGCCGGGCAGATAAAACTCTCTGTTCCCATGCACGAGATTACGGTCTGAGGAGGAGACGCACATGGCGACAACCGCACAGCGTGCCAGTCAACTGACCATGGCCGACATGAAAGGGAGAGTTGATCCCGATTGGTGTCCCGGGTGCGGCGATTTTGGCGTGCTCGCGGCCGTCCAAAAAGCCCTGGTCGAACTGCGCATTCCAAATCATAAAGTGGTCACCATCAGCGGCATTGGGTGTTCCTCGAACTTCCCCGGCTACATGAACACTTATGGTATGCACACCCTTCACGGCCGGGCCCTGGCGGTGGCCACTGGTCTGAAGCTTGCCAATCACGAACTAACTGTGGTGGTGACGGGCGGGGACGGAGACGGCTTCGGGATCGGCGGGAACCATTTTGTCCACTCCATGCGCCGCAACGTTGACCTGCTTTACATCGTCATGGACAACCAGATCTACGGTCTTACCACGGGCCAGACTTCGCCGACCAGCCGCGTCGGCATGAAGACAAAAAGCATGCCCTTCGGCAACATCGAGGCACCGATCAACCCGATTTCCCTTGCTCTAGCCGCGGGGGCCACGTTCGTAGCGCGCGGGTACAGCGCCGAGCAGAAGCACCTCACCGAGCTGATCAAGCAAGGTATCGAGCATCCGGGCTTCTCTTTCCTCGATGTCTTCAGTCCCTGCGTCACCTATAATCACGACAATACTTACCAGTGGTTCCGTCCGCGCGTGAAGAAGCTCGAAGACGACTCCGCGCATGACCCGGCCAGCTGGATGGCCGCTATGGAAAAATCACTGCTCTGGGGAGATGAAATTCCGATTGGAAAATTTTTCGAGCGTACTGACGTGCCTACCTTGCACGGCGCCGAACCGGTCCTGAACGAGGGGCCGCTGGTTCATTGCGACTTGCGTGTGCCCATCGACGCGGCCCGCTCGTTCGTTGAAGAGTTGATGTAACAACATAGCCAGCCGAACCGAAAGGCCGGAAGTTCGAGCTTCTCCGCGGAGCCATCCACAAATCATTTTCTAGCCGTGCGCGAAGTGGCGGGCGTGTGTAAGATTGGTCCCGACGAATCACTTTCCCGGAAAGTGACCCAAGCGGGCCGATTCCGGCGTCAAAAACAGGAGAAAAAACAATGATGATGGATTGGAACCAGTACCATAAGGAAGTCGGCGCCCGGATCGGCGATTTGATGAAGCTTTCGCCGGATACCGTTCGCGGGTATCAGACTCTTAGTGCCGCCAATTCAAAGACTAGCAAACTGGGCGAAAAAACGCGTCAGCTGATCTCTTTGGCTGTGGCTGTCACGACTCACTG
>DASPYR010000004.1:0-5205 GCA_035636675.1 Rugosimonospora sp. | reverse complement strand
CTGGCCTTCTTTCTCGAAAACCCCTCCCAATCGCCCGGAAATGGGATTACCTGTCCCACCTTCGGACAAGCCGACGCCCTCCTTCCCCGCCCTCGCAGGGCGGAACTTCGGTTCGGCCTAATTCTTTCTCATCCTACTGCGGCGACGGCAGACTTACCCAAGCCGAATTCTGCCGCGAAGAGTCCAGCACTCCGGCGATGAACTGAACCCCCGCCACGCCGTCCTCCACCCCCGGTACCAGCAGCGACCCGGGCGACGGAGCCCGTCCCGCGTTTCGTGAGGCGATCTGTTCCGCCAAATCCGCGTAAAGCTGCGCAAATGCCTCCAAGTACCCCTCCGGGTGCCCGGACGGGATGCGGCTTGCGCGCTTCGCAGAGGCCGTCGCCCCAGCCCCGGCCCTGCTAATCGTGACCGGCGGCTTCCCGTACGGCGTGAACCGCAGATAATTCGGGTTCTCCTGCCCCCACTCCAGTCCCGCCTTATCCCCATAAACCCGCAATCGCAAGTTGTTCTCGTTTCCAGTCGCCACCTGGCTCGCCCACAACATCCCTCGCGCCCCGCCCTCAAATCGCAACAGCACTTGTACGTTGTCGTCGAGCCGTCGCCCCGGCACGAATATGGAAACGTCCGCCGCCACTTGATCGCACCGCAGCCCCGTCACAAAGCACGCGATGTTGTACGCATGCGTCCCGATGTCTCCCAGGCTGCCCGCGGGTCCGCTTTGCGCGGGATCGGTCCGCCAAACCGCCTGCTTGTTCCCCGTTGCCTCGACCGGCGTCGTCAGCCAGTCCTGCGCGTACTCCACTTGCACCACGCGAATTTGCCCAAGTTCTCCGGCCTTCACCATCTCTCGCGCTTGCCGCACCAGCGGATAGCCGGTGTAATTATGCGTCAAGCCGAAGATCAGTCCGCTCCGTCGAACCATCTTCGCCAGCGCCAGCGCATCTTCCACCGTCGTGGTCAGCGGTTTGTCGCAGATGACGTGAATGCCCGCCTCCAAAAACGCTTTCGCCGGCCCGAAATGAACATGATTCGGCGTAACAATCGACACGGCGTCAATCCGGTCCGGCCTCTTCGCTTCCGCCGCAGCCATTTGCGCAAAACTTTCATAAGCACGGTCCCGCGCGATATGCAGGTCCAGCGCCGCGGCGCGGCTTCGCTCCGGATTGGAGGACAACGCACCGGCAACCAGCTCAAAATGATCATCGAGCCGCGCCGCAATGCGGTGCACCGCTCCAATGAACGCTCCCGGCCCGCCTCCGACCATTCCCAGCCGCAGACGCCGGTTTTTCGCATCATTCGCTTTTGAATTTGCTGTCATTTCCCTCGTCTCATTTCCATCGAATCTCTACGTGAGTCCTAACATCCGCCGGTTCGCTTGCTGATCTGCCCCCGAACTCGCGAAGTCATCAAACGTGCTCCCCGCAGCCTGAATGATATGCCGCTGAATAAACGGCGCCCCTTCCGCCGCTCCTTGCTCGCTGCTCTTGATGCAGCACTCCCACTCCAGCACCGCCCATCCGGGAAAGCCATACTGCGTCAGCTTGGAAAATATCGCGGTGAAATCCACTTGGCCGTCTCCCGGCGAGCGAAACCTCCCGGCTCGGTTGATCCACGGCTGATATCCCCCGTAAACGCCCTGCCGGCCCGTCGGGCGAAACTCCGCATCCTTCACGTGAAACATTTTGATGCGCTCGTGATAAAGGTCGATGAATTCCAGGTAATCGAGTTGCTGCAGCACGAAATGGCTCGGGTCATAAAGCACGTTGCATCGCGAATGATAGCCCACACGCTCCAAAAACATCTCGAACGTGACCCCATCGTGCAAATCTTCGCCGGGATGAATCTCAAAACAGAGATCGACGCCGGCTTTGTCAAAAGCGTCCAGAATCGGCCGCCACCGCGCCGCCAGCTCGTCAAAAGCAGTTTCAATCAGCCCCGCCGGCCTCTGTGGCCACGGATAAATGTACGGCCACGCCAGCGCCCCCGAAAACGTAACATGCGCCGTGAGTCCCAGATTCGCGGACGCTTTCGCCGCGAGCAAAAGTTGTTCGACAGCCCAAGCCTGCCTCGCTTTCGAATTGCCTCTCACCTTTTCCGGCGCAAATCCCCCGAACGCCACATCGTAAGCAGGGTGCACCGCCACCAACTGCCCTTGCAGGTGCGTCGAGAGTTCCGTGATCTCCAGTCCGTGTTCCGCCACGGTGCCGCGGATTTCGTCACAGTAGCTCTTGCTCTCCGCCGCTCGTCGCAAATCAAACAGACGCGCATCCCAGCTCGGAATTTGCACTCCCTTGTAGCCGAGCTTGGCGGCCCACGCAGCTATGCTCTTCAAACTATTAAACGGCGCCGCGTCGCCCGCGAACTGCGCCAGAAAAATCGCTGGTCCTTTGATGGTTCTCATCGTTCTCTCAGCTCCACCCTGCATCCACGATAAAGTCCTGTGCCGTGCATTTTTCCGCCGCGTCCGAAGCCAGGAACAGCCCCATATTTGCGACATCGCTCGGCAGCACCCGCTTCTTCAAGCATTGGCCGGCCATGATTTCCTTCTCGACCTGCGGCGTGTACCACAATTTCATTTGCCGGTCGGTCCAGACCGCTCCCGGCGAAATCGTGTTGACCCGTATGCCGAACGGTCCAAATTCCCGAGCCAGGACCCGCGTCAATCCGGTGATCGAAGCCTTGGTTACGTTATAAACCGGGGCCCCCGTTAGTTTCAGCCTCCAAATAATCGAGCCAAGATTAAGGATGGCGCCTCCGCCGAGCCGCTTCATCTGCGGCGCGACGGCTTGCGCCGCGAAGAACATGTGCCGCAAGTTCACCGCGATCCGCTCATCCCAGTACGCCGGTGTGACTTGCTCCATCGCGTGGCGGTCGTCGTTCCCGGCGTTGTTGATGAGCACTCCGATTTCGCCCAACTGGAGGCGGATTATTTCGATGGCCTCTTGCAGCGCGGCGATGTCCCGGAGGTCGCAGCCAATGAAAAGTGGTGTCGTTCGCGTCTCTTTCTGAATCTGAGCGGCCAGCGTCCGGCTCGCCTCCTCCGCAACGTCCACAAAAGCTACGCGCGCGCCCTGCCCGGCGAACGCGCGCGTGAACGCCGCGCCAATCCCGCTTCCTCCTCCCGTAATGAAGACCGTTTTGTCAGCCAGCCCCGCGTAACTCGACGCTTTGCCCCTGCCCGTACCCATGTGTCCTCGCCGCTCAGCCGCCACGACTCAGCCGCCACGACTCCCGCGCTCAGGCGCCGTGAGTTCCGCGCGAGACGCTACTCTACTCATTTTGCATCTGAAAGGAAATCTCAGAGCAGGCCGCATGTGTCCACGACGAGCAATCAAGAAAACGGGACAGGTGAAATAAACTAAGGGAATCACTAAGATTCGGAGTGAGTAGACTAAGTCTTAACTTGGTCGCCCTCCCCCGGGAGGGCTGTAGCAACAGCTTGTTGGAATTGAGTATCAAAGTGAGAGAGGAGCATCTCGATGAATCTCCCATGGTACACGGCATATGTAACCTTATTCATTACTGTCTTTTGTGGAGGAAAGATGGTGAATACGACTCTGTCATTTGAAACCCTTGGTCGGAACCATGCTCTTCTTCTCCACTGTTCTGGACTGTGTGTGAAATCACCATCGGAATCTGTAGACCATGTCTCGATCTTGCCAGTCGTCGCCGCCGACCGAATAGCCGTTAGAAGCGCTTGAGGATCGGAGCTGTACACAATCACTGCCATGAGCTATTTTGTCCCTGGTTTCTCAAGGTCTTCGCCTGTGAGCTTCGGAGTATCAAGGAGTGGCTTTTCCTCTGCCGAGGTCTTCCTGCTCTGTGGCGGAACCTGTGCCCGAACTAGCTTTTCTACCTCGTCGATCGAGATGTCTTTCGGGACTAGCACCTTATACGCGCCTCCGCCCCGCGTCGAGATATCGAACTCAAGATCTTTGCCTGCTGTTACGGTCGTCAGTGAAGATACATTGCCTGTCGAGAAGATAAGCTTCGAGGCCCTTCCCTGGATGATATGATTCCGGTCTTCATCGGACAGGGGGCCTGCAACTGGGCGATTTTGATTTCGAGTAATGTCGAGTATTTCCTCCAGCAATTGGCGTTCGGAGCGTTCGGGTCTTTTCGCGACGTCGTCCGCGGGAAGATTGTGCAATTCAGTCTCTAGCTTGGGCCACCATACTTCAAACGCTTCCGCAAGATGACTTTCGGCCAAAGCTTCGTTGCCCAAGCCAAGATTGAGAGTCTTAAGTAGGCCGAGAATATCTTCCTTTTCCGCTTTGGTGGCCTGGAACTGCGCTAGAGGGGGCGCGAGGTCGGACGGCTTTAGCCCAACCAATAACGTGCACACGTAGGTGTTCTCCAGAGTCTTGGAAAGCGCGCCCGCTTCAAAAAGTATCCAATCCGCGTGAAGGTTACTCGGCGTCAAACAGATAATTCCGGCCTTGGCGGAACTCAATCTCGAGGCAACATCACTACTCCAGCGAGCCCCTTTATCGATATCCGCTGAGGATAACCAAGGCTTCAGCGCGTTTATGATTTTGGGCAGCCAGTTCCGCAGGGCATTCGCAACAGCTTGGCTACGAGGGCCAGACCAACTGATAAAGACGTCCATGGCACACTGGATTCTGCCACATCTTCCATACTAATGCCCACTCCGGACTGGCCTCAAACGATCATTTTTGGGACTGATTAAGCCACACCAACCGGCGCTGGCCCCGTCGTAAGTCAGAAAGCCGACATGGGTGCGCCCCACGTGTCGGTCTTACACGTGGGGCCTTTGAATCTGATTTCGTGTCTCCTCTCATGCCCTGGGAACCGTTTAATCCTCCCAGCTACCGCGGGTGGAGCACCTTAACGCAATGAGCCGATCCTGGGTGGCGCATCCCTTTGGGATTTGGCTCATCAAAGGGTGCGGGGGTCGCCCCGTAACTGCTCATGCTTGGGGCTTTTCAGACAGCCAAGCACGTTTCCTTTCATCCAGCCTCGAACGAACCTGGTCTGAATCCATCAATTCTCCGAGTTGCGCAGCCGCATAGCCCTGCTCGATATTTGCCCGGATCTCGGTGCCATGCTCGGCCAGCCAAGCTTCTTGCTCGTGGAGCAAGGAAATGGCGTGTTCCACAAACTCATCCACGGTTTGGTAGGGCCCGCGCTGGACGTCCTGCTTGACCATTTCTTCCAGCTCCGGTCGCAGATGAATCTTCA
>DASPYR010000003.1:0-16483 GCA_035636675.1 Rugosimonospora sp. | reverse complement strand
ACGCTGGAGGGTTTGGGCACGGTCGCTCGCCCTCATGTCCTGCAAACGGCATTCATTGAGGAGCAGGCGGCGCAGTGCGGCTACTGCATGAATGGCATGATCATGAGCGCCAAGGTCCTGCTGGACAAGAACCCCCACCCGAGCGACGACGATATCAAGCGGGCGCTTGAAGGCAATCTCTGCCGCTGCGGCAGTCACCTGCGCGTGATCCGCGCGGTGAAGAGGGCCGCAGCATCTGTATGAAGATGCCGCGCTGAAGGTCGGGTGCTAAGGCGTACACCCGCTACGTTTAAACCTTCGGGCGACAGGTTAAGGGCTGTGCGACACAGGGCGATTTCGAAGAAGAAGGAGAGCAGAAATGGAAACCAGCACAATCTCCCGCAGAGAGCTTCTGAAAGGAACCGGGGCGCTGGTCGTGAGCTTCAGTTTGTTTGGGCCTGCGGCTCGCGCCCTAGCGCAAGCGGCAGCCGGCGGCGGCGAACCAGAGGCGAGTTCGCTCGATTCCTGGCTGGCCATCGCGCAGGACGGAACCGTGACGGTTTTTACCAGCAAGGTGGAGCTTGGGACGGGGACGGAAACGGCGCTGGCGCAGATCGTCGCGGAAGAACTGGACGTGCCCTTCAGCCGGATTCACATGGAGGCGGGGGACACGTCGAAGAGCGTGGACCAGGCCGTCACGGCGGCCAGCAGAACCCTCGAGCGGGCGGGACCACAGTTGCGGCAAGCCGCGGCGGTGGCGAGGCGCGAGCTTTTACGGTTGGCGTCCGAGCGGCTAAATACTCCCGCTGAACAGCTCACTGTGAATGACGGGGTGATCAGCGCGAATGGCGATTCCGCGCGAAAGATTTCTTACAGCGATCTCCTCGGCGATAAGCGCTTCAACGTGAAGATGGAGGCCAGCGGAACCGGCTGGGACCTGAAGATTTCTCCTGATGTGCCGGTAAAGAATGTAAAGGACTACAAAATCGTGGGAACGTCGGTGAAGCGCACCGACCTGCCGGGAAAGTTCACCGGCGAATTCACCTACGCGCAGGACGTGCGGGTTCCCGGGATGCTGCATGGCCGCGTGGTGCGTCCTGCGGTGGTGAATTCGAAACCGTTGAACGTGGACGAAACTTCGATTAAGCAGATCGCCGGAGTCGTGAAGGTCGTACAGGAGGGGAATTTCGTGGGGGTGGTCGCTCAGACAGAATGGGCGGCGATTCAGGCGGCGAAGGCGCTGAAAGTAACGTGGTCAGCACCGAGCGCGAGTCTACCCGCCACTCCCGAAGAGCTCTATGCATATTTGAAAAATACGAAGAGCTTCAACGATCAAGTGACTGTCAATAAGGGCAATGCGGAAGCGTCCCTCTCCCAAGCCAGCAAGAAATACGAGGCGACCTACCGCTGGCCCTTCCAGTTGCATGGCATGCTGGCCCCATCCTGCGCAGTTGCCGATGTTCGCGGCGATTCCGTGACTGTTTGGTCGGGAACGCAAGGGCCTTTCCGGACGAGGAAATCCTTGTCCGACATGCTGCGCATCCCGGAAAAGGACATTCGCGTGATCTTTCGAGAAGAGTCGGGGTGTTACGGCCGGCTCAGTCCTGATGATGCCCCTCTGGATGCCGCACTTCTTTCGCGGGCGGTAGGCAAGCCGGTGCGAGTGCAATGGACTCGCGCCGACGAGCATGGCTGGGAGCCGAAAGGACCGGCACAGCTTATAACCGTACGTGCCGGGGTGGATGCGCAGGGCAATATCGTGGCGTGGGATTATATGGAGCGCGGCTTCCCTTGGAGCGAATCGGCGGGAAATCCGCTGCTCGCCGCGCGGCAAATTGGGATGAAAAGCGTGAGTCCGGGTCAAAGCAATGGAACAGCGGGCGGCGGGGAAGCGTACGAATTTGAGAACCAGCGGATTATCGCCGCGCTCATTCCGTGGTCGCAGGATACTCCGACGCCATTACGCACGAGCAATCTTCGCGCGCCGGGAGACTTGGCGCGCACGTTTGCGAGCGAAACCTTCCTAGACGAGATCGCCGCGGACCTGCGCGTCGATCCGGTTCAATTTCGGCTTCGATACCTGAAAAACAATAAGCGCGTCACTGAAGCACTGGTCGCCGCCACGCAGGCCGCGCAATGGAAAGAACACGTCTCGCACTCGGCGCCGACTTCGGGCTCCAAAGCGATGGGCAGGGGAGTTTCCGTCTCCGGCCGGGACGGCACCATTACGGCAGCGGTAGCCGAGGTCGAGGTGGATAAGTCCAGCGGCGAGGTCAGTGTCAAGCGCGTTACACTGGCCCACGATTGCGGGTTGATTGTGAATCCTGACGGCCTGCGGAACCAGATCGAGGGCAATGTCATTCAAGGAGTGAGCCGCACCTTGCTCGAAGAAGTTCGCTTCGATGCCAAGGGTGTGAAAAACCTCGATTGGGTGAGCTATCCCATCGTTACCTTCCGCCGCGTGCCCGATGTTCAGATGGTCCTGCTGAACCGCAAAGAAATGCCCGCGCTTGGGGGCGGTGAACCGTCCACCGTGCCGGTGCCGGCGGCTATCGCCAATGCGGTCTACGATGCGATCGGGGTTCGCATGCGCGAGGTGCCGATCACTCCTCAGAAGATACAGAGTTCGCTGAAATCGAAGTTGTCGGAGCAAGGCGCCTGAATTCGGGAAGCGCCGGCCACTAAAAAGAATTTCAGGGCTTTTTAGAGCGCCGAGGTCCGGCGAAAAGTCGGAGAGACCCTCGCGAAGGCAGCCGGGGCGCCGAGAGCGCATCGAGGTCCGGTCCGTCGCCTTGCTAGCCGGCGAAAACGAGGAGAGATCCCTCGCTCACGTTGTTCGCTCGGGATGACGATGCTGGTCGCATCGTCAGCTGCGGCGGGTGGATTTTCGGCTGCGCCGCTTGGCGCGCACGGGATTTATGGGGGCATCGCCAATCAGCTCGGCCGACATGAGGCTTGTGACGAAGAGCTTGCGGCCGTGATCGTGGAAATCGATAGCGGTGCGCTCGGCATCCGATTCGGTCACGATGCCCAGGCCGTACTGCTGGTGTTTGATTTGCTGTCCAGTGGAAAGAATCTGCACTTTGCCTCCTTGAGCCGTTTGCCTCTTCCAGGACTTTGTTTCCCGCGGACTTTGTCAAGCGGCAACGCTCATCCTGTTGGTGAGGTTGGCCGCGGGGCGCGGGAGGAGGTTGGGGCCCGTCCCCGAACGGGCCCCGTATGGGTTAGAGGCCTACAACGTTCTCCGCCTGCAAGCCCTTGGGGCCCTTGCGGACTTCGAACTCCACAGCCTGGCCCTCATTCAGACTACGGTATCCATCTGCCTGAATGGCCGAGTAATGCACGAAGACATCCTCACCGGTTTGACGCTGGATAAAACCATAGCCCTTGCTGGCGTTGAACCACTTCACAGTTCCTTGTTCCTTCACTTCTTTCGTCCTTTTCTTTCTTCAATGAGCTGTTTGCCGACCCTCGCCTTTTCCAACCGAAATTCGGTTGGCGCCTCTAACCCGCACAAAAATGGGCTGCAAGTTTGTTCCTGCAGCCCTCTGAACGAGTCAAAAGGAATGTCAAGAGCAACAAACGCAAACACAGTCTAGCACAATTTCGGGTCTTTGTCGACGTCGATGAACCGAACAGTTAATCCCTAAATAATTTATTCTACGAGACTTGCTCTAGCTTTCCAGTGCCTTGTTCAGGACGAGACGATCCTTGGCTTCCATCAAAACCGTGGCTTCCATCAAAACCTTCGAGGAGTGCATGTGACGCCCAGGAGTGCACGCATCCACTTTCATCGCTCTGGTAAAATCGGCAGCTTGCAGTTGTACCTTTGGCGAGTCGCGTGTGGCATCGGAATAAGAGATATGCGAACTTGGCACCGCCTTATTTTTCTTTTATTGGTCTTTGTGGCGACCCGAAGCGGCACAGTGTTTCAGGTTGAAGCGCGCAGCCTGCCTGACGAGGACGATGCCAGCACCGCTAAGGCTGCCGATTTGCCGACAGGCATGCGTATCAGTCCAACCGCAGCCCCTGGAGCTCGCTTTTCGCCTCTGAATCCGGACCTGCCCGGCTGGCCCCAATTTACAGTTGGCCAGGCTGTGAGCACAGCAGCCAGCCCGGATGGCAAGACCCTTCTGATTCTCACCAGCGGCTACAACATCCGGTATGACTCGAGCGGAAATCTGGCTCCGCAGGAGTCGAATGAGTACGTGTTCGTTTATGACATTACGACCCAGCCACCCCGGAAGGTACAGGTCCTGCAGGTGCCGCTTGCCTTCAATGGCTTGTCGTGGAACCCCAATGGGAACGAATTTTACGTTTCGGGGGGCGAGCAGGATGTCGTACACGTTTTTACGCGGCGAGGTGCTATGTGGCAGGAAGCCAGCACGCCGGTGCAGCTGGGACATACGGCGGGTCTCGGGTTAGGGGTTACGCCCGAAATCGCCGGAATCGGCGTGAACGCGGCGGGAACCCAATTGATTGCGGCCAATTACGAAAATGATTCGATCAGTATTTTCGATATCAAATCGCGTGTGAACACTGCCGAACTCGATCTGAGGCCGGGGAAGAGCGATTCTTCGAAAAAGGGCATAGCCGGCGGCGAATACCCTTTCTGGGTGGTCGTCAAGGGCAATGAGAAAGCTTACATCTCCAGCATCCGCGACCGCGAGATCGTGGTCGTGGCGCTGAAGCCGGGAGCGAGCAACGCGGCGCAGGTGGTGGGGCGAATCGCCGTGCGCGGGACGCCTAACAAAATGATCCTCAACCGCAGTGGCTCGCGACTTTATGTCGCCTGTGATAACAGCGACTCGGTCGCCATCGTGGATACGGACAGCGACCGGCTGATTTCGCAGTTTCCGGTTACTGCGCCCAAGGATATATTCCTGAACCCGCGGGGATTCAAGGGAAGCAATCCGAATGCTTTGGCGCTTTCTCCTGACGAGCGCACGCTATACGTCACCGAGGGCGGAACGAATGCCTTGGCCGTGATCAAGCTGAACAAGGATGCCGGGCGAATCGCCGGCCTGATCCCCACTGGCTGGTATCCCAATTCCGTTAGCGTCAGCCGTGATGGCCGCTGGCTGTACGTCGTGAACGGCAAGAGCCCCGAAGGAGCGAATCCGGCGGGCTGCGGCTATACGCCGTCGCCTGCGGTCTGCCACGCAAGGAATGCCTTCATTTTTCAGCGCAGCCGAGCCGGCTTGCTCAGTCTGCCTGTGCCGTCAGAGAGAGGCCTCCGCGCTTTGACCGAGCAGGTGGCGCAAAATGATCACTTCCGCGCCGTGGGGGCCAAAGACCGGGCCATCGTCCAATTCCTGCGCGGCAAGATTCATCACGTTGTCTACATCATCAAGGAAAACCGTAGCTATGACCAGGTGCTTGGCGATTTGGAACGCGGCAATGGCGATCCTGCACTCACCTTGTTTCCCGAGCCCCTATCGCCAAACCATCATGAGCTGGCGCGCCGCTTTGTGACGCTCGACAATTTTTACGCCAGCGGGGAAGTGAGCGGGGATGGCTGGAACTGGAGCACTGCGGCGCGAGCAACCGATTCAGTCGAGAAGACGCTTCCGGTGCAATATGCCGACCATGGGCTCGACTATACGTACGAAGGCGTAGAGCGCAATATCAACACGGGCATTGCGTCGCTGTCCGAGCGCCGGCGGGCGAATCCGCTGACGCCGGGCGACGACGATCTCCTGCCGGGCACGGCTAACGTCAGCGCGCCGGATGCCGCGGATGACGACGAGAATTCCGCAGGCGCGGGCTATCTCTGGGACGGCGCCATTCGGGCCAAGCTCAGCCTGCGGAATTACGGCTTCTTCATCGATCTCGTGCGCTACCGACTGCGGGATGACACTCCCGTGCACCTGCCGGCTATTCGCGACCCGCGCGCCGAAGGAACCGCCGTCACATTTGCCGCGAATGCGGATCTCGCTCCGTTCACAGACCCCTATTATCGCGGCTTCGATCTGAGCCTTCCGGATTACTGGCGGTTCAAGGAATGGGAGCATGAGTTCGACGATTACGTGCGCAATGGCAATTTGCCCGCCCTCGAGCTGGTGCGCCTGGGCGGCGATCACTTTGGAGATTTCGCGCGCGCAGTTGACGGTGTCAATACGGTTGAGACGCAGATGGCCGACAATGACTATGCGCTCGGCCTCGTGGTCGAGAAGATCGCCCGCAGCCCTTATCGGAACGACACGCTTGTTTTCGTGGTCGAAGATGATGCGCAGGATGGCCCGGATCACGTGGACGCGCATCGGAGTCTGGCCTTTGTCGTGGGACCTTATGTGCGCCAGCGCGCTCTGGTGTCCGAACGCTACACTTCGGTGCATGTGCTGAGGACGATAGAAGACGTGCTGGGGATCGAGCCTTTAGGCCTGAACGACAGCTCGGTCGAACCAATGACCGCTGTGTTCGACCGTATGCTGCAGCCATGGGATTACCGGGCCATCGTGCCGGCCGCGCTCAGGACCACGGAGCTACCTTTGCCCGCGACGACGGCGTTCAGCCCTGCGGAAGATCGCGCCTATGTGCAGCCGCGGCATGATGCGGCTTACTGGGCGGCCCAGACCGAAGGCATGGATTTTTCCGCCGAAGATCGGCTGGATACGCCGCGCTTCAACCGCATTCTGT
Organism: Rugosimonospora sp.; assembly: GCA_035636675.1. Lineage (GTDB taxonomy): Bacteria > Acidobacteriota > Terriglobia > Acidiferrales > UBA7541 > Palsa-189. The sequence goes on along the minus strand of DASPYR010000003.1, from coordinate 9,865 downwards.
GGGCCGGGCTGATGGGCGAAGCCGCGCCTTTTCCGGAAAATCCCCAGGCTAAAAATCTCCGGCGCCACCGCGGGCGTGTGCTGCGTCGCTTTACGCGCCGCAAAGATTCTCGCCGTGGCACCGAAGCGGATCCAGGATGAAAAGCGGGATTCCTAAACCAGTTCGCGGAGGCGGATGAAGCGCTCGCCGCGAATCCGCTTGGCGCGCTTGTTTTCGTACATGAGCGCATCGGCGCGGCCGATCTGTTGCTCGAGCTCATGGGGGCCGGCGACATCCACGACGCCCAAGCTGACCGAAAGGGCGTAGAAGCGCCTGGAATTCTCATTACTTCTATCGATCAGATGAAACAGACGTTTGCGAACCAGAAGGTTGCCTGTCTCGGCGCTCTGCGAGAGCAGAACGCAGAATTCGTCGCCGCCGAGGCGCCCGATGATGTCGGAGTCCCGAAAGCACTCCTGCAGAAGCCTGGCGATTTGCTGGAGGGCGTAATCGCCTTCGCGATGGCCAAAGTTGTCATTGATATATTTCAGATTATCTACGTCGATGAAAATCAGTGTAGAGCGCACGCCTTGGCGCGAAGTCAATTTCAGGCGCTGCTCCGCCAGGCTGATGAAGCCGCGGCGATTGTGCAGGCCGGTCAGTTCGTCCATAAGGGAGAGGCTGCGCAGATGCAACTGGGCTTGCTGCCGGGCAATCGCAAAGGACAGCGCTCGCGCAAGCTGGCCCGGATTAAGTTCGGACTTGACGAGAAAATCTTGAGCACCGAGCTGGAGAGCTCGAGCGGCAAGGGAATCGTCGGCCGCTCCGCTGAGCGCTATGAATGGCACGCTCGGAGCAGTACGTTGGGCTTCAACCAAAATGTCCAAACCCTGGGCGTCGGGCAGCGATAGAGCGAGAAGGGCCACATCCGGCCGGCCATTCTGCAGATGACGCTTGGCTTGGCGAAGCTTATAGGCGCGGTGCAGGCGAAACTTGGCGGCGCCTCCCGCGCGTAGCATCCGCGTCAGGCGGCGCGCGTCAATGGGATCCCCTTCGACCAAGAGTATTTGAATCGGCTGGCTGGGCATCGCGTCTCCACTTGCGAGGATTTTCCACCTTCTTCAAATGAATAAGCATCTGAAACTGGTTTTTGTGGCGAGCGGAAGGAAGGTGTAGCGTGTGGGTGCGGCAGGGTCAAGAGCGGCGGTGCATGATTGCGGTCGATATCTAACTGGTTTTCCACCGTTTTTCCTTGTGTTTTTCCACCGGTTTTTCCACAACGCGGGCGAGGATGACGTTGGCTCGCCGTAGATGGCGTGCAATCCTTGAGGCGATTCAAGGCTTCAGTTGAAGAGGATTAGGACCGCTCGTCCATCACTTTGTAGGATCGCTTGTCGTAGCCCATGTAGACTTGGCGGGGGCGGGCGATCTTCTGTTCTGGATCGAGCAACATCTCTTCCCACTGCGCGATCCAACCGCTGGTTCGCGGAATGGCGAACAGTACCGGGAACATGGTGACCGGGAAGCCCATGGATTGGTAGATCAACCCGGTATAGAAATCGACATTAGGATAAAGCTTGCGGCTAACGAAATAGTCGTCCTGCAGGGCGATGCGCTCGACCTCCAGGGCGATATCAAGCAGCGGATTGCGTCCCATGACGTCGAACACGTCGTCGGCAATGCCCTTGATGATGCGGGCACGCGGATCATAGTTCTTATAGATTCGGTGGCCAAAGCCCATTAGACGCTTCTCGCCGGATTTGACGCGCTTGATATAGGAAGGCACGTTAGCGATAGAGCCGATATCCATAAGCATGCGCAGAACTTCTTCATTGGCGCCGCCATGCAAGGGGCCATATAGGGCGGCGGTGGCGGCAGCACAGGCGGAATAGGGGTCGACGTGCGAACTGCCCACATTGCGCATGGCGTTGGCGGAGCAGTTTTGCTCGTGATCGGCGTGAAGAATGAAAAGAACATCGAGAGCGTGCTCGAGCGTTGGATTGGGCCTGTATTTTAATTCCGTGGTCTTGAAGAGCATATTGAGGAAATTGCCGGGATAGCTCAGCTCGTTATCGGGATAGGCAAAGGGCATCCCGAGACTATGGCGATAGGCGAACGCGGCGAGCGTGGGCATTTTGCCGATCAGACGATAGGTTTGCTTGCGGCGGGACTCCGCATCGAAGATATGGCGCGCGTCAGGGTAGAAAGTGGAGAGCGCCGCGATGGTGGAAATGAGCATGCCCATGGGGTGGGCATCGTAATGAAAGCCATCGAGAAATTTCTTGATGCTCTCGTGAATGAAGGTGTGATGGGTGACGTGGTAGGTCCACTCCTCTAATTGTTTGCGGGTGGGAAGTTCGCTAAAAATAATTAAATAGGCGGTCTCAAGATAAGTGCTTCGTTCGGCCAACTCCTCGATCGGATATCCGCGATAGCGCAGGATGCCATTATCCCCATCAATGAAGGTGATCTTGCTTCTACACAGCGCGGTATTATTGAAGGCGGGATCGTAACTCATCATGCCGAGATCGTTCTGGTTCAGTTTGATCTGGCGGAGGTCGAGAGCGCGAATCGTATCGTCGGTGATGGGAATTTCATAGGTTTTGCCCGTACGATTGTCGGTAATGGTGAGCGAGTCCCGGCTCATTCGGTTGGCCTCTCGAAGGGTCGATTGGGTTGCAGGCTCGACTGGATTCATTTTCTCTGCCTCAGTTTAAGGCATCAGGGCAGTGCGTCAATGTACACCAACTCGCGCCGCCGCGGAATAGAGTCATGAGCGGGCTGAATGGGCGCAGCCTGCGTGCACAACATTCGGCGAACCCCTCCTATGGCTAGACCAGCTGCCCGGGCCCTCAAATGGCGGCTTGCCTCGGGATGGCCGTACAAGCGGTTCGCAAAAACTAGCGGCGGTCTGCGGCGGCATGGCGCACGTCGTGACCTTCGACCATGTAGATGACGTCCTCGGCGATATTGGTGGCGTGATCGGCGACTCGTTCCAAATTCTTGGCGACAAGGATCAGCTCAAACGCCTGAAAGACTACGGCGGAATCGCCCATCATGTAGCTCAACAACTCGCGAAAGATTTGATCGCGGAGGTTATCTACCTGGTCATCACGAACGAGTATAGAGCGGGCCAGGGTGAGGTCGCGACGAACGACAGCGTTCAAGCTATCGCGAACCATTCCTTCGGCAAGTTCGCTCATGCGGGGCAGATCGACGTAGGGCTTGACGCGGGGATGCCGCAGGATGCGCTGTGAGGACTGGGCGATATTGACGGCCTGATCGCCGATGCGCTCCAGATCGTTATTGATCCGCGAAATGGCCAGGACGAAGCGCAGGTCGGCAGCCATGAGTTGATGGAGGGCAAGCAACTGCATGACCCGGTCGTCGATTTCCATCTGCAGCTCATTGATGGCCGGCTCTTCCTCGAGGATCACCTCGGCGAGGGAGGCGTCGCCATCCAGCACCGAATGGATGGCCTGGTGGACCGCGCGTTCGGCGAGGCTGCCCATCCAGAGGAGCCTCTCCTTTAGGCCGTTCAGTTCGATCTCGAAATGTCGTTCCATTGTTCGCGCCTCTTAAGATCCTGCCTGTTCTGAGGTGCCGCCAAACGTCATCCGAAACGGCCGGTGATGTAAGCCTCGGTGCGCGGGTCAGAAGGTGTGGTGAAGAGCTGCGGCGTCGGACTGAACTCGATCAACTCACCATTGAGCAGGAAGGCGGAGGCGTCACTGACGCGCGCGGCCTGTTGCATATTGTGGGTCACGATGACCAAGGTGCAGTTCTGCTTCAAATGGAAGAGCAATTCCTCGATTTTGGCGGTATTGACCGGATCGAGGGCAGAGCACGGTTCATCCAGGAGGAGCATTTCGGGATCCACCGCCAGAGCGCGCGCGATACACAGCCGCTGCTGCTGTCCGCCGGAGAGGGCGTAGGCCGATTTGTGTAACTGATCTTTGACCTCGTCCCACACCGCCGCACGCCGCAAGCTATGTTCCACGGCGTCGGCTAAACGGCCGCGCTGGGCTGCGGGAAGACCATTGATCCGCAGTCCGTAGGCGACGTTTTCAAAGATGGACTTTGGAAAGGGATTAGGTCTTTGAAAGACCATGCCGATGCGGCGGCGCAGGCGCGTGACGTCTTGCGCGAATACGTCTTCCCCATCGAGGAGGATCTCGCCTTCGAGGCGGGTGCCACGCACAGTCTCGTGCATGCGGTTGAAAGTGCGGATCAAGGTAGATTTGCCGCAGCCCGAAGGGCCAATGAGGGCAGTGATGCGATTGGCGGCGATGTGCAGGTTGACACCGTGCAAGGCGCGCAGCTTGCCGTAGTAAAAATCAAGATTGCGGACTTGCATCCGCAGGGGTACCTCAAGGGCGATCTGCGAACCGCTGGGTACCGGCGGTTTCAGGACAGTTTCCATGGCTCCCGTCACCGAACTCTCTGAGGAGTCCGTCCTATTGTAAGCAGGTTTTGCTGAACTCTGCGCCATATCTATGGCCTTTGTGGCGAAGTTCCCCGTGAGAGCAGGGTTCTGACGACAATATTGGTGATGAGCACCAGGCCGAGCAAGACCAAGCCTGCAGCCCACGCCTGCCGGTGCCAGTCCTCGTAAGGTCCGACGGCGTAGGTAAAGATCATAACAGGCAACGAGGCGATGGGCTGGCCCCAACCAGGGCTCCAATAGCGGTTACCGAAGGCCGTGAAAAGCAGGGGCGCAGTTTCGCCGGCCACGCGGGCAAGGGCCAGCAAAGCGGCGGTCAGGATACCGCGCGAAGCTGCCGGCACAACGACGCTGGAGATGGTGCGCCATTTGCTAGCGCCCAAAGCCATGGCCCCTTCTCGCATCGCACGCGGAACGGCGTGCAGGAACTCCTCAGTGCTGCGGAGCACGATCGGAATCATCATCACGCCCAGGGCAAAGCCCCCTGCCACAGCGGAAAAGTGATGCACCGGCATGACGGCCACGGCGTAGGCAAAAATACCGATCACAATGGAGGGCACGCCATTCAATAGATCTGCCGTGTAGCGCACAACAAAAGGCACGACCCGGCCGCCGAATTCGGCGAGATAAACGCCGCCCAGCAGTCCGACGGGAACGCCAAAAAGCGCCGCCAACAATAAAAGCTTGCCGGAACCGACGATGGCGTTGGCCATGCCACCGCCTGCTTCTCCGACGGGCTTAGGCAGCTTGGTGAAGAAGTCCCAGTTCACGTCTTTACCGCCGTGATAGAGGAGATATCCGAGAATAAAGAAGAGCACCGAGACGGCCACGAGCGCGCAAAGGCCGGTCAAACTAAGCATCAGCACGTTAACCGACTTGCGCCAAAACATGCGCAGGCTCATGTGTGTACCACGCTGCCACGACTGGTGGTCAAGAAAATTAGCAGGCGGGCCAGACCGTTGAGCACGAAGGTCAGGAAAAAGAGCACCAGTCCCAGCTCGATCAGGGCGCTCAAGTAGAGATTGCCAGTGGCCTCACTGAATTCATTTGCGAGGACGGCGGCAATGGAATAACCCGGCCCAAAGAGCGATGCGGAAATGCGTGGATTATTTCCGATGACCATGGTCACAGCCATGGTTTCGCCGAGAGCGCGCGCAAGAGCCAGAAAAATAGAACCGATTATTCCCGTACGGGCGTAGGGAACGACGGCCTTCCAGGTGGCTTCCCAGCGCGTAGCGCCCAGCGCCAAGGCAGCTTCGCGCTGGTCGCCGGGGACGGCGAGCAAAACCTCGCGCGAAACAGAAATGATGAAGGGCACGATCATGACGGCGAGCACCAGGCCAGCCGTCAAGAGTCCAATGCCGTATGCCGGGCCTTGAAACAGGGGCGTAAATCCCAGCATGCGCTTCAATGCAGGCTGAATCTCCGTGCGCATGAGCGGTACCAGAATGAATATTCCGAGGAGGCCATAAATGACGCTGGGAACGGCGGCGAGCAGGTCGATCAGGAAGGTGAGATTATCGGAAAGGCGGCGGGGCGCCAGTTCTGCGAGAAAGATCGCCGCGCCGAGTCCGATGGGAACGGCAATTAATAGACCGAGCGCCGAAGTGACCATCGTGCCATAAACAAAGGGCAGCGCTCCAAACTGGTTAAATACCGGATCCCAAACCCCGCTCCACAAAAAGGTTAGGCCAAAACGATGCCTGGCCTCAGCTGAATTGATCCAGAGCTGATCGACAAGCATCACCGTCAACAACACCGTCGAAAGGGCAAAGACTAGGGTGACCAGCCGGGCGATTTCGTCGCCGCTGCGGAGGCGGCGAATGAGCGCACGCGGGCCCCAGGAGAGGCCCGCGGCGTCGACGGTGGTGTGCGCAGTTGCCATTTCATGCGGCTGACGCTACTGAATCATGGCGACAGCCTTTTGCTCCTTGGCAATGACTTCCTTGGGCAGTTGGGCATAGGCCAGGCCTTCGCACAATTGTTGGCCGCTGGTCATCATCCAGCCAAGGAAGTCCTTGATGGCGGCCTTTTTTGCAGCATCCTGAATTTGTGCGGGAATCAACAGCCAAGTGAAACTAGAGATCGGATAAGCCGCTTTTCCGGAAGCATTGGTGATGGAGACACGGAAATCGTCGGGCATGGAAGCAGCCGCACCGGCCGCGGCGGCGGAGACGCTGACCAGACTGGGCTTTACGAATTCACCGGTGGCGTTTTTTACCGAGCCGTAGGGAATATTGTTTTGTACGGCATAGATCAATTCGACGTAACCGATCGAGTCGGGCGTTTGCTTGATCAGACCGGCGACGCCCTCGTTACCCTTGCCGCCCAAGCCGACGGGCCAGTTGACTGAAGTGTCCTTGCCGACCCTGGTGCGCCACTCGTCGCTTACTTTCGAGAGATAGTCCGTCCAGATATAGGTCGTGCCGCTGCCATCGGAACGGTGGACCACCACGATATCTTCGGCAGGAAGCTTCACGCCCGGGTTAGGTCCGGCGATGGCAGGATCATTCCACTTGGTGACCTTGCCAAGAAACATTCCGGCCAGCACCTCCGGCGTAAACTTCAGCTCAGCGGTAACGCCCGGGATATTGTAAGTAGGCACGGCACCGCCAAGGACCGTGGGGAAGTGCAGGATTTTGAAGCCGGCCTGCTTGAGTTGGTCGTCCGTCATTGGGCCGTCCGAAGCTCCGAAATCGACGGTACGATCGAGAAGCTGGCGGATTCCACCGCCGGATCCGATAGACTGGTAATTGATCTGAACGCCAGGATGTAATTTGTGATATTCGTCGAACCATTTGGAATAGATGGGGTAAGGAAACGTCGCACCCGCCGCATTGATATTTTGAGCCCAAGCGGGCGCCGCAGCCAATAGCGCCAATAAAGCGAAGCCGAGAATCTTACGCATGCTCATAATCTTGTCCTTTCGAGAATGTTGTCTCTCACTGCGTGTTACGGGACCGTTACGCGTTTGTTACGGACATGTGAATTCGGTCTCTCCTTGGGAGCACGGATAAGAAATAGCCGGTGGCGGTCAATCCAGGTTCAATCCGGCGTAAATTTTGCATGACGGCATCAAATTCGCCGCTGGGCGCAAGTCGGTCGCAGAATGGCTCACGACCAGCGGTAATCGTGTTCTGCTCGAATTGCGGATCTAGCGCTCCAGGTTAGGGGCACCACCCGGCAGCGTGTAACGCAGGTTGAGGAAAACCATGTTCAAGAGAGCCTGCTGGGGTGAGCCGACGGCTACCGACCATGGGTTCCTCGTGAGATAGGAATACTGCCCCATCAAGTTCAACGCGCCGTACCGGGCATCTTTCCACATGGTTTGGTTGAAGCCCAAGGTGCCTTCCTGAATGGTCCGGTTCTGAGATGGAGGTGCTCCCGCTCCGACCCATCCGTAGCCTACAGGTTTTCCAGCGGTATCGATGATGACATCCTGGAGAACGTAGATGCCGCCATAGTAGCCGTAGAAGAACGCATTACCTTTAGTGTATTCAAAGCCGCTTACGGTCGAAGCGGTATGAATCGGGGAGGGGCTGCCGTCAGTCCGGACGACCAAATCCGGAACCTGGCCGAAGATGTAACGCCCACCTCCATCGCTATAGAAATTGTTGGTAAGCAAGCGGAAGCCCTTGAATAGCTGCACATTGAGATTGAGGAAACCTCCGGCACCTGTTGCGGAGTACTTCGTCGTATTGGTGGGATTCCAGAGCTTGAACTGTCTTTCCAGTCCGCCGACCTCAAAGTGGACTCTGCTTACCGGATCGAGCGCGAGTTTGACGATTACGTCTGGAGCAACGTTGGGGACGTTCAGAGTAGTCTGGCCGTTATTGAATTCAGTGTTCGCCGCAGTTACAGAATAGGGATTGTTGGGAAGGGCAGCAAGGGCGGCGGGAAGCGTAATCGCTGGGGCACCTGCGGAGCCTCCTACATACTGCTCGGGAGCATCGAGAGCAACTGCAAGCGCGATTTTGGGCGAAGCGTGATACACAAGCCGAAGTTCGGGAATACGGCCCCAAACCAAACCTGCCTGGTAGTTTACGTCTATGTCCTGCGAATAAAAGAGATCGCCGGGCAGAGGTGAAATGCCGTTGCGGCCGGGAGTGATCAAGCTCCAGGTTTGGCCGCCGAGCACTTCCCACGCGCCCTTGCGGACGTCTGCCCAGTACAACCGGGAACGGAGGGTGTTGCTATTGCTGCTCACGGCCACGTTTCCGGGATTGTTGCCGAGGAAGTCGGACTCCATATAGCCAATCACGTGAGCGCCCTTAACCATAGCGTCAACGCGGAAGCCAATGCGGGAGTTCTGCATACTGAAGCGGAATTCGCTGAGGTTATTCTGAAATACGGTCCCGTAGGGAATGCCGGCAAAGTTCGTTCCAATTCCACTACCGCCAGTATGGCTGCGCCATACGCCGGTGAAATCCATGAAGCCTACGGGCGTGATGTACGCAGTGCCAACACGAAGCTGAAGTGGCGACTCCGGAGGGGCATTATTAGCCTGAGGAGTTGCCGGAGGAGCCGCAGGTGGTGCGGCGGCAACTGTTGCCGAAGCCGGCACTGCGCTGGCGGCGCCAACCGGACTAGAGCTGTTCGCCGCACTGGCAGGCGTAGCGGTCGGAGACGACGATAAGGCTTCTCGCCCGCTGCTGGACGCCTTCAACTGCTCTTCAAGCGCTTGGACCCTATCTTGCTGCTGCCTGATGAGTTCGCTCTGTAGTTGTAATTGCTCGCGGAGCTCCTGGATTTCCAAGTCCAGGCTGGATTTTGCCGGCTCGGCGCTGGCATCTGGCTTGCCGGTTGGTTCGGTTGACGTCTTGCTATCGGACGCGGCAGTGGATTTTGCGTCCGATGAACGGTTATTTGCCCCGCCGCCTGCGGCCGCCGAAGCTGGCAATGTGCAAAGCGCGAGAGCTAGGATACACCCCAAGAATAAACGCATTCGTTCCTCCGTTAAGATTTGAGCGCCAGGTCGGCCTGGAAAGCTAACGTGAAGGCTCCGATTGCGCAGAAGACCCGACATGCGCAAATTGACCCCGCCCAAAAGCTAGCCGGCAGAGATAATCTGTTTGTAACGGAAATGTTAATTCTAGGTTACAACGCGCAACGGCCTACGGATCCTGTGAAAAATAAAGGGCCAGCACCAGGGGAGCGCCGGCCCCGAGCGTATTCGTCTTGAGGGTAAGCCCTGCGGGACTTGGGCAGGGCGGGGTATCGCTGCGGCGGCGAGAGTCACCCGCGCTCGAGACAAGCTAGGAGATATAAGTTACGGCGGAGTGACGAGCAGGTGAATTCCGCGAAATGTAACTCAAGAGGCCACGGGTACGCTGAAGTGAAAGCGCGATCCCTCTCCTACTGCGCTCTCCACCCAGAGGCGTCCGCCATGTGCTTCCATGATATGACGGGCGATGGAGAGGCCCAGGCCGGTGCCACCGGCCT
>DASPYR010000002.1:0-7662 GCA_035636675.1 Rugosimonospora sp. | reverse complement strand
TACACGGGCAGCAGCAACATCGGGATCACGCCGGGCGGCGTCAGCGGGCAACTGCTGGGCATTGACGCCGTCCGGGAATTCAATGTGCTGACCGATGCCTACTCGGCCGAATACGGCAAGCGAGCGGGCGCGCAAGTCACTGCGGTCACGCAGTCCGGCTCCAATCAACTGCACGGTTCGCTCTTCGAGTTTTTGCGCAATAGCGCGTTGGACGCCCGGAACTTTTTCGATCCCCCGAGTGAGGGACTGGGAGGACAGAGGATCCCGCCCTTCAAGCGGAACCAATTTGGCGGCTCGCTGGGAGGTCCGATCAAAAAAGACAAAGCGTTCCTGTACGGCAGTTACGAAGGCTTCCGTCAGCGGCTGGGACTTCCGAACGTGGCCATTGTTCCCGACGACAGTGCGCGCCAAGGTTTTCTGCCTTGCAACGTGGTCACCAAGCAGAACCTCCGCGGCAACGTGATCGACCCCCTCACTAACTCGCCTTTCCTTTACAATTTTCCGAGGCCTGTCTCCTGCGGTGGCTCCACTGACTCGCATCTGGTCCCCATCAATGCGGACCCGAAGATGTTGAGCTTCGCTCAGAACTTGTGGCCAGAGCCCAACGGCCCCGAGCAGCTCGTGAACGGCTTGCCCACCGGAGTTGCTGAGAACTTCAACAGCCCCCTGCAGAAGATTCGGGAAGACTTCGGCACGGTGCGGTTCGATGAGAACATTTCGGCTAAGGATACCTTCACCGCTGCGGCCACCGGGGACGACGGGTACAACCTTTCCCCTCTCATTAACCCGCTTTTCGGCACGGTCGCGCGGCTGCGCAGCCAAGTCGATAGCCTGCAGGAAACCCACGCCTTTTCCCCGCAACTCATCAACACGGTCCGGGCGGGATTCTCGCGCGCGGTATTTTGGTACGATTCGCCTGCCCTGGATCCTACTCTTACTCCGGACCTTACGCTCTTTGCGGGCAGACCGTCTGGGCCCATTGCCATCGGGGGCGCCTCCGCTGCCGCAGTGAATTCATTCACTCCGGCTGGCGGCGGCATTTCCGGAAATATCTGGAACAATAGAAACCTCTTCACCGGATCGGATGATGTGCAGCTCATCCGCGGGAAGCACCAAATGAGTTTCGGCGTCTGGGTTCAGCGCATCCAGGTGAACGCGAACTCGGCGGGCCGGGGAAATGGAGAGGCAGACTTTACCAGCCTCCAAACCTTCCTGGAAGGGATCCCCATCAACTTCGTGGGCGTTCCCAATAAGACGGTCATGTACTGGAGGTCAACGGTAGGCGCCTGGTATGTTCAGGACGTCATCCAATTGCGCCACAATCTGACGCTGCGAGCCGGAATTCGGCACGAATTCACGAACGGTTGGAACGAAAAGTATGGGAGGGCTTCCAACTACATCCCGGATGCCAGCGGCGCACCCCTCAGCGACACGCAGAATAGCGCCACGCACATCGGCACGTCGCCGTTCACGCAAAATAACGCGACCAAGTTGTTTAGTCCCCGCGTGGGCCTGGCGTGGGACCCGTTCGGCAATGGCAAAACCTCCATCCGGGCCGGATTTGGCATGTACTACACGCTGCTCGATGATCTCAACTTCCAGTTGGACTTTAATGCTCCCAACAACGCTCAATTCCAGTACCGAAATGTTCCCCTTTCTAAGTACCTCCCGGTCATTCCCGGCCAGAGCCTGAAGCCATTCTGCGGACCGGGGCTCCCCCTGCCAGTGCTCGCCCCGGCACCATCACCAACCTGCACCCCCCTAACCCCGTGGGGAACTCAAGTCAACCCGAAGACTCCGACGGCGGTGGAGTGGAACTATTTCATCGAGCAGCAAGTGAGCCAAAACATGTCTATTCGCGTCGGCTATGTGGGCTCTCACGCGTACCATAACGTTATCGACATCGATGCGAACTCGGTTGCGCCGCAGATTTGCCCCGGCCCTGCTAACTGCGGGAGCGGTGGTGTTAACGCACCCAATCCACCCAACCCCCCAACCACTTTTGTGCCGCCGGGAACGCAGTATTTTCCGTCAGTAGGTCCATTTGGTCGGCCCAATCCGTATTTGGGCAGTGCTTATTTTTGGTATATGGAGGGGGTCGCTAGTTATAACGCCTTGCAGGCCGACCTCACCAAACGCTTCAGCAGCGGGCTGACCTTCCGTGCTGATTACACCTTCTCGAAAAACCTGGACGATGGCACCGGGATAGCCAGCAGCCAATCTCAGAATAACAATCAATCCGTGATGGATCCGCGCAATCCGCTGAGGGACTACGGGCGCTCCGCCCTGGACTTCCGCCATCAGGGCAGTGGAAACTTCAGTTACGAATTGCCGCTCGGCCGCGGCAAGCGCTTTTTGAACGGGTTGAATGGCATGCCTGACAAGCTTGCCGGTGGCTGGCAGTTTAATGGCATCGTGACCCTCTTGAGCGGCTTTCCTTTCACCCCTCTGGTTGGGTCCAATCTGTCCGGCAATGGCAACCAATTCAGTCCCGACCGTCCCAATTGGAATGCCAACTTTCAAGGAGCTGTGAAGCTTCGCACCGTTGACCAATGGTACGACCCGAACGCCTTCAGCCCTCCCACGGCAGGAACCTGGGGAAACGTGGGCCGCGGTGTGTTAGACGGGCCGGGTCTCGCGGAGTTCGATTTCTCGGTGTTTAAGACCACGCCCATCACGGAAACGACGCGCGTGCTATTTCGGGCCGAATTTTTTAATATCACCAACAGAACCAACTTCGGTCTTCCGAACCCGAACATCTTTTCCGGCGGCCAGATCAGCCCGTCGGCGGGCAAAATCGTGGCCACAACCGGCACTTCCCGCCAGGTTCAATTGGGGCTGAAATTGATGTTCTGAACGGTTGCCTCCGTCCTCATATGAGGACGCGGTCAGGCATCACGAGTCGGTGAATAACGCCGCGCGGGGCTGTCCGATGGCGAGCGGAGGAGGCGCCGCGGGCTCGCTGAAATCCGCCGTCCAGGACCAATTGGCGATCTCCGGCAGATCCTCGAAGTTTTGGCGAATATACGAGCGATGCTCGTAGAGCTTGCGGTCGAACATGTCGATCACGTCGGACACTTCCGATCTCAAGCGGGGAACATACTTCAGAGCCAGCTTGGCCAGATCGAACCGGCTGATGCCGTTCAACACCACCATGTCGAACGGCGTGGTGGTCGTGCCGGCGTCTTTGAATCCGCGCACGTGAAAGCGCGCCTCGTTGGCGCGGCCATGCGTCATGCTGTGAATGACGGCGGGATAGGCGTGATGCGCGAAGATCACCGGCATGGAGCGGGTAAAGAGGCCCTCGAAGGAAATGTTATCCATGCCATGCGGATGAACGTCCGGGCTCATGAGCACGCCCAGGTCAACCACGTTTACGACGCGCAACTTGATCCCGGGAACATGTTTTCGCAGCAGCCAGGACGCCGCCACGGTTTCTAGCGTGGGCACATCGCCGGCGCAGGCCAGCACGACGTCGGGCTCGCTGCCGTCATCGTTGCTGGCGAATTTCCATACGGATGCGCCTCGCGAGCAATGCGCGATGGCTTGGTTCATGTCCAGCCATTGCAGTGCAAACTGCTTGCCGCACGTAGCAATGTTCACGTAATTGCGGCTGCGCAGGCAATGATCCATCACGCTGAGCAGGCAATTGGCGTCCGGAGGATAATAAATGCGGATCACTTCGCTTCTTCTTTGCAGCGCATTGTCGACGAACCCCGGAGCTTGATGGCTGAAGCCATTGTGATCGTTGCGCCACGCGTGGCTGGTCAAGAATACATTCAGAGATGCGATGGGCCTTCGCCAGGGGAACTCGCGCGATTCCTCCAGCCATTTGGCATGCTGGGTGATCATCGAATCGACCACCTGGGCGAACGCTTCGTAGGAAGACCACACGCCATGCCTGCCGGTCAGCACATAGCCTTCGAGCCAACCCTCGGTGCAGTGTTCGCTCAGCACCTCCAGTACGCGACCCTCGGGGCTCACCTTTTCGTCAATGGATACCGTAGGCTCCACGCTGCAACGCGTGGTGGCTTCGAAGATGGCATTGAGACGGTTTGAATTGGCTTCGTCCGGACAGAAAATCCGGAAATTCTCTGGATTCAGCCGCAGCGTGTCTCTCAGAAACTCGCCGAGTTTTCGAGGCGCCTCCGCGATCACGCGCCCCGGTCCCGGCACTGCGAGGGCGTAATTCGTAAAATCCGGCAGCACCAGCGCCTTCAGCAAACGCCCGCCGTTCACGTGCGGATTTGCTCCCATGCGCGCGTGGCCGCGCGGTGCCGCTCCTGCCAATTGCGGTACGAGCCGCCCGTGTTCGTCGAACGATTTTTCGGGCTCGTAACTTTTCATCCAGGCCTCAAGCATGCGGAGTTGCTCGCTATCGGTGCGCACGTCCGCGAGCGGCACCTGATGGGCGCGAAATGTGCCCTCGATGGGCATTCCGTTTACTTCTTTCGGCCCCGTCCAACCCTTGGGCGTGCGCAAAATGATCATGGGCCATTTCGGCGTGCTTTTTACGCCGTTTTTTCGGGCATCATCCTGAATGGCTCTGATCTCCGTGTAGCAATGATCGAGGACGGTGGCAAATTCCTGGTGCAAGTCCGCGGGATCATCGCCTTCCACGAAATTAACTTGATAACCTCGCCCGGTGTAGAGCTGGACGAGTCCTTCATCGCTCGTGCGAGCCTCCACGGTGGGCCCGGAGATCTTGTAACCGTTCAGATGCAAAATCGGCAGCACGGCGCCGTCTCGCGTGGGATTCAGGAACTTATTTCCCTTCCAGCTTCCTTCCAGGGGCCCTGTTTCCGCCTCGCCATCACCGATGACGCAGGCCACGATGAGCGCCGGATTATCGAACGCGGCGCCATAGGCGTGCAGCAGGGAATAGCCCAGTTCTCCGCCTTCATGTAAGGAATTGGGAACGTGCGGGCCGCAGTGGCTCCCCACCCCTCCCGGCGTGGAGAATTCGCGGAAGAGCGTCCTCATTCCCGGCAAATCCTGAGTCACTTCCGGATGCACCTGCGAATAGGTCCCTTCGAGATAACTCTGCGCGACAAGAGCCGGCCCGCCGTGGCCGGGACCCGAAATATAAATGATGCTGGTGTCTTTCTCCTTGATCAGGCGATTCAAATGCACATAAATAAAATTCTGGCCCGGCGATGTGCCCCAATGTCCCAAGAGGCGCGGCTTGATATGCTCGGGCTTGAGCGGTTCTTTCAAGAGCGAATTTTCTTGCAGATAGATTTGCCCGACCGTCAGATAATTCGCGGCCTGCCAGTAACGCTGCATAGTCTGGAGGGTTTCTGGAGAAAGAGGTCTGCTGCTGGGCTTAGGAGGAGGTGATGGCCGGTGGTCGGTTTCAACCGCGGTGGAAAGCTTGGCATCGAATTCAAACATGGCCATTCCTTTGCAATTATGCCTCGCAATTATGACTCTATGATGCCGCTCGAATCTGTCAGGTTAGATTCGCTACCTTGCAGTCCACTGCAGTCCGTAACAAAGCTCCCTGGCCCTATAATCGAATCGCAATCGCGCCACTACAATTCCAGGTAATTTGTGAATCCCCATTACATTCTCGCTCTCAATAGCGGCTCGTCCTCATTGAAGTTTGCTGTGTACGAATTCGACGGCGCGCGCGAGCGCCTTCTCCTGCGTGGCGAGGCGGAAAATATCGGAGCGCCGTCGGGACATTTGTGGCTTCGCACCGCCGACGGCAGTTCCATTGTGGATCAACTTCGCCCGATTTCCGATCACCAAACAGCAGTGCAAATCGCGCTGGATGAATTGAAGAAAGGAAAATATCCAAGCCCCGCCGCAATTGGCCATCGCGTGGTTAACGGCGGCCGCCTCAGTGCTCCGCAAAAAATCACGCCGCAGATATTGACCGACCTGCGCAATTTGGTCCCTTTAGCGCCGCTGCACTTGCCCGCCGAAATCAAAATTATGGAGGCGGTCGCATCGCAAGCTCCGCAGATTCCGCAGGTCGCCTGTTTCGATACGGCGTTTCACCGCAGGCTTCCCGAACTGGCGCAGCGCTTCCCTCTGCCCCGAAAGCTTTTCGACGAAGGCCTCCGCCGTTACGGTTTTCATGGCCTCTCCTACGAATATGTTTTGCAGGAGCTAGGCTCGGCCGCGAAGGGGCAGCGCCTGGTCATCGCCCATTTGGGCAATGGATGCAGTTTGGCTGCTGTAAGGGACGGCTCGCCGGTGGATACCTCCATGGGCCTCACCCCCACCGGCGGGGTCATGATGGGAACGCGCACGGGCGACTTGGATCCCGGCATCCTGATCTACTTGCTGCGCGAAAAAGGCTATGACGCAGCCAGATTGGAGCGCCTGGTCGACGCCGAATCGGGCCTGCTGGGTGTCTCCGAGCTGGCCTCGGACATGAAAACTCTTCTCGCCAAGCGTGACTCCGATGCTCGCGCGGCCGAAGCTGTCGCCATGTTTTGCCGCTCCATTCGCAAAGAGATCGGCGCCTTTGCCGCCGTGCTGGGCGGCCTCGATATTCTCGTCTTTACCGGCGGCATCGGAGAACGCGCCCCGGCCGTTCGCGACGAGATCTGCCGCGATCTCGGCCATCTCGGCGTGCGGCTCGATCCCGTGAGAAATAATGCCGAGGAGGATATCATCAGCGCCGCACAGAGCGCCTGCCTCGTGCGAGTGGTAGCCACCAACGAAGAGCTGATGATCGCACGCCACACCCGCGGCGTCATTTTCGGAAACGAGGCTTGAGATCCGCGTTGCGTGCGCTGGCCGGGGCGCACGCACCGGGCGGCGTAAAGATGAATTCGCCCGCCGTTTCCGCTAAAATTGCGGGCCAACCAAAATGGATTTCGATCAGCTCAATACCTTTGTCGAAGTGGCCAAGCACGGCAGTTTTTCCCTGGCCGGACGCAAGGTTTTCCGTTCGCAATCCGCCGTGAGCGCCCAGATTCGCCAACTCGAACAGGAATATGGCGAAAAGCTTTTTGGCCGCATGGGCAAAACCGTGCGGCTGACGCCGGCGGGAGAAGTGCTGTTTGAATATGCGGAGCGGTTTCTATCGCTGCGTCAGGAATCGCTGCGGGCCGTGGCCGACCAATCGGAGATGCCCCGCGGCATTCTGGCCATCGGAGCGAATGAGGCCACCTGCCTATACGTCTTGCCGGAAGTTTTCTCCAGGTTTCATCGCATGTATCCCGACGTGCAGATCAGCATTTACCGCAATTTCAGCCATAAAATTCTGCAGCGGGTGGAAGACGGAACGATTGATCTGGGCATCGTGACGCTGCCGGTGAAGTCTCCCAGTCTCAAGGTACATCCCATCTATCGCGATCGCGTGATGCTGATGGTGAGCACGAAGAATCCGCTCTCGAAGCTAAAAGAGGTTACCGCCAAGGATATCGCGGGCCAGCCGCTGATTTTTCCCAAGACCGGCTTCACGCGCCAGTTGCTCGATAAAGCTTTCCGCCCCTATGTGGCCGACCTGCGCATTGTCATGGAGTTGCCCAGCGTGACCATGATCAAGCTTTTTGTCGGCGCCAATCTCGGCGTATCTCTGATCAGCGAAGGCTTCACCAAAGACGACGTTCGCGCCGGCCGCGTGAAATTGATTCCCATCAAGGATGTGGAGTTGTGGCGCGAACTCGGATTGATCTACCGCCGCGACCGCCATTTGCCCCG
>DASPYR010000001.1:0-11516 GCA_035636675.1 Rugosimonospora sp. | reverse complement strand
CCGGCAAAGAGAATCGCGGATTGGAGACCGGCCTCTCGCGCTTGTCGCTCCAGTTGCGCGCGCAAGCTCCCCTCGCCCGCGACGAGAAGCCGGCACGTCGTTATTTCCCGCCGCAATTTTGCGAATGCCTGGATCAAGAGCGTGTGGCCCTTTTCGGCCGTCAACGCACCCACGCAGACAACCACCGTTTCGTCAGCGCGAAAGCCCCATCGCTCGCGCGCGTGCAGGCGCGCTTCGGGGGTTATCGGGCCGGGAATTTCGACTCCGTCGGGAACCACCTCGATGCGCTGCGCATCCAACCCGGCAGCCAGAAGCTCGCTGCGCACGGCTTCAGAAATCGCCAGAATTCGCGCTGCGGCGCGATAACGTGCCAGCGAAATGGGGCTGCGCGAAAGCGGAAAAACCACGCGGCGCGCCGCCACCAGCGGCACATGGCGATGGCTTCGCGCCAGCCATGCTGCCGTGAGTGCGTGGGCTTCATTCGCGTGGACGAGATCGAAATGCGTTTCCCGGAGCAACTGACGCAGCCGCCGCGCCGCGCCAATTCGGCGCGCGCTGTTGCTGATGGGGTGGACTCGAATGCCAGCGGCTTGCGCTCGCAGGGCAATCGCGGAATCTCGCACCGCCACGAGCTCCGCGCAATGGCCGCGGCGCTTCAGCCCAATCATGAGCAAAAGCGCCTGCTCCTGGCCTCCGCGCCATACGCCTTCCAGATCCGCCACGAGTATGCGCGCCACGTCAGACGTCCCGCGCTTGCGGCCAGACGCGCGCTTCGAGCTTTCCTCCCCGCACCAGCACACCCAGCTTGCGGTACTTCAGCCAGACGTAACGCGCCGAGGTCCAGGCGATCAGCGCGCCGCGATAGCCGTCGAGAAACCCCAGCTGAAAGAAAAATCGCTGCAGCAGCGTCCAGGGTGCCGCCAGCCACATGCCGCCGCGCCAGTGGCGCCGCCCTCCGGCATAAAGATCCTCGGCTGCCCGCGTGGTGAACGCTTCCATCTTGGCATAGTGCTCCCGGAGCGAACGAATCGTGTAATGCAGAAGTTCGCCCGGCAGGCGCCCCACGCGCCCATTCACCTGCACGCTTTCGTGTAACGCGCCCACGAACCGCGCGCAATCACGCCGGTAGAGCCTCACGCAATATTCCGGATACCACCCCGAATGGCGGATCCAGCCGCCCAGATAGTTCGGCTTGCGATTGATCTGATAGGCCGCGTATTCCGGCTCGCTTTGTTTCCAGGCGGCGACGGATTCGCGCAATTCGCCGCTCAGCCGTTCATCGGCATCGAGCGAGAGCAGCCAATCGTGCGCCGCCTGCCCCGCGGCAAAATTCTTTTGCTCGCCAAAATTAGTGAAGGGGCGCAAAACCACTCGGGCCCCGAGGCTTTGCGCAATTTCGCAGGTCCGGTCGGTGCTGCCGGAATCCACCACAACGATCTCGTCGGTGACGCCGCGGAGCGATTCCAAAGCCTCGGGCAGATCGGATTGTTCGTTATAGGTGATGAGGATAGCGCTGATCGCCGGCATGCTGGTGCGCACGAGCGTACCGTACAATCACCTCAGCCGCAAAATTCTTCCGGCCGGAGTTCCTATTGCACGAATCCGACGTTCGGAGGCGGCGCCGGCGTGGGCGATTCGCGAATGGGCCCGAATTGCGCTTCGAATCGCGCGATGTTCTCCCCCAGCGCCCGCCACAGCCTCTTGGCGTGCCCCGGACTGACGATCGTGCTGGCCACGAGTTTCCCATGCGTTCCGTTGGTAAACACGTAGATGAAGTGCATCGTAAATTCTTCCGGATTGTGGTGAATCATTACGAGATTGGAGAATTGGCCAACCAGGTCCTTCTCATCGACCTTGATTTGCACTTGCGGCGTTTGCTGTTCCGCCATTTTTCCTCCATGAGCCTCCGCTTCAAGCTATCACAAATGATGTGACGCAAGCACTGCACGCAAGCCAAACTGCGCGGTCTATCAAAGCGCGATTTCGACCGGCGCGTGTCTTTGACGCAACACTGCTGGAGAGCCCGTCTTGACGGCTTGAGATGTTAAATGTAGTTTATATTTAACCTTTATCTAGGTTAAGATAATTGAGTCCATCGTGGATCCCGTGTCCGAATCTTCGCCCAACGCCGTGCGGCTCGAATCCGAGGCTCCCGGTTTAAGTCTTCGGCCCGCGGCCAGCAAGAACTCCGTCGCGATGCTGCCCTCCTTGCCGGAGGTCTATCGCAGCGTCCCCATTGCCGGCGGCGCTTCGTTCCTTCGCAAAATGCTGGCGTTCGCCGGACCCGGCTATCTGGTGGCGGTCGGTTATATGGACCCGGGAAACTGGGCCACCGACATCGGCGGCGGATCGCAATTCGGCTACGCCTTGCTGAGCGTCGTGATTATCAGCAGTTTAATGGCGATTTTCGTGCAGGCGCTCTCCGCCAAATTGGGAGTCGCCACCGGGCGCGACCTCGCGCAGGCCTGCCGTGCATCGTACTCGCGCCCGGTGGGGCTGGCCTTGTGGCTGCTGGGCGAAATTGCCATTGCCGCCTGCGACTTGGCGGAGGTTCTGGGCTCCGCGGTCGCGCTGAAACTGCTTTTCGGCATCCCGCTGCTCGCCGGCGTCTTGATTACCGGCACCGACGTGCTGATCGTGCTGGCCCTGCAAGGCCGCGGGTTTCGCTGGATCGAAGCGCTGGTGATCGTCCTGATCGCGACCATCGCCGCCTGCTTCGCCTATGAACTCTTTGTCGCTGAGCCCCTGTGGCGCGAGGCGGCCACGGGTCTCGTTCCTCCGCTGCGGCTGTTGCATGATCGGGACATGCTGTATCTCGCCATCGGTATTCTCGGCGCCACGGTGATGCCGCACAATTTGTACCTGCACTCCAGCATCGTGCAGACGCGCGCCTTCGGACTGAGCTCCCCTCAAAAACGCGAAGCCATCCGTTTTGCCACGCTCGACTCGACCATTGCGCTCGGATTTTCGCTTTTTGTGAATGCCGCGATCCTGATTCTCGGGGCCGCGGCCTTCCACCATCGCGGGCTCACCGCCGTTGCCGATATCAGCCAGGCCTACAAACTGCTGACTCCCGTTTTGGGCGCGGGCCTGGCCAGCACTCTTTTCGCCGCGGCCCTGCTCTGTTCCGGGCAGAACTCCACGCTTACAGGCACTCTCGCCGGCCAGGTGGTGATGGAGGGATTCCTAAGCCTGCAGATCAAGCCCTGGTTGCGGCGCTTGATCACGCGTTCTGCGGCCATCATCCCCGCGGCGCTGGTGATCGGTATTGCCGGTGAAACCAGGGCCATGGGCCTGCTCATCCTCAGCCAGGTCATTCTCAGCTTTCAGTTGCCGTTCGCACTCGTTCCGCTGGTGCAGTTCACGGGCGACAAGCGCCGCATGGGCGAGTTCGCCAATTCCTGGTGGGTCGCGGCGCTCGCCTGGTTCACCGCGGCTGTCATCATCGCGCTGAATGCCTTGCTGATCTTCCTGATCTTCCGCGGCAATTCTCAAGCCGCATAGCGTACGCTAAAGCCGCAACCTCCCGAGCGCATTCAGGCCCCCAGCCCTCACTGGACCTTCGAGAGCGCCTGCGAGACTTCCTTCATGTCCGGCACCGTGGGAATATCATAATTCTTCAGCCAGGCAATCTTGCCGGCCTTGTCCACGATCGCAATCGCCCGGCCAGTGATCCCTTTATCGGCCAGATAGACGCCGAATTTCTCCGCCACCGCGCCGCGCGGTTGGAAATCGGCCAGCAGCGGATAGCGAATGCCCATCTTTTCGGCAAACGCTTTATGCGACCAGACGCTATCCACGCTCAGCCCCAGCACCTGCGCATTCAATTTCTCGAACTGCTTCAAATCGTTTACGAAGCAGGCATGCTCGTTCGTGCACACCGGACTCCAATCCAGCGGATAAAACACGATCACCACATTTTTTCCGCGATACTCAGAAAGCTTTACGTCTTTTTGGTTCTGGTCCTTCAACGTGAAATCCGGCGCCGGCTGTCCCACCGCAATGGCCATAATTCCTCCCGATGAATGAGATGTTTCGGCTAATCCGCTCTGGCGAGCGGTTCGCATCGAGCGGCGTCCATCATCTTATCTGACCTCTCTGCCGCCTCCAACCTTTAGACTTTTGCTTCCAGTTTGTTACTATCACGGAAAGCATGCGTCTCGAGCAGGCCTATCCCGAAATTCGTTTTCGCTGGCGCTCCCGCAATTGGTGGGCACGCCTCACGCGCATGCCTGCCGAATGCGAGCACCTCGAGAATGACGGCGCCTGGATGGCCACATTTATCCCCGACACTCTCTATTTGCGTGGCAAGGCTTCCCACCGCCGTCGCCCCGTGCGTCCCGAAGTCTCGCTCTGTCTGGCTTGCCTAAAACAGCAAATGGAAAAGGAACTGCAGCGCTTCCCGGGCCGCGTCATTGCCTTTGAGCCCGATGGCGCTGAATTCAGTCAATATTTCTTTGTCGGCAGCGACGAATTTTCCGCCGCGGGTCTGCAACCGGAAGTAGCCGCCGCAATGAGCCGCCGGTTGGATCAAGCCATGGATGACTGTGCATCCTGCGATCGCCCCGCGACCTGGCTGTGGTTTTCGCGTGACGAAGTGCCCAGCCTGGATGACGTCGCCCGCATCGCCATGGCCCGTGCCGAGACGCTTTGCTCCTGCCATGGACCTCGAAAATTGCTCGAGAGCTTCGCGCGCGCCCCGGAGGCCAATTTGTTTTACGTCAACGTGCCCTACGGCGATTCGGGCGCCTATGTTTGGATATAGATATGTTTGGATATAGAGAAGTGGATATAAAAATCCGTGGATATGAGTAGCCGGATATGAGCATCGCGCCACGTCAATCCATGAGCTTGCGTGACGTGGTCGAAAAATACCGGCAGCTCGCGGGCGGCTTTGGGCGCCCGCTGGCCCTGGCCGCTTTTGGGCTATCGCCCGAAGAGACCGCGCGCGTCTTCGGCATCTTTGACGAGGATTACCACATCAGCCGTTTTCTCCATTTCTCTTTACAACCCGCCGTTGCACCGCGCTCCGTGCAGACCTATCGCATCAACGGCTTTCCGCAATCGCACGTCGCCCTGGATGCCGAAATCGAATCCATTCTCTAGACCTATTGCGATGGCTCCGCGGCCGCGTAATCCAATTCCACTTCCTCGGCGCTGAACTGGCCCGCGCCCAGATCGCGCCAGAAGTACGGCATGGCGGCGGTGAACGAGAATGCCACATCGATCCCGCCGCCCAGCCGTACGCCCAGAAACACGACGATGCAGGGCTGCGCGCACTCATTTCTCTGATTAACCACCAGCAGGCGCTGTCCAAGCTGTACATTCCTCTCCATGCGCATCGATCCCCCATGGACATTCACCGCATTCGTGAAGGTCTCCTCATAAAATGGGTGGCCTTCGGGCGTGTGGCCATACACGAAGAGCGGGATCGGAAGAGGACGGCGCGGCGTGCGCCTGCGCTCCGGCCGTATCGGAGTGCATAACTCGGCGGGTTTCGACTCTCTTTGTGGAATGAAAATTCGCGTGATTCGCGTAGCTAAGATTTCGCTCACAGCGGCTGGGCTAGCCTCTCTGAAGTAGAAAATTTCTTGGGGAGCATACTTGAAACGCGTGGAGTCCGTAAAGACCTCGGGAAGCCTTTTGTCGCTCCAGTTAACCCCGTTGGAGACGCGGCTCCAGCGGCTTACAAAATAATCACTCGCTTCAATTTCAGGTGAATTGTGAACGGAACGCTTGAGCCCGGCCCTCAGCCCTTTGCGCTGCTTACCA
Organism: Rugosimonospora sp.; assembly: GCA_035636675.1. Lineage (GTDB taxonomy): Bacteria > Acidobacteriota > Terriglobia > Acidiferrales > UBA7541 > Palsa-189. The sequence goes on along the minus strand of DASPYR010000001.1, from coordinate 5,744 downwards.
GATTGAGCCGTTCAGTCAGATGGGCCTGCTCCGCCCGCAGTTCCGGCGGCAGACGGTCCCCCAATATATTGAAGAACGTGCCAATCTCCTCCGCTTCCTTCTGCCAATCTGCGGCATCCACGCGAAGCACTTCTTTCATATCCGCCGCTGAGATCGCGAGACCATCCAGCGTCAAAGCTTGAGGAGTGGGAACAAATCCAATGGGCGTTTCCTCCGCTTGACCCTTGCCGTTCACGCGCTCGAGAATCCACTTGAGCACCCGCACGTTTTCGCCATAACCGGGCCACAAAAATTTCCCGTTCGGGCCCTTGCGAAACCAGTTCACGTGGAAAATCTTCGGCGGGTGCGGAATGCCCCGGCCCATCTCCAGCCAATGGCGAAAATAGTCGCCCATGTGATAACCGCAGAAGGGCAGCATGGCCATCGGATCGCGCCTTCGCACTCCCACTTCCCCGGTGATCGCCGCGGTCGTTTCCGAAGCCATGCCCGCGCCCACGAAGACTCCATGCTGCCAGCTCAAGGATTCGTAAACCAGCGGCGCCACGCGGGCGCGCCTTCCTCCGAAGATGATCGCCGAAATGGGAACCCCGGCCGGATCTTCCCAATGCGGCGATATGCGCGGCGCCTGCCGCGCCGGAACCGTATAGCGTGAGTTCGGATGCGCCGCGGGGCCTTGGGCGCCGGCGGAGACGTCGCGGCCCTGCCAGTCCAGCAGGTCGGGCGGTGGCTGCGGCGTCATCCCTTCCCACCAAGGTTCGCGTGAAGCCGTCATGCCTACGTTGGTGAAGATCGTGTTTCGTTTCACCGCGGCCATAACATTCGGATTCGTCAACTCATTTGTTCCCGGCGCAACACCAAAAAATCCCGCCTCAGGATTGATCGCATGCAGATAGCCGTCCGCTCCCGCTTGCATCCAGGCGATGTCGTCGCCCACGGTCCACACGCGGTAGCCGGAATCCTCCAGCGTGGAGACCATCATCGCCATATTCGTCTTGCCGCAGGCGCTCGGAAACGCCGCCGCCATATAGGTGACTTTGCCGGAAGGATCTTCGAGGCCCAGGATCAGCATGTGTTCCGCCATCCAGCCCTGCTCGCGCGCCAACCAGCTCGCAATGCGCAGCGCGAAACATTTCTTCCCCAGCAGCGCATTGCCGCCATAGCCGGAGCCGATGCTCCAGATCAGCTTTTCTTCCGGAAAATGCAGAACGAATCGCCGCTTCGGATTCAAATCGCCGAGTGAATGCAGCCCCGGCACGAAGTCACTCGTTTTGCCGATCCGCTCGAGCGCGGCCTTTCCGATACGCGCCATGATATGCATGCTCACGACCACGTAGGGACTGTCGGTCACCTCCACGCCCACGCGAGTCATGGACGAGTCCGCGGGACCCATCAGGTAGGGCACCACGTACATCGTCCGGCCGGCCATCGCGCCATCAAACAGCGCGCCGACCTTCTGCTTGGCCTCCTCCGGCGCCATCCAGTTGTTCGTCGGCCCGGCGTCTTCTTTGCGCCGCGAGCAGATGAACGTCACTTGCTCCGTTCGCGCCACGTCGCTCGGATCGCTCCGATGCAGGATGCAGTTAGGATAGGTCCGTTCGTTCAGGCGAACCGTCCGTCCCTCAGCAACCAGTGTTTCCACCATCTGCCGCGCTTCGGCTTCCGATCCGTCGCACCAGACGACCTGCTTTGGCCGCGTCCTTCGAGCGGCATCTTCCACCCACTCCTCGAGCGGTGTACCCAAGTTTTTCTCCCGGTCCGGATCTTATCGGAATCTGAGACGACGATTACAAGCGGCAGGGCTCCGACTGCGGCTGCCAGGCCATTGCACCGCCTTCTTCGCCACGAACGTGTCGCCACGAGAGCTTCGCGGCGCTAGAGATCAATTCTAGTTCCCGGATTCGGTAGCAGCAAGGAATTTGGTGTCGGACACGCATTCACCGCGGCCGGCACGCTATACTGTCTTCGTGTACGCTCAGAAGCTGTGCGTCGAAATCGTTATAGGCGCCGAGCGCCGTCCTTGTCCCCTCGAATGGCTTGACAATTTTTGTATGCGCAACTTCACCGGAGAAGCCGAGTTTGATGACACACTGCCTCTTGCCGAAGGCCTCCTGGAAACCGGTTTTCGCGTCCAGCCCGAGCGCCTGGCGGAAGCCATGAGCGCCTGGTTCACCCAGCGTGGCAAGGGCCTAGGCCAGCCGGTGCGCGTCCAAATCCGTCCGGCCTAGCGATTTCCTCACCTAGATCCTGCCATAGCACGCGGCTCTTCCGCACCTACGCGCTTTCTTGCCGCTTCGAGTGCGGCTTGCACTCGCGGCATAGCCGCCAGCGTGGCCTCTTCGCCCGCAGCGATCAACTGCGGCGTCTTCGCGAAGTCATCCCACGCAAAATCCCGCACGCGCGGCTCGATGACCACGTCGGCCTTTGCCCGCCACGCCAAATCGGCATGGCGCTGAATAATGGTGAACGAGCGCCCGATCACATCGGTGAAGTTCGTTGGCTTGACCATCGCCTCCGCATCCAGGAAAACCGCGATGATCACATCGGCGCCCATTCGGGCCACAGCTTCCACCGGCACGGTCGCTCCGACAAATCCATCCACTAATGTTCGTCCCTCATATTGGACCGGCTGAAAAAGACCCGGATACGCGCATGAGGCACGCAGCGGCGGCCCCAGCGGACCGTGATCAAAATAGACGGGCTCGCCGGTGATCAAATCCGTGGCAGCGATGGTGAGCGGAATCCGCAGCTCTTCAAACGTGCTGACGTTCAGATATCGCTTGGGGTAAAACTCCAGCCGTTGATTCGAGGCCAGGCCCAGCCAGGAGAATCTCCACTGCCCGAAATTGCCAAAGCGCAGCGCAGCCGCGCGATTTACCACTTCCTCGAAGGGCAGTCCGCTCGCATACGCCATTCCCGCCAAGGCCCCTGCGCTGGTGCCCGCAATGTAGTCGATGGGGATACCGTTCTGCTCCAGAGTACGCAGCACCCCGGCGTGTGCGATCCCTCGGGCGAAGCCGCCGCCTAGCGCTAGTCCCAATTTTGGCCGCACCGGATCCTTCGGCTGCCGCGCCGGGCGTTCTGCGTACGCAAATTCACGTACGCGTCCGAGTGCCGCCTGCACCCATCCCATTAGGGTTTCTCTCCTATCGGTTCCCATCCTATTAGACAGCATAAAACGACTTTGGGATGCAGTCCTCCTACGGGTTGACCGCCTTTGTCTGTTCTGTAACACTCACAACGCTAGCCTGGCTCAGGGTGCCTGACACTGAGTCTAAAGGAGTTACGCGCAACCCTATGAAACCCGGCCCTCAGATCAATACCGCCGCTGTACTCGGCGCCGGAACCATGGGCGCCCGCATCGCCGCTCATCTGGCCAACGCCGGCGTGCATTGCTTTCTGCTTGACGTCGCGCCGTCCGAGCTCGCCCCGGAGGAAAAAGCGCGCGGTCTAATGCTAACGGATCCTCGCGTCCGCAACCGCGTCGTCCGCGCCGGCCTGGAAGCCGCACAAAAGGCACGGCCGGCCGCGTTTTTTACCCCGGCAGCGGCTAGTCGCATCACCATCGGCAATTTCGAAGACAATCTCGCCTGGTGTGCCCAAGCCGATTGGATCATCGAGGCCGTGGCCGAAAACCTCGCCATCAAGCGGAGCCTGCTGCAAAAGCTCGCACCGCATCGCCGGCCTGGCACGATCGTAACCACGAACACCTCCGGCCTTCCGATCCACCAGATCGCCCAAGGCTTCGATGACGATTTCCAGCGCCACTGGGCCGGCACGCATTTCTTCAATCCCCCGCGTTACATGAAGCTCGTCGAGCTCATCCCCGGCCCCAAAACTTCCCCGGAAGTCCTCGACGCGCTCGCCAATTTCTGCGATCGGCGTCTGGGCAAAGGTGTAGTCCGCGCCAAAGACACCCCCAATTTCATCGCCAATCGCATCGGCACGTTTTCCATGCTCACTTCGCTGTCTCTCATGGCCCGTTTCGCTATGAGCATCGAGGAAGTCGACGCCTGCACCGGCCCGGCCATCGGCTGGCCCAAATCCGCCACTTTCCGCACCGCCGATATCGTGGGCCTGGACGTCCTTACCAACGTCGTTCGCAATATCTATGAGAACGCGCCCGAAGACGAATCGCGCGAGCTTTACCGCGTTCCGCCGCTCGTCGAAGAAATGACGCGCCGCGGCTGGCTCGGCGAAAAATCCGGCCGCGGCTTCTACCAGCGCGTCAAAAAGGGCCCCGATAAAGGTGGAGACAGTGAAATCCTGGCTCTCGATCCCCGCACCATGGAATATCGTCCCCGGCAGAAAGCGCGCTTCGGCTCGCTCGAAACGGCGCGCACCATCGAAGATTCGCGCGCGCGTCTTCAGGCCATTCTGGCTCCCGTAATCGCCGGCCAGCCGGGCGATAAGGCGCAGCAATTCCTTTGGGAGCTCATCTCGGAGACGTCGCTCTACGCCGCCCGCCGTGTCCCTGAAATTGCCGATTCCATTGTTGACATTGACCGTGCCATGCGCTGGGGCTTCGGCTGGGACCTCGGCCCATTCGAAATATGCGATGCGCTCGGCATCGAGGCCCTGACGCGCCGCTGGACCGCCGACGGCCGCGATGTGCCTCCCTGGTTCACGCGCCTGCTCTCCTCCGGCCGCAAATCATTCTACGAATCGTCCGACGGCGAACTCTCCGTATTCGATCCGGGTGCCGGAACCTCCGTCAAAGTTCCCGAACCGCCAGGCATCATCCTTCTCAAATCGCTCAAGGAACGTTCGAAAGAAATCGCCAGCAATTCCGGCGCCAGCCTGATGGATCTTGGCCAGGGAGTCTTGTGCTGCGAATTTCATTCCAAAATGAACGCCATCGGCGACGACATCACCGCCATGGTGCAGACTGGTTTGAAGCGCTTGAACACCGATTTCGATGCGCTGGTGGTGGCCAATCAGGCGTCCAATTTCTCGGTCGGCGCCAATTTAATGCTTCTCCTCGTCGCCGCGCAGGAACAGGAATGGGACGACATCCACGATGCCGTGCGCCGTTTCCAGAACGCCAATCTGGCCCTGAAGCACGCCCCGAAGCCCGTCGTCATCGCTCCGCAGGGAATGGCCCTGGGCGGCGGCTGCGAGATTTGCCTGCATGGGGCTCGCATTCAAGCTTCAGCCGAAGCCTATATGGGCCTCGTCGAGACCGGCGTCGGCCTGATTCCCGCGGGCGGCGGCTCCAAAGAAATGATGATCCGCGCCAATGAACACGCCGCAGGGGCCGAATCCCTCGACCTGTTCCACGCTTTCAAGCCCGTCTTCGAAACACTGGCCATGGCCAAAGTTTCCACGAGCGCCGAAGATGCCCGCGGCTTGGGATTTCTTCGTCCCGCCGATTTCATCTCCATGAATGGCGATCGCCTCGTCGCCGATGCCAAGGCCACGGCGCTCGCCCTCGTTCGCGAGGATTACCGCCCGAGTCTCCCGCCGCCCAACGAGCCCTCTATCCGCGTCTTGGGCGAAGAATTACTCGCGGGCGCAAAGCTTGCCATTCACATGATGCTGCGCGGCGAATACATCTCCGAATATGACGCCCACGTGGCGCGCAAGCTCGCGAATGTTCTTGCTGGTGGGCCGTTAACCGAATCTCAGGTCGTCAGCGAACAATATCTGCTGGACCTTGAGCGCGAAACTTTCGTCAGTCTGTGCGGCGAACGCAAAACTCAGGAACGCATCGCCCACACCCTGAAAACCGGCAAACCGCTGCGCAA